>NZ_JAVRQA010000537.1:0-31779 GCF_032161845.1 Mycobacterium sp.
TCAACAACCAACAAGCAAGAAAGAGTGGGAAGACGCCGTGGCACAGGACGTGCTCACCGACCTGACCAAGGTCCGCAATATCGGCATCATGGCGCACATCGATGCCGGTAAGACGACGACGACCGAGCGCATCCTCTACTACACCGGTATCAGCTACAAGATCGGTGAGGTGCACGACGGCGCCGCCACGATGGACTGGATGGAGCAGGAGCAGGAGCGGGGTATCACCATTACCTCGGCCGCTACCACCTGCTTCTGGGACGGCAACCAGATCAACATCATCGACACCCCCGGGCACGTCGACTTCACCGTCGAGGTGGAGCGAAGCCTGCGTGTGCTCGATGGCGCCGTCGCCGTCTTCGACGGCAAGGAAGGCGTGGAGCCGCAGTCCGAGCAGGTCTGGCGTCAGGCCGACAAGTACGACGTGCCGCGCATCTGCTTCGTCAACAAGATGGACAAGATCGGTGCCGACTTCTACTTCACCGTCCGCACCATCGAGGAGCGCCTCGGCGCTCGGGCGCTGCCGATTCAGCTGCCCATTGGTTCCGAGGGCGACTTCGAGGGCATCGTCGACCTGGTCGAGATGAAGGCCAAGGTCTGGCGTGGCGAGACCAAGCTCGGTGAGACCTACGAGACCATCGACATCCCGGCCGAGCTCCAGGAAATCGCCGACGAGTACCGCACCAAGTTGCTCGAAACGGTCGCCGAGACCGACGAGGCCCTTCTGGAGAAGTACTTCGGCGGCGAATCACTCACGGTCGAGGAGATCAAGGGCGCGATCCGCAAGCTGACCGTCAACTCCGAGATCTACCCGGTGCTGTGCGGCAGTGCGTTCAAGAACAAGGGCGTTCAGCCCATGCTCGACGCCGTGATCGACTACCTGCCCTCGCCGCTGGACGTCGAGTCCGTGACCGGACACGTGCCGGGCAAGGAAGACGAGTTGGTCACCCGCAAGCCGTCGACGACGGAGCCGTTCTCGGCGCTGGCGTTCAAGGTTGCCACCCACCCGTTCTTCGGCAAGCTCACCTACGTGCGCGTCTACTCGGGCAAGGTCGACTCCGGCGCCCAGGTCATCAACGCGACCAAGGGCAAGAAGGAGCGTCTTGGCAAGCTCTTCCAGATGCACTCCAACAAGGAGAACCCGGTCGAGACGGCCGCGGCGGGCCACATCTACGCCGTGATCGGTCTGAAGGACACCACCACCGGTGACACGCTGAGTGACTCGCAGCAGCAGGTCGTTCTCGAGTCGATGACCTTCCCCGATCCAGTGATCGAGGTGGCCATCGAGCCCAAGACGAAGAGCGACCAGGAGAAGCTGTCCCTGGCCATCCAGAAGCTCGCCGAGGAAGACCCGACCTTCAAGGTCCACCAGGACTCCGAGACCGGCCAGACCGTCATCGGCGGCATGGGCGAGCTTCACCTCGACATCCTCGTCGACCGCATGCGTCGCGAGTTCAAGGTCGAGGCCAACGTCGGCAAGCCGCAGGTCGCCTACAAGGAGACCATCAAGCGCAAGGTCGAGAAGGTCGAGTTCACGCACAAGAAGCAGACCGGTGGCTCCGGCCAGTTCGCGAAGGTTCTCGTCAGCATCGAGCCGTTCACCGGCGAGGATGGTGCGACCTACGAGTTCGACAACAAGGTCAGCGGCGGTCGCATCCCGCGTGAGTACATCCCGTCGGTGGATGCCGGTGCGCAGGACGCCATGCAGTACGGCGTGCTCGCCGGCTACCCGCTGGTGAACGTCAAGCTCACCCTGCTCGACGGTGCGTACCACGACGTCGACTCGTCGGAAATGGCATTCAAGATCGCCGGCTCTCAGGTGCTGAAGAAGGCTGCCGCACAAGCGCAGCCGACCATCCTGGAACCGGTCATGGCCGTCGAGGTCACCACGCCCGAGGATTACATGGGCGAAGTGATCGGCGACCTGAACTCCCGCCGTGGTCAGATTCAAGCCATGGAGGAGCGCAGTGGTGCCCGCGTCGTGCGGGCGACTGTGCCGCTGTCGGAGATGTTCGGCTACGTCGGCGACCTCAGGTCGAAGACCCAGGGCCGGGCGAACTACTCTATGGTGTTCGATTCGTACGCCGAAGTTCCGGCGAACGTGTCGAAGGAAATCATCGCCAAGGCAACGGGACAGTAGTCAGCTGAAAGTTATCTGAAGTCCCGGCGCCCCAGCGGCGACGACACAACTGAAAACAGACCTACCTTTAAACAAGCACCAACAAAGTCCAGGAGGACACAGAAGTGGCGAAGGCGAAGTTCGAGCGGAACAAGCCGCACGTCAACATCGGGACCATTGGTCACGTTGACCACGGCAAGACCACGTTGACCGCAGCAATCACCAAGGTTCTGCACGACAAGTACCCGACGTTGAACGAATCGCGCGCATTCGACCAGATCGACAATGCGCCCGAAGAGCGTGAGCGTGGCATCACGATCAACATCTCGCATGTTGAGTACCAGACGGAGAAGCGTCACTACGCCCACGTCGATGCCCCCGGTCACGCGGACTACATCAAGAACATGATCACCGGTGCCGCCCAGATGGACGGCGCAATCCTGGTGGTCGCCGCGACCGACGGCCCAATGCCCCAGACGAAGGAGCACGTGCTGCTCGCTCGTCAGGTCGGCGTGCCCTACATCCTGGTCGCGTTGAACAAGGCCGACATGGTCGAGGACGAGGAGCTCCTCGAGCTCGTCGAGATGGAGGTCCGCGAACTGCTGGCCGCCCAGGAGTTCGACGAGGAAGCCCCGGTCATCCAGGTCTCGGCGCTCAAGGCGCTCGAGGGTGACCCGAAGTGGGTCAAGTCCGTCGAGGACCTGATGGATGCCGTCGACGAGTCGGTTCCGGACCCGATCCGCGAGACCGACAAGCCCTTCCTCATGCCCGTCGAGGACGTCTTCACGATCACCGGTCGTGGCACCGTCGTCACCGGTCGTGTGGAGCGCGGCGTTGTCAACGTCAACGAAGAGGTCGAGATCGTCGGCATCAAGCCGACCGTCACCAAGACCACGGTCACCGGCGTTGAGATGTTCCGCAAGCTGCTGGATCAGGGCCAGGCGGGCGACAACGTCGGCCTGCTGATCCGTGGTGTGAAGCGCGAGGACGTCGAGCGTGGCCAGGTCGTGGTCAAGCCCGGCACCACCACGCCGCACACCGAGTTCGAGGGCAGCGTCTACATCCTGTCGAAGGAAGAAGGCGGCCGTCACAAGCCGTTCCTGTCGAACTACCGGCCGCAGTTCTACTTCCGTACCACGGACGTGACCGGCGTCGTGACCCTTCCCGAGGGCACCGACATCGTGATGCCCGGCGACAACGTCGACATCGGCGTCAAGCTGATCCAGCCCGTCGCGATGGACGAGGGTCTGCGGTTCGCGATCCGCGAGGGCGGCAAGACCGTCGGCGCAGGCCGCGTTACCAAGATCATCAAGTGATCTGAATCTAGTCGCAAAGCGGCGCTCATCCGAAAGGGTGAGCGCCGCTTTCATATTGTGAACGCACTCCGCTGCAAAACGCCCACCGTCTGGCACGATGAGCGTGCTGAACAGGTGAATCGGGAAGGGTGGTGTGGATTGTCCGTTATCAACGTACGCGCGTTCAGTGACGTCGGGCTGGTGCGAAAGCGCAATGAGGACGCCATCCTGGTGGCGGGCTGGATCAGCCAGACGCGTGAAGGATCGCTCGTCACAATGGATTTCGCGCCAACGACTCCGTTCGTCTGTGCCGTCGCCGACGGCATGGGCGGCCACGTCGGGGGCGATCTAGCCAGCCGAGTGGCACTGACCGTCATCGCCGAGCAATCGACGAGCTGGCGCACCGAAGAGGACGTGGCGACGACGCTGATCGAGGCCAGCGAACAGGTGCGAGCGATCGGAGCGGACGCCGACCTGCGGGGGCTGGGAACGACCGTCGCCGGACTGTGCATCATCGACGACGGCATCGTCGTGTTCAACGTCGGCGACAGTCCGGTCTTCTCCATCACCGACGGTGTCCTGTCCCAAATCTCGATCGACGACTCGGTCTTCGATTCCAACGGCAGGCCGACGAACATCATCACGCAGTCGCTCGGTCAGTACCTGGCGGTGGAGCCGCACGTGAAGGTGCTTCCCCTAGCGGCCGGGACGTACCTGATGTGCTCCGATGGAGTCAGCGGGGTGATGACGCCCGAGCAACTGAGCACGACGGTTCGTCAATCCGACCTCGACGACTGCGCCGCCGACATCATCGCCACGACACGCGAGAACGGCGCCCACGACAACTTCTCGTTCATCATCGTCGAGATCCCCGACGGAGCCATCAGCTAGCACCCAGGCGGACAATCGAGCCGAAATTCGCGCCGTTGACGATAGTCTGACCTGCAAAGCCGCTGGCTGACGAGGAGCGTGGCAATGTTGGGGCGTTACGTAAAGGCGCAGCTGATGGTGCTGCTGTGCGGTGGGCTCGTCGGCCCGATCTTCTTGGGCGTGTACTTCGTAATCGGCCGGGGGATGTTCGGCAACGTCCTGGGTTGGATGCTCTACGTGGGTCTGTTCATCACGGCGGCAGACATCCTGATCGCTCTGGCACTGGCGAACTACGGGGCCAAGTCCGATGCGAAGACGAGCATGCTCGAGGCCAACGGGGTGTTGGCGCTTGCTCAAGTCACGGGCATCGGCGAGACGGGCACCAGGATCAACGAACAACCGCTGGTGAAGGTCAACCTGCACATCGAAGGGCCCGGGCTCACCCCCTTCGACGCTCAGGACAGGGTAATCGCTTCGGTCACCAGGCTGCCTCTGATCACCGGACGCAAGCTGGTCGTGCTGGTGGACCCTGCGACCAATCAGTACCAAATCGACTGGAACCGAAGCGCTTTGGTTGGTGGCATGGTGCCAGCACAGTTCACGTTGGCGGAGGATGGCAACCGCACCTATGATCTTTCCGGGCAGGCAGGCCCACTGATGGAGATCCTGCAGATCCTCAAGGCCAACGGCGTGCCGATGAACGGCACCATCGACATCCGGTCCAACCCGGCGGTCCGCCAACAGGTCATGAACGTGGTCAGGCGCGCAGCCGCGCAACAGGTTCCGCCCCCCGTCAGCCCGGCGGGTTCGTACGCGCCGCCGCCCCCGCCTCCGCCCCCCGTGGCCGCGCCCGAACCGTCCACCGCTCAGCGACTCCAGGAACTGGAGACGTTGCGCGCCATGGGCACCATCTCCGATGCGGAGTACGCCACCAAGCGGCAGCAGATCATCTCCGACCTCTGACCGGGGCCAATTCCCAAGCAGAACAACCGTTTCGTCACGACACGCAGTCGGCACCAGGATCATCGAAGGATGACGCAAGCTGCGAACGAGCCGGCGGCTCTCGGTGTGCATTCCGAAGTCGGCAAGCTTCGCAAGGTGCTGGTGTGCTCGCCCGGCCTGGCCCACGAACGCCTTACCCCCACCAACTGCGACGATCTGCTGTTCGACGACGTGCTGTGGGTACACGCGCGCCGCGACCGCAATACCCATACCAACTCGCTGCTGGGCAAGGCAGGCATCGAGGTCATCACCATCGTCGGTGCCGAGCTGGGCCGAGGTCGCGGTGGCGGGCACTGCATGACCTGTCCGATCGTTCGCGACCCGATCGACTCCTGACCGTTCTAGAACACGTTCCAGTTCGACTGCTAGCCTGAGCACTGATTACTCCCGCGCGCGAGCGTGCGCGTCTGCACGCGACACGCCGCGAAGGAGTGGCACCACACGCACGCTCGCGTTGCGCAGGTCGACGAAAGGGACGGTTGATGGCTGGAACACTCGAGGGTCGCGTGGCGTTCGTGACCGGTGCGGCACGCGGGCAGGGCCGTGCACACGCGGTGCGGCTGGCCAGCGAGGGTGCCGACATCGTCGCCATCGACATCTGCGGGCCGGTCTCCGAAACGATCACCTACCCGCCCGCGACGTCGGAGGAACTGGCCGAGACCGCGAGCGCCGTCGAGGCAACGGGCCGCAAGGTCCTCGCACGCGAGGTCGACATCCGCGATCTCGCCGCCCAGCAGCAGGTCGTCGCCGACGCGATCGAACAGTTCGGTCGACTCGACATCGTCGTCGCCAACGCCGGCGTGCTCAGCTGGGGTCGGATGTTCGAGATGTCGGAAGAGCAGTGGGACAGCGTCATCGACGTCAACCTGAACGGAACCTGGCGCACGATGCGCGCCGCGGTGCCCGCCATGATCGAGGCAGGCAACGGCGGATCGATCATCATCGTCAGCTCGTCGGCGGGCCTCAAGGCCACTCCCGGCAACAGCCACTACGGAGCCTCCAAGCACGGGCTCGTCGCCATCACCAATGCACTGGCGCTCGAGGCGGGGGAGTACGGCATTCGGGTCAACTCGATCCACCCGTACTCGATCGGCACGCCGATGGTCGAACCCGAAGCCATGATGGAGATCTTCGCCAAGTACCCGACATACATCCACAGCTTCTCGCCGATGCCGTTCCATCCCGTCAACCACAATGGCAAGAAGGGTCTGCAGGAATTCATGACGCCTGAAGAAGTTTCGGACGTCGTGGTATGGCTGGCCGGCGACGGCTCGGCGACGATCTCCGGTTCCCAGGTCGCGGTCGACCGCGGCACCATGAAGTACTGAGCGGCGATAAGCGCTTAGCGAACGCCGTTCCCCCGCTGGACGGAATGGGTACGTTCGCGTCATGACTTCCCCGGCGACCCACGCGTTCGACTACACCCTCGATGGCCTCGACTGCGAGGCGGTGATGGTGTCCGGCGACGACGACCACGCGCCGACGGTGCTGGTGTTTCACGGCATGGAGGGTCGCAGCGACGCGCAGGTCGAGTTCTGCGGTCGCCTCGTCGACGCGGGGTACCGAGCAGTGGCCGTCGACATCTTCGGCCGCGAGGTCAGCGCCGGTGGCCGGCCTGACCTAAAGCTGGAGGCGGGCGCAGCGGCGATGGCCGAACTGATGCAGGATCGGGACGCATTGCGGGACAGACTGATCGGTGTCCTCGACATCGTCACCGCACTTCCGTCCGTCGACCGCGATGCCACCGCGGCGATCGGATTCTGCTTCGGCGGCCTGTGCGTGCTGGACCTCGCCAGGCACGGTTCAAGTCTCAAGGCCGTCGGAAGCTTTCACGGCGTGCTCACCCCGCCGCCAAACCCGCCAACCGAGCCGATCTCCACCAAGATCGCGGTCTACCACGGCTGGGAGGACCCATTCGCCCCACCGTCGGACGTCCTCGCGCTCGCATCGGAGTTGACGGCCCGGCGGGCGGATTGGCAGCTACACGCCTACGGGCATGCCATGCATGCGTTCATGGCGACCTTTGCGAACGACCCCGAGCGCGGGATCATGTACGACGCGGCCACGGCCCGTCGCTCGTGGGACAGCCTGCTCGACATGCTCGCCGAGACGTTTGGTCGCTAGGCCCCGCGGGCTGGAGCGCAGCGACCGGGGAATCAATTGGGCAGGACCAACACCGGGACCGGGCTGTGGCGCACGATCTTCGTGCCCTTCGATCCGAGGAACACCCGCGCGATTGCGCCCTGCGGTGACGTACCGATGGCCAGCAGTTCGCCGTCGTCCCAGTCGGCCGCGTCCAGCGCCTGATCCCAGCCGTTTCCGGTGACGACCTGAAGCTTGACGTCGTCGCCGACGATGCCATTGGTCTTCAACGCCGCCAACGCTTCTCGCGACGCGAGTGCCCAGGATTCCAGGATCGACGACTCCGCATCAAGGCCGACCTCTGGCGGATACATCGTGCGCCCCCTGACGGCGAACGTGATGACCCGCAGGGGGATCTCGAGCTGCGCCGCAAGGGCGGCGCAGCGCTCGACGACGTGCAGTGAGTCGGCCGTGCCGGGGTAGGCCGCGGTGACTCGGGTCAACCCGTGCGACTTGGAACCACGGTAACCCCGCGGGCAGATCGCCAACGGCACCGGCGACGAGTGCAGCAGTCGGTCGGCCGTCGAGCCGACCACGACCTGACCGAGGCTGCCGTCCGCCGCCGAACCCAACACCAGCGCTTCGGCTTTGAGGTCGGCGACGGCGGCAAGCAGGCCGCCAGCGGCCGACCGGTGGGCGTACTTGTGGAAGCTGACCTCCAGCGTGGGGTCGAGAGTCGTCACGCATTGCGCGCCCTGGGCGGCGGAGTCGGCGGCCAGCCGATCGGCGTACTGGGCGTACTCGGCGTCGATGCGTGCCGGCGACGGCGTGGTCCACGGCTTGGGCACCACGGTGACGACGGACAGCGACGTCTTCAGCGTGCGGGCCGCCTCGACTCCGAGGTTCAGTGCGGACAACCCGGCCTTGCCCGCCAGATATCCGACGACGACTGTCATGCGCGATCCGCCTTCGCTCCTCGCTGGAAAGTCACGGGGCATCCTTTGGCGGAGTGACGATTTCGACGTCGTCGACACCAGGCGCGGCAGACGGGATGATGCCATCGCCGCCGTCGTTGAGAGCGCTGTGATGCCGACCCCAGAGCAGGTAGTAGATGAGGACGATCGTGACCCAGCCGCCGAACGCCAGCCACGTGTACCAGTGCAGGCTGTACAGGATGTAGCCGCACGCGATGATCGACAGCACCGGCGTAATCGGGTACAGCGGTACCTTGAACCCGCGTGGCAGGTCTGGCTCGCGACGACGCAGGATGATGACGCCGAGCGAAACGACGATGAACGCGGTCAGCGTGCCGATCGAGACCATGTCGGCGAGCTTGTCCAGGGGGATGAAGCCCGCCAGGATCGACACGACGATGGCCACGACGATGGTGTTGTTCACCGGCGTCATGCTCTTCGGGTTGACCTTGGCGAACATCGACGGCAGCAGGCCGTCGCGACCCATGGCGAACAGGATGCGCGTCTGGCCGTACATCGTGACGAGGGTTACCGAGAAGATCGAGATGACCGCCCCGGCCGCGAGCACGGTGCTCCAGCCCTTGAATCCGGTGACGTCGTCGAGGATCTGGGCCAAACCGGCCTCCTGTCCCTCGAATCCCGTCCAGTCCTGTGCGCCCAGCGCGGCGAAGGTGACGAGGATGTAGATGCCGGTCACGATCAGCAGTGCGGCGATGATGGCGCGCGGCATGGTCGTCTGTGGATCCTTGACCTCGTCGCCCGCCGTCGATACGGCGTCAAGGCCGATGTAGGAGAAGAAGATCGTGCCTGCGGCGAGTCCGATGGCCCCCGCGCCCATGGGGGCGAAGTTGGCGAAGTGGTCGGTGGTGAAGCCGGTGAACGCGATGACGGAGAACATCGCCAGCACGCCGAGCTTGATCAGCACCATGATCGTGTTCGCCTTGGCCGACTCGGAGGCGCCCCGAATCAGCAGCAGCATGCACATCACGACCAGCACGATCGCCGGTAGGTTGATGATGCCTGGGTCGGTGTCCCACGGTGCCGCCGTGATCGCGTGCGGCAGGCTGACGCCGAAGAGGTTCTCCAGCAGCTTGTTGAGGTATTGGCTCCAGCCCACGGCGACCGCGGCGGTGGACACGCCGTACTCGAGCAGCAGGCAGGCCGCCACGCCCATGGCGACGAACTCGCCGAGAGTCGTGTACGCGTATGAGTACGTCGACCCGGAAACCGGTACGGCCGAGGCCATTTCCGCATAGCAGATCGCGGCCAGGCCGGCTGCGATACCGGCAAGCACGAATGAGAGGAGCACCGCCGGCCCGGCCTCCGGCACCGCCTCGGAGAGCACGAAGAAGATACCGGTGCCGACGGTGGCGCCGACGCCGAACATCGTCAGCTGGAATACGCCGATCGTGCGCTTGAGCTCCACCGAGGCGCCATGAGCAACCGGCGCGCCCAAGATGGGGCGACGCCGCAGCATCTGCTCGGTCAGGCTTACCGTGGGTGGGGGTGACGCCATGATGCCTCCTGAGCGATTGCTGCGAGCGCAAGTGAGAAGAACTTAACCCCGGTCGGCGAGGACGGCAGCGAACCGATCCGCGGCCCAATGAATCTCCTCCGCGGTGATGACCAGCGGTGGTGCGAAGCGCAGCGTCGAACCATGCGTGTCCTTCACCAGCACGCCCCGTTCGGCCAGGAGCATGCTGATCTGCTTCCCCGTTCCGAGTCGCGGGTCGATGTCGACGCCCGCCCACAGGCCCATGCCGCGCACCGCAAGGACGCCGTGTCCGATCAGCGCTCGCAGCCTGCCGTGCAGCACCTCACCGAGTTCGGCTGAGCGGGACTGGTATTCGCCACGCTGAAGCATCGCGACGACAGTGGTCCCGATGGCGGCGGCCAAGGGGTTGCCGCCGAACGTCGAGCCGTGCTCGCCTGGGTGCAGGACCCCGAGCACGTCACGGTTGGCGACGACGGCGGACAGCGGAACGACGCCACCCCCGAGGGCCTTGCCGAGTAGGTACATGTCGGGAACGACGCCCCAGTGGTCGCACGCGAACGTCCGGCCGGTGCGAGCCAGGCCGGCCTGGATCTCGTCGGCGATCATCAGCACGTTGTGGTCGGTGCACAGCGCGCGCACCCGGGGCAGGTACTCGTCGGGCGGCACGATGATGCCCGCTTCGCCCTGGATGGGCTCGAGGAGGACGGCGACGGTGTTCTCGTCGATCGCCGCGGCCAGGGCGTCGGCGTCACCGAACGGCACCGCGCGGAAACCCGGGGTGTACGGCCCGAAGCCGCGGCGTGCGGTCTCGTCGTCGGAGAAGCTGATGATGGTCGTGGTACGGCCGTGAAAGTTGTTGCGCGCGACGATGATGTTGGACTGGTCGGTCGCGACGCCCTTGACGTCGGTGCCCCACTTGCGCGCCACCTTGATACCGCTCTCGACGGCCTCGGCACCACTGTTCATCGGGAGCACCATGTCCTTGCCGCACAGGTCGGCGAGTGCCGCGCAGAACGGCCCGAGCTTGTCGCTGTGGAATGCCCGACTGACGAGTGTGACGGCGTCGAGTTGGGCGTGCGCCGTTGCGATGACCTCGGCATTGCGGTGGCCGAAGTTGACCGCCGAGTACGCGGCGAGGCAGTCCAGGTAGCGGCGGCCCTCGACGTCGGTGATCCAGACGCCCTCGGCTGTCGCGGCAACGACGGGAAGGGGCGAGTAGTTGTGTGCCGCGTACTGGTCGTCGACGGCGATGGCGGCCGACGAGCGCTCGCGCGAGGAGTCGACTGGCACTGCGGTGACGTCTCCCGGTTCGGTCATGACGGTATCCAGGATGGTCACGAGTACACCTCCAGCGTGCAGCATTTGACGGATCCGCCGCCCTTGAGCAACTCCGACAGATCGATGCCGATCGGCTCGAAGCCTGCCTCGGCGATCTGCTTGGCGAATCCGGTTGCGTTGGAGGGCAGTAGCACGTGCTTGCCGTCGGAGACGACGTTGAGCCCGAGGACGTAGGCATCGGCCGAGGCCACCTCGATGGCGTCGGGGAACAACCGCTGCAGCTGTGCCCGCGCGTCGTCACTGAAGGCGGGCGGGTAGTACGCGATCGTGGTGTCGTCGAGCACCGCCAGGGCGGTGTCGAGGTGGTAGAAACGCGGGTCGAGCAGTTCCAGGCTGTGGACGGGCAGCCCGGTGATCTCGGCGACCTCGGCGTGAGCCCGCTGATCGGTCCGAAAGCCGTGCCCCGCCAGAATCATTGAGCCGACGACCAAGAGGTCGCCCTGGCCCTCGTTGGTGTGGCGGGTGTACCTGGGCTCGAGACCGTGGCTGCTCATCCACTCGGCGTAGGCAACGGCCTCGCCCGCGCGCTGCGGGTAGGCGAAGCGGGCGACGACGGCCTTGCCGTCGACGATCAACGCGCCGTTGGCGGCGTAGACCATGTCGGGCAGGCCCGCGACGGGTTCGACCATCTCGACGGTGTGTCCGAGCGCGCGGTAGGTCGACCGCAGGGTTTCCCACTGGCGAACCGCGAGGGCGGTGTCGACGGGCGTCGACGTGTCCATCCACGGGTTGATGGCGTAGGAGACGGTGAAGAACGTCGGCGCCGTCATGGCGTATCGGCGGAGGCGGGATTTACGGACTCGCGGATCTTGGTCCCGTCGCTGCGCTCGCCCCGGTGTCGTTGCGGCGACATCGAACGCCGGAGTACCGGCGAAATCTGAAATCGTCATGAAATAGACGATATGTGGCGCCCGCCACGCAATCAATCACCACTTATTGCGTATTGGTGCACATTCTGTTGTGGCAAAGGTAGAATTACGGCGTTTTGTTGTGCAGCGATCGGAATGGAGCGTCATGGACCGGCTGGACCAGACCGACGAACGCATTCTCGCCGAGTTGGCAGACCATGCCCGCGCCACCTTCGCCGAGATCGGGCAGCGGGTCAATCTCTCGGCGCCCGCGGTGAAACGGCGCGTCGATCGCATGCTCGACGACGGTGTCATCCGCAGCTTCACCACCGTCGTCGATCGCAACGCGATTGGCTGGAACACCGAGGCCTACGTACAAGTGTTCTGCCACGGCACGATTGCGCCCGCCGAGCTTCGCGAGGCCTGGGTCGGCATCCCCGAAGTCGTCAGCGCGGCGACCGTCACCGGGACTGCGGATGCCATCCTGCACGTGCTCGCGCGGGACATGCGTCACCTGGAGGAAGCTCTCGAACGCATCCGGGCGAGCGCCGACATCGAGCGCAGCGAGAGCATCGTCGTGCTGTCGAACATCATCGAACGGGCCCGCGTCTGACCGTCGCGGGACATGGGTGCTGCGCAACAGATCGCGGCCATCGTGTAAGAAATGCCCTGTGACTACTACTCGGGGCATCGTCATCGTTGGTGGCGGACTCGCCGCGTCGCGCACGGCTGAGCAACTGCGTCGCGCCGAGTACACCGGGCCGATCACGCTCATCAGCGACGAAGACCATCTTCCCTACGACCGGCCGCCGCTGTCCAAGGACGTGCTGCGCGGGGAGACCGACGACGTCGTGCTCAAGCCCGCGGAGTTCTACCAGGAGAAGGACATCACCGTCCGCCTGGGATCGGGCGCGACCAGTCTGGACACCACGGCGCAGACGGTGGAACTGGCCAATGGCGACGTCGTCGCCTATGACGAGCTGGTCATCGCAACGGGTCTGGTGCCCAAGCGAATTCCGTCGTTCCCCGACCTCGAAGGCGTCCGGGTACTGCGCACGTTCGACGAGAGCCTGGCGCTGCGCAAGCACGCCGGTACGGCGCGGCACGCCGTGGTCATCGGTGCCGGGTTCATCGGCTGCGAGGTGGCCGCGAGCCTGCGCTCGCTCGGTGTCGACGTGGTTCTGGTCGAGCCCCAGCCGACGCCGCTGGCCTCGGTACTCGGCGAGCAGATCGGTGAGCTGGTGGCCCGCCTGCACCGCGCCGAGGGCGTCGACGTGCGGTGCGGTATCGGCGTCACCGAGGTCAAGGGCACCGATCACGTGGAGAAGGTCGTACTCTCCGACGGCACCGAACTCGACGCGGACATCGTCATCGTGGGCGTCGGCTCCCGACCGTCGACCGACTGGCTCGAGAGCAGCGGTGTCACGGTCGACAACGGCGTCGTCTGCGACGTAGCCGGCCGCACCAGCGCCCCAAACGTGTGGGCGATCGGCGACGTCGCGTCCTGGCGTGATGCTCTGGGACATCAGGTGCGCGTTGAACATTGGAGCAATGTCGCCGAACAGGCCCGGGTGATCGTGCCAGCGATGCTCGGCGTCGAAGCCACCTCCGCGGTGGTGGTGCCCTATTTCTGGAGCGACCAGTACGACGTCAAGATTCAGTGCCTCGGCGAGCCGGAGGCCGACGACGTCGTGCACGTCGTCGCGGATGACGGCCGCAAGTTCCTTGCCTATTACGAGCGCGACGGCGCGGTCGTCGGCGTCGTCGGCGGCGGGATGCCCGGCAAGGTGATGAAGGCCCGCGGCAAGATCGCGGCCGGGGCCCCCATCGCCGACGTCCTCACCTAATCGCGCGCGCGATTTGTGTGTCACTACCCGCGGTGAGCGCGGGTAGTGACACACAAACCGCGCGCGCGGTGGCGCTAGTGCTGGCCGAGGTAGAAGCGCACGCCCTGGTCGTCGACGCACAACGCAGAGCTGCCGTAGGACTGCTGCGACGGTTCCTCGATGACGGTGCCGCCCGCTGCCCGGACCCGCTCGACCGCGGCGCCGACATCGGTCACCGTCCACATGGGCACGGTCATCTGCTCGGCGGTACCGCCGGCGACGCCGGTCATGGGGTGCACGGACCGTGGCTCCCAGCCGTCGTCGATCCGGCCCCGCTCGAAACTCCACCCCAGCACCCGTCCGTAGAACTGACGGAAGCTCGCCGAGTCGGCGACCTGGAACGTCACGTACGAGAGTTCGCCTGGCCCAGTGCCGTTGAGCGCGGGCCGGGGGTCGTCGCCGATGGGCTGGTACACCGCGAAGGCGGTGCCCGCCGGATCGGTGGCATCGACCGTCGGGCCGTGGGGGGTATGCGAGATCTCGCCGACCTGGCCACCCGCATCGAGGATCGCCTGTCGCGCGGCCGCCACGTCGGCCACCGCGTAGCAGCAGAACAACGTGGGCGAGCCGGGCATGGCGACGATGCCGATGGGTTGGTCGGTGTTGGTCACCTGCCGTGACGCGGGGTCGTAACGCCAGCCCAGCACGTGGCCGTAGAACGTCGCCGACCGCTCTGGATCCGCCGTCCATACCGACACGTAGCCGATGTCGCCGTGGCGGATCTGGCTCACCGATCCGGCGACCGGTCCACTCAGCATCCAGCGATGGCCGAACGGGTCGACCACAGCGGCGCGTCGAGACCCGTAGCCCTCCTGCACCTCCATCACGACGTTCGCGCCACGATCCCGCGCCCGCGCCAGTGCCGCGTCGGTGTCGGCGACGTGCAACACGAGACTCACCGAGACAGATTGTGGTGCAGGCGCCTTCAGGCCAAATTCGGGGAACTCGTCGGCAAGGTAGATCATTCCGCCCGCAATCGAGAGCTCAGCGTGCCCGATGCGACCGTCGTCCATGACGATCGGATCGCCCACCACCACGGCGCCGAACGTGTCGACGTACCAGGCGATGGCCTCCCGGGCACCCGCGACGGCGAGGTACGGCAGGGCGCCGGAGCGGGGCGGAGCCGCCGCGACAATGGGCCCGGAGCGGGGCGGAGGCGCCGCGACGGTGGCCGCCTCGGCGGGTGCGTTGAGTTCGGCGATGGCGGTATCGGTGCCGCTCATGGTGACTCCTTCGGTTCGATTGGGCAGCAAGAGTGCCGATTCGAGGCGGGCCCGCAGACGCGCCGCGAACACTGGATCGGGTTGAACCGGAGGGTCGTCGCCGTGCAGCACGGTCAGTGGATCGCTGCTGTCGAACTGGGTCATGACGCCCCTCCTTCCGGGTACTGCGATCTGAATGCGCGACGCGCCCGCACCAGCAGGGCTTCGGTGGCATGCACGGTGCGGCCGATCAATTCGGCGCACTCTGGCACCGAACGGTCGTCGAGGTAGCGCAGCGACAGCACCGTCCGATGGTGTTCGGGCAGCCGGGCCAGCACGCTTTCGGCGACGATGCGATCGAGTTCGGCATCCCATTCGTCGGTGGGATCGCCGGGCTCCGGCAGTTCGGCCACCGGGACGGTGAACCGGTCGTGCCGTCGCCGGTAGTGATCGGCCAGCTTGTGGCGAGCGACGCCGATCAGCCACGCCACCGTCATCGGCGGTGGCGTATCGCGTCGCGCAGCGTCCATCGCTGCGAGAAATGTGTCCGACGTCAGATCTTCGGCCGTGCCGCGATCACCACAGCGCCGGATGAAGTACCCGTAGACGGCGGGCAAGGCGTCGTCGTACAACGCAAGCAGCGCCCTTGGCGCGTCCTGGGAGTGCGATTCGGCGCTCACACCCCTATCGTCGCCGCCGGGGCCCCAACTCCGACGCCCTAATGCCAATCCCGTGTGATTTCGGCGCGCTCACCCGCGCTCACCGCGGGTAAACGCGCCGAAATCGCTACGGGGAGGGGCGGCGGTCGAGTTCGGCGAGGCCGGCGTTGACGGTGTCGAACGCGTCGCCGAGCGAGCGTTGCAGGGACACCGACTCGTCGGCGAGCCAGTGCTCGTAGGCCGAGAGTGCGACGCCAAGCATCGACCAGGCCGTCGTCTGCGGGATGAGGTCGGTGACCTTGAGTCCGAGTCGGCGCGCCACGAAGTCCGCGATGACGGTGCGCCATCCCGCGTACATCGTCATCGAATGGGCCTGCAGCGCGTCGGTCTCCAGAATGACGCGCATTCGCTGGCGGTGCCTGGCCGTCTCGGCTTCGTCGAAGCTGTTGAACGCCAACAATACCGAGCGCAGGGCCACGGTCGTTTGCGCGTCGGCGGGCACGGCGAGCAGGAGTTCGCGCATGTGGTTTAGGTGCGCGTCGAAGTCGCCCCACGGGATCGCGTTCTTCGAGGGGTAGTAGCGGAAGAGGGTGCGACGGGCGATACCTGCCGCGCGGGCCACGTCGTCGACGCTGACGTCGTCGAAGCCGCGGCTGGCGAACAGTTCGAGCGCGACGCTGGTGATGTGGTCCCCGGTCGTGGACCTGCGTCTGCCCACGCGGGCCGCGGGTTCACGACTCATCGAAATCGCCCCTTCCGTTTCGGCACTCGATGCCATATTCTTGCGATCTCGATCACATTTGTCGAGACCCACCAAGCGAAAGGGCGCAATCATGGAGCCGACTCAGCAGGCGGAAACCGAAACCGAGCTCGTCACCGAGAGCCTCGTCGAAGAGGTCTCGATCGACGGCATGTGCGGCGTTTACTGACGGTGGTCGCTCACGTGGAGGCGCCCGCGGACGCTCAGGCGTTCGATCCCGACGTCCGCTGGCGGCTGCACCACCAAGTGGCGGTGCGGCCGGAGCCGTTCGGCGCGCTGCTGTATCACTTTGGCACGCGCAAGCTTTCATTCCTGAAGAACACCAAGATCGTCGAAGTGGTCAACTCCCTCGATGCTCATCCCGACGCCCGATCGGCCTGTCATGCCGCGGGTATCGACGATGCCGGTCTGGCGCCCTACCTGCACGCGCTTGGCGTGCTCGTTCAATCCAACATGTTGGTCCGCGAGGAGAGCACATGACCACAGGTTTTTCCGCAGGTCCCGTCCCCAGGCTGGTCGAACAGTTCGAGCACGGCCTCGACGCCCCCATCTGCTTGACCTGGGAGCTGACGTACGCCTGCAACCTGTCCTGCGTGCACTGCCTGTCGTCGTCGGGTAAGCGCGATCCCCGCGAGCTGACCACCCGTCAGTGCAAGGACATCATCGACGAGCTCGAACGGATGCAGGTCTTCTACGTCAACATCGGCGGCGGCGAGCCGACGGTGCGGCCGGACTTCTGGGAGCTCGTCGACTACGCGACCGAACACCACGTCGGCGTGAAGTTCTCCACCAACGGCGTCCGGATCACCCCCGCGGTCGCGGCCAAGCTTGCGGCGAGCGACTACGTCGACGTCCAGATCTCGCTGGACGGCGCCACCGCCGAGGTCAACGACGCCGTGCGTGGTCCCGGCTCATTCGCCATGGCGGTCCGCGCGCTGGAGAACCTGTCGGCGGCAGGATTCAAGGACGCCAAGATCTCTGTCGTCGTCACCCGTCACAACGTCGATCAGCTCGACGAGTTCAAGACGTTGGCAGACCAGTACGGCGCGACGCTGCGGATCACCCGGCTGCGTCCCTCCGGCCGTGGCGCCGACGTGTGGGACGAGCTGCACCCCACCGCCGCCCAGCAGGTTCAGCTCTATGACTGGCTCGTCGCACGCGGTGAAGGAATTCTGACTGGCGACTCCTTCTTCCACCTCTCGGGGCTCGGCCAGCCCGGCGCACTTGCCGGGCTGAACCTATGCGGCGCGGGCCGGGTGGTGTGCCTGATCGATCCCGTGGGCGACGTGTACGCGTGCCCGTTCGCCATCCACGACCGCTTCCTCGCCGGAAACATCTTGCGCGACGGCGGTTTCGACAGCGTATGGAAGTACGCTCCACTGTTCCGTGAGCTGCGTGAACCGCAGTCAGCTGGGGCGTGCGGGAGCTGCGACCACTACGACGGCTGCCGCGGTGGCTGCATGGCTGCCAAGTTCTTCACCGGTCTGCCGCTCGACGGACCCGACCCGGAGTGCGTCCAGGGCTACGGCGAACCCGCCCTGGCGCGCGAGCGCGACAAGCCGAAGCCCAGCGGCGATCATTCGCGTTCCGGCGGGCGCAAGGGTCCCATTCCGCTGAAGCTCCTGACCGTTCCCCCGAAGAAATTCTGCAACGAAAGTCCGATCTGACCATGGCCCGCGACAAGTGGTTCGAAACCGTCGCCATCGCGCAGCAGCGCGCAAAGAAGCGGCTCCCGAAGTCTGCTTACTCGTCGCTGATCTCGGCAAGCGAGAAGGGCGTTTCGGTTTCCGACAACGTCGAGGCGTTCGCCGAGCTGGGTTTCGCGCCACACGTCATTGGCGCCACGGAGAAGCGCGAACTGGCGACAACCGTGATGGGTCAAGACATTTCAATGCCGGTCATCATTTCGCCGACCGGCGTGCAGGCGGTTGACCCGGACGGCGAAGTGGCGGTCGCACGCGCCGCCGCGGCACGCGGCACCGCCATGGGGCTCTCATCCTTTGCGAGCAAGCCGATGGAGGAAGTAACCGCCGTCAACGACAAGATCTTCTTCCAGATCTACTGGCTGGGCAGCCGCGACGAAATCGCCGAGCGGGTGCAGCGCGCCAAGGACGCGGGTGCGGTCGGCCTGATCGCGACCACCGACTGGAGCTTCAGCCACGGCCGCGATTGGGGTAGCCCCAAGATCCCCGAGCGGATGGATCTCAAGACGATGCTGCGGATGTCGCCGGAGGTGCTTACGAAGCCCAGATGGTTGTGGAGCTTCGGCAAGCACCTGCGCCCGCCAGACCTGCGGGTTCCCAACCAGGGCCGGGCCGGCGAGCCGGGGCCGACCTTCTTCGACGCCTACGGCCAGTGGATGGGCACCCCGCCACCGACGTGGGAGGACATCGCGTGGTTGCGCGAGCAGTGGGGCGGTCCGTTCCTGCTCAAAGGCATGGTGCGGGTCGACGACGCCAAACGCGCTGTGGATGCCGGTGTTTCGGCAATCACGGTGTCGAATCACGGCGGGAACAACCTCGACGGCACACCAGCGGCGATTCGCTGCCTGCCCGCCATCGCCGAGGCGGTCGGTGATCAGGTGGAGGTGTTGTTCGACGGTGGTATCCGTCGAGGCAGCGATGTGGTCAAGGCGGTTGCCCTAGGCGCACGTGCCGTGATGATCGGCCGTGCCTACCTGTGGGGCCTGGCGGCCAACGGGCAAGCCGGTGTCGAGAACGTCCTCGACATCCTCCAGGGCGGCATCGACTCCGCGCTGCGCGGACTCGGCAGGGCCTCGATCCACGACTTGGTTGCTGAGGACGTCTTGGTGCCGGCCGGCTTCACCCGTGCGCTCGGCGTGCCCGGGCACGGGAGCTCCTAACCTCGACCGCGCGTCCCACCTGATCTTCGTGGGACGGGCGGTGCTGACGAGACGGACGTGAAGACCTGGGCGCCTCGCGGGTGAACTCGACAAAATCAATTGCTGCGCAAACGCCAACATTCGGCGCACA
Source organism: Mycobacterium sp. (assembly GCF_032161845.1). Taxonomy (GTDB): domain Bacteria; phylum Actinomycetota; class Actinomycetes; order Mycobacteriales; family Mycobacteriaceae; genus Mycobacterium. The sequence continues at coordinate 19,524 of NZ_JAVRQA010000537.1, forward strand.
CCAGGTGAATTCGGCCTACCATCGGCGGGTGGCTTTACCCAATGAGCTGGGGAACTCAACGGCGATGCAGCTCCGCGACCTGTCCCCGGCGTTGATCATCCCGCTCGGTTCCACCGAGCAGCATGGGCCACACCTGCCAGTGGACACCGACACGCGGATCGCATCCGCGGTTGCCAGCAGGATTGCTGAGCGACTCGGCGGGAATTGGATGCTGGCCCCTGCGATCGGGTACGGCGCCAGCGGCGAGCATCAGGGGTTCCCCGGCACGGTGTCGATCGGCACGTCTGTCCTGCAGCTTTTGCTGGTCGAGTACGGCCGGTCGGCCTGCGACTGGGCATCGCGGCTGGTCTTCGTCAACGGGCACGGAGGCAACGTCGCCGCGGTTGCTGCGGCCGTCGCCCTGCTCCGCAAGGAGGGCCGCGACGTCGCATGGTGCGCCTGCAGCGTGCCCGGTGCCGACGCCCACGCCGGCCACACCGAAACGTCTGTATTGCTACATATTTCACCGGAGGCGGTCCGTACCGAGGAATGGGTGGCTGGCAACGAGGCGCCACTGGCCGACCTGATGCCCCGCCTCCGCAACGGCGGCGTCGCTGCGGTCAGCCCGGTCGGAGTGCTCGGGAACCCCACCACTGCGTCCGCTGCCGATGGGTCGCGTATCTTTGCTGAGATGGTCGAGGACTGCACCCGCCGCGTCGCGGCGTGGACCCTCGGCGCGGGGGGGCTTCTGCAGTGACCGGACCACGGCTACCCGACGGCTTCGCCGTGCAGGTGGATAGGCGGGTGAGGGTGCTCGGGGAGGGATCGGCTCTCCTCGGCGGCTCACCCACCCGCCTGTTGCGCCTGGCGCCTGCCGCGCAGACCATGCTGAACAGCGGTCGCCTGGAAGTGCACGACGCCCAGAGCGCCCAGCTCGCACGCACCCTGCTCGACGCGACCGTGGCCCATCCGCGGCCGGCCAGCGGACCGTCGCACCGCGACGTCACCGTTGTGATTCCGGTGCTGGACAACGCTACTGGGCTCAAGCGCCTCGTCGAAGCCTTGCGCGGGATGCGGGTCGTGGTGGTGGACGACGGTTCGTCGCAAGCCGTGCAGGTGAGCGACTTCGCGGGCCTGCACTGTGACGTGCGGGTGCTGCGCCATGCCGTCAGCAAGGGCCCCGCCGCCGCCCGCAACGCCGGCCTCGCCGTTTGCGAGACGGACTTCGTCGCGTTCCTCGACTCCGACGTCGTGCCCCGACGTGGCTGGCTGGAGGCGCTCCTCGGACACTTCTGTGACCCCGCCGTCGCCCTGGTGGCACCGCGGATCGTCGGGCTGCGCGAGCCGCAGAACATGGTGGCGCGATACGAGGCGGTGCGGTCATCACTCGACCTGGGACTGCGTGAGGCGCCCGTCGTGCCGTACGGCACCGTGTCCTACGTTCCCAGCGCGGCCATCATCTGCCGCCGCACCGCACTCAACGAGGTCGGGGGGTTCGACGAGACGCTGCGATCCGGTGAGGACGTCGACCTGTGCTGGCGCTTCATCGAGGCTGAGGCGCGGCTGCGCTACGAACCCATTGCGCTGGTTGGGCACGATCACCGTACTGAACTGCGAGACTGGTTCGCGCGCAAGGCATTCTACGGATCCTCGGCGGCACCGCTAGCCATCCGGCACCCCGGCAAGACTGCCCCGCTGGTGCTGTCCGGTTGGACCCTGCTGGTGTGGCTGCTCCTGGCGATGGGTTCGGGAGTCGGCTACATCGCGTCGACGATCGTCGCCGCCATCACCGGTCGCAAGATCGCCAAGTCGCTCAGCACGGTCGACACCGAGCCGAAGGAAGTGGCCGCAGTCGCGGCGCAGGGCCTGTGGTCGGCCGCGTTGCAACTGGCCTCGGCGATCTGCAGGCACTACTGGCCCATCGCGTTGGTGGCCGCAATCTTCTTCCGGCGATGCAGGCAGGTCGTCCTGGTGGCCGCCGTCATGGACGGGGTCGTCGACTGGGCCACCAGGAACGGCAACGCCGACGACGATGCGAAGCGGGTGGGGCTCTTGTCCTACCTCCTGCTGAAACGGCTCGATGACATCGCCTACGGGCTCGGCCTGTGGACGGGCGTCGTGCGCGAGCGTGATCTCGGCGCGCTCAAACCCCAGATCCGGACGTGACGCGACACCTTGCACTCTGACGTCCTGATCGTCGGCGCCGGCAGCGCTGGTTGTGTTCTTGCCGAGAGTCTTTCGCGTGATCCGCAATGTCAGGTGACGATCGTCGAGTCGGGCCCTGGCCCGTCCGACCCGCACGTCAGGGAGCAGATCGGCAACGGTCTGCGCCTGCCAATCGGGGCGGCGAGTTCGGTGGTACGGCGCTACGAGACCACCCTGACGGATCAGCCGCGGCGCCGCTCCTCGATCATGCGAGGGGCGGTCATCGGCGGGTCCGGCGCGGTCAACGGTGGCTACTTCTGTCGCGGGCTACCCGACGACTTCAACGGCTGGGGCATCCCTGGCTGGTCGTGGGCCGACGTGCTACCGCACTTCAAGGACATCGAGACCGACCTGGACTTCGACGGCCCGCTGCATGGGGCGGACGGCCCGATGTTAATTCGGCGCATCACCGAATTTGAAGAGGGCGCAGTCGCTTTCGTGGACGCAGCACTCGGCCGGGGCTACGAATGGATCGCCGATCTCAACGGCGCCGCGCCTGGTCGCCCTGGCGTTGCCGCCGTGCCGTTGAACATCGACCGAGGTGCACGGTTGGGACCGGGCGACGCCTTCCTCGGTCGTGCCAAGGGGCGCTCCAATCTGACCGTGCTCGAGAAACACAGCGTGCAGCGGATCCGGTTCACCCGGCACCGGGCGGTGGGAGTCGACTGCATCGGATCCGATGGGCCGCGAGCCTTGACCGCCGACCGCATCGTCCTGTCCGCGGGCGCCATCGGCTCCGCGCACCTGCTGATGGTTTCGGGCATCGGGCCGGCAGCGCAACTGTCCGCCGCGGGCGTCGCGGTGCTGCTGGACCTACCGGTCGGAACGCGAAGCATCGATCATCCCGAATGGGTCCTTCCGGTCGACTGGCCCGCGGCGCCGGGCCGACCACCACTGGAGGCGCTGCTGACCACCGAGAATGGTCTGGAGATCCGCTGCTACACAACGGGCTTCGCGGCAATGACGGGGGCGGGCTACGACCCCGCAGATCGACCGCATCTCGGCGTGACGCTCATGCGCCCGCATTCTCGGGGTCGGGTGACCCTGGCATCTGCCGATCTCGATGTCCCGCCGGTCATCGAGCACCGCTACGACAGCGAAGCCAGGGATGTCGCCGCTCTTGAGGCGGGTGCCGACCTCGCCCACGATCTTGCAGGATCTGGTTACCACGCCAGGGAGTCGTTCTGGTCGACGTCACAGCACCTGTGCGGTTCGGTACCGATGGGACGTGATGGTGACGCGCCACTCGACGAGCGCTGCCGGGTGCGCGGCGTGGAAGGACTATGGGTGGTCGACGGGTCGATCCTGCCCGACATCACCAGCCGCGGACCTCACGCGACGATCGTCATGATCGGCCGCCGCGCGGCCGAGTTCATCAGTTGACTTGGCGCATCGTGACGAGGGCCTCGGCGAGCACCGTTGCTGCTACGACGCCGTCGACGACGGGCACGCCGAGTCGCCTGGTGAGTGGGCCGGCGAACTTGGCCATTGCCGCACAACCCAATACGATTGCGCGACTCCCGTCCTGAGCCAACGCCTTCTCGCAGAGATCTCCGATGGGCTCGATCGTGGTTGGATCCGAGTCGATGCGAAGGACGGGGATGTCGCAGGCGTACACACCGAGACACTGGCTTGGTGTGTAGGTCTTCGCCAGCGACCAAGCGGTGGGCACCGTCGCGGACATCGACGTCACGACCGAAAAGCCCCCCGCGGTGAGCGCGGCGGCGTGCATCGCGGCCTGCGCGATCCCGAGGACCGGAGCGTCGAGGATGGCGCGGACCTGTTCTAGGCCGGGGTCGCCGAAGCACGCGATGACATACGCGTCCGGGGGGTTCGCCGACGTTGACGCCCGCCGTACCTCGGCGAGAAGGCCAGGTAGGCAACGCTGTTCGTCCTCGTCGCTTTCGATGCTCGAGGGTCCACCGATCGGGTTCACGGCAAGGATCTCGGTGCCGGGTCCGGCGGCCGCCCGCGCCGCAATGCCGATCTCGACGGTCATCGACGCCGTGCTGTTGGGATTGACGATCAGTAGCCGCACCCTGCCAGCGTAAGCGCCGATCAGGACCTGTGCCGCCCCCGCCACCCGCGGGTGCGAAACCAACGCACGATACGGAGTTGTTCGTCGTCCCGACCTGGCGCCCACAACCCGATCAGCACTGCCGCCACCAACACCACGGCACCGAGCACTAGCACCGACGGGCCCATCGCGTCGATGAAGGCGGCCCTGCTGAGATCGGCCAACCGAACGCCGGCAGGTCCGAGTTGGCGGGCAACTTCGAGCGCTTGGCCGAGCGAGTTGGTGGCGCCCTCGCGCACCGGGGCGGGGAAGTCGGCCAGCCTTGGCCCGAGCGAGTCGCCGTACCGGCTGGCGAGCATCGAGCCTGCCAGGGCAATGCCGAGGGCGGCTCCGATCTCGCGCGTGGTGTCGTTGACCGCCGAGGCGACCCCTTGCTTGTCGTCGGGAGCTGTGTTCATGATCGCGGAAGTCGGAGGCGCGGTGCACAATCCAATACCGGTGCTCATGATGAGCATCGGCCACGCGAGGTCCCAGTAGGTGGAATCGACTTCGAGCAGGGTCAGGCAGACGAGTCCGGCGGCAATGAGGACGAGTCCGACGAAGAGCACCACGCGCAGACCGAAGCGGGGCAGGTACCAGAAGGACAACGCCGACAGCACCAGTGTGGGTCCCATCAAAGGGGTCAGGGCGACGGCGGTTTTGATCGGGCTGTAGCCGAGGATGAGCTGGATGTGTTGCATCACCACGAACATGAAGCCGAACATCGACAGGAAGAACATGGTGATGGTGGCCGCGCCGGTGGCGAACGCGGGGATCCGAAACAGGCGAACGTCAAGCAGGGGATGGCGACGTCGTAGTTCGATGACGCCGAATGCCACTGTCAGCACCAACCCCGCACCGATGCACCCGAGAACCATCGAGTCGGTCCACCCGCGGGCGGGCGCTTCGAGAATGCCGAACACCAAGACGGCCACGGCTCCGCCGATGACCACGGCGCCCACCAAGTCGAGGGGTTTGGGCTCGTGTTCCTTGGAGCTGGCTATGGTCAAGGTGAGTGCGAAGAGGGCGGTCCCCGCACCGGCGAAGGCCCAGAAGATGGACTGCCACGGCCAAAAGTGCAGCAGGGCTCCGCTTCCCAGCATGCCGATGACGGCGCCGCAGCCTGCGGTGGCAGCCCAGATGCCAACCGCCTTGTTCCGCTGGTCTTTTGGATATGCGGCTGTCAGCAGCGAGAGTGTCGCAGGCATGATGAACGCGGCGCCCGCGCCGGCCGCACCGCGAGCGATGATGAGGTGCACGGGGTCCGACCAGAGCGCGGGCGCCAGCGACGCCAAGCCAAAGACGAAGAGGCCGAACAGCATGGCTCCGCGGCGGCCGTAGCGGTCACCGAGGGCACCCGCGGGCAGCAGCAGACAGGCCAGCGCCAGGGTGTAACTGTCGATGATCCACGTCAGCTCGGCTTGGGTGGCCGACGTGGCCGTCGCGATGCCGGGGATCGCGGTGTTGAGCGCGACCATCGAAGCGATGACCAGGAGCAGAGCCAGGCACGCCACGATGAGCAGCCAAGTGCGGGCACGGCTCGACAGGTCCGCCACCGCCGTGTCGGTAGGCTGGTCGAACCGGGCGAGAGTGTCGACGATGCACCTTCCCTTCCGGCGATGCGATACTTTTGAGACTAACAGTCTCGAACCAAGACTAACAGTCTTCTTTACCGGGTGGAGGTAGACGCACACATGACCGGCGAGCGAAGCGACCCGCGGCCCGCTCGTTCGCGCGCACGCCTGCTCGACGCGGCGACGGCGCTTCTGCGCACCGGCGGCCCGAGTGCGGTCACCATCGACGCCGTCACCCGCAGCGCGAACGTCGCAAGGGCCACGCTCTACCGCCACTTCTCCAGTGCCAACGATCTGCTCGCCGCGAGCTTCATGAGCCTCATCCCACCGCCGCCAAGGCCGCCCGAGGAGGGCACGTTGCGGGATCGTCTCACCGCGATCGTGGTGGCTTGGGCCGAGTCGATCTCCGAAGCGCCGACGATCCTGACCGCGATGTCGTGGCTGTCCCTCGGGCCCGACATCGGACATCTGCCGCAGATGCAGCACGCCGACACCAGCAGCGAGATGCGCTCGCTGCGGGAACGCATCGCACTGCAATACTCGGCGCCCTTCGACCTGATCCTGGACAGCCCGCAGGCCGCCGACGAACTGAAACACGTTGACCGCACAGTGGCTTTCGCCCTGCTGATCGGTCCGCTGGCGTTCGGCAGGCTCAGCACCCTTGCCGACTTCGACTACGAGAAGGTGGCGGTGGCCGCCGTCGACGGATTCCTCAAGTGCTTCGCGAAGGATTTCAGTGACACCGCTACCGCAGCGAGTACCGGATCGGAAGGTGCTTGAGTCCGCCGACGAACGTCGTTGCGGAAAGCTCTGGGACACCGGCCAGTTCGATGGAGTCCAGACGCGGGATCAGTTCGGTGAACAGACTGCTCATCTCCATCCTGGCAAGTGCGGCGCCGAGGCAGAAGTGCACGCCGTAGCCGAAGGCGACGTGCTTGTTCGGATCACGAGTTACGTCGAATCGGAACGGGTCGGTGAACACCTCCTCGTCGCGGTTGCCCGACACGTAGGCCAGATACACCGATTCGCCTGCGGCGATGTCCACCCCTCGGACGGTGGTGTCCTTCGCGGCGGTCCGCATGAATTCCTTGACGGGAGTTGACCATCGGATCATCTCCTCGACGGCCGTTGGCATGAGCCCAGGGTCCTTGCGCAAGCGTTCCAGCTCCCCGGGGTTGTCGATGAGCGCCCGCATTCCACCGGAGATCGCGTCCTTGGTGGTGTCATGCCCCGCGCTGGCGACGATGACGTAGTACGACGCGGTGTCGACGTCCGACAGCGGTTCGCCGTCGATCGTGCCGTTCGCGATGGCCGAGGCGAGGTCACCGGTGTGCTGTTCCCGGCGCGATGCCGTCAGCTGCGAGAAGTAGGCGAAGAAGTCGAGCAGCACCGCGAGTTGATCCTCGAGTGTGCCACCGTCGCGCTGGTACTCGTCGTCATCGCCGCCGAACATCTCCTGCGTCAACGAGTGCATGCGACCGAAGTCGGACTCGGGCAGGCCCAGCAGCGACATGATCACATACAGCGGGAAGTCGACGGCGATGTCGGTGACGAAGTCGCATTCGGGGCCGATGTCAGCCATCTTGTCAACGTAGCGCTCGGCCAACTCGTCGACGCGGACCTTCAGATCGCGCATGGCCTTGGGGCGGAACCAGTCGGCCCCGATCTGGCGGACCTTGCGGTGATGCGGATCGTCCATGTGGATCAGCGTGCGCAGGCCCATGCCCGCTTCGAGCTGCTCCTTGGCCAGGTCGTCGGCGGCCGCCGTGGTGAGCAGCGGGCGCGGCTCGCTGAGGAACAGTTCGTTGTCGCGTTCGATCGCCATGATGTCGGCATGCTTGGTGATCGCCCAGAAAGGGCGATACGGCCGATTGTCAACCCAGGCAACGGGATTGTTCGCGCGCAACTCGGTGAGCGCCGCGTGCAGGCGCTCGTCGTCGGCGTAGGCGGTCGGATCGGCAAGGACCTTGGCGGCCGGGTCCATCACGCGGTCCACGGTCTCACTGCTCATCGAAACTCCTGTGGGCGAGGCTCTACTTGACGGGTGTCAAGACGCAGTTTAGGGCGGACCGGGAAGTGCGTTGGGCGAATGGCCCTGATCCGTCGTCGGTAGGCTCGGCGGGGATGCGCCCTGAATCGGTTGGTCTCCGCGCGATGGCGATCGTGTTGGCCGTGTTGATGTTGCTCGCAGGCTGCGCGCGCGGCGAGGACCCGGGGCCCGCGACGCCCAAGCCCCCTCCTGCCGACCCCGCGGTCATCCGGACTGCGACGGGCACCGTCCGTGGCGTCGTCGCGCCCGAGCACCGGCTGTTCGCCGGAATTCCCTACGCGGCACCGCCAATCGGTCCGTTGCGCTGGCAGCCGCCTGCACCTGCCCTGCCATGGCCAGGCATTCGTGACGCGACTCGAACCGGCCCGCGCTGCATGCAGGACGCGAGCGATCTGGAGATGGGTCGACAGACCTCTGAGGACTGCCTGACCCTGAATGTGTGGACGCCGCCGCCATCGGAGCGCAAGCGCGCGGTGATGGTGTGGATCCACGGCGGTGCGTTCGTCAACGGCAGCAGCGGGCTCTACGATTCGCGCTGGCTGGCGTCGCGGGGCGACATCGTGGTCGTCACGTTGAACTACCGACTCGGCGCGCTGGGCTTCCTTGCGCACCCCGCGCTCGGCGCGCCAGGTGCCGTCGGCAACTACGGCCTGTCTGACCAGCAGGCTGCGCTGCGCTGGGTGCACGACAACATCGCAAACTTCGGTGGTGACCCCGATGCCGTCACGGTCGCAGGTGAGTCCGCAGGCGGCATGTCGGTGTGTGACCACCTCGTCGCCCCCGGATCCGAGGGACTCTTCCGTGCGGCAATCATCCAGAGCGGGCCGTGCGAGGCCCAGGTCGCACTGCCCGAGGCGGAGAAGGTCAGTATCGACTACGCCCGTGCCGTCGGCTGCGACGATGTGCGAACCGTCGCCACCTGCCTGCGCGCAATTCCTGCCGACAAGCTACGAAAACCAGTGTGGTATTACCACATTGGTGATGACGCACTGAGCGGACCGGTGACGGGAACGAAGGTGCTACCGGTGGATCCGATGCTGGCGATCACCGAGGGCCGGTCCGCGAAGGTTCCCGTCCTGGTCGGCACCAACCACGACGAGTTCACGTTGTTCGTCGCCCTCCAGTACCTCCGACTGAGGAGGCCGTACACCGAGGCACAGTATCCGCAGCTGCTGTCGCAGACGTTCGGCCGTGACGCCGAAGCGGTCGCCGCGCACTACCCGTTGTCCCGCTACGCGGGCAGCGTGCCACTGGCATACTCGGCGGCCGTCACCGACGGTGTCTTTGCCTGCGTCGCGGATAGGATGACCGAGGCTCTTGCCAGAACGGACTCGGCGTACGCCTACGAGTTCAACGACCGCGACGCGCCTGCGCCGGACGCGTTGCGCACCTTGCCCTTTCCCGTCGGAGCTAGCCACTCCCTCGAGTTGCGTTACCTCTTCGACGTCGGTGGCGCGCCACCGCTCGATGCCGACCAGCAGGTGCTGTCCGATCAGATGATCGATGCGTGGAGTCAGTTCGTCCGCGACGGCCATCCCGGCGATGACTGGCCCGCTTTCGGCGGCGAGGAAAAGCGGTTGTCATTGCGACCCGACGGAAGCAGGGTGGAGACCGACTTCGATCAGAAGCGTCAATGCCCGTTCTGGGCGGCCCTCAAGGAGTAGCCAGTGTCGACACCCGATGTCCTGCCCGACCCCAAGGACTTCGCCGACGAATGGGTTCGGGCGTGGAACGGCCACGACGTCGAGGCCGTCCTCGCCCACTTTCACGATGACGTCGTGTTCAGCTCGCCCGTGGCCGCGCGGGTGCTCCCCGAGACCGGGGGAGTGGTGCGGGGCAAGCCCGCGCTCCGCGACTACTGGATGACGGCGCTCGGCATGCTGCCCGATCTGCACTTCGACGTGATCGGGGTCTACCAGGGTGAGTCGCTGCTGGTGATCAACTACCGCAACGAGCGGGGTGGCCTGGTCAACGAAGTCCTGTTGTTCGACGAGGCTGGGCTCGTCCGCGAGGGCCACGGCACCTATCTGAGGTAGTCCATGGCGTCGAGGGCGGCCGTGACGGATGTCGAGCTCGCAGCGAGCAGCGGCAGCCGGACGTCGGGTGTGGGAATTCGGCCGCGGGCGGCCAAAACCGCCTTGATCACAACGGGATTGGGCTCGGCGAACAGTGCGCGCGTCAGAGGCGCCAGGCTGTCGTGGCGGCTGCGGGCGCGATCGATCGGTCCGCTCCGCCACGCCGCAACCAGGTCGGCGTAGTCGCCGGCCGCAACATTGGCGCTGGCGAGGATCGCGCCAGTCGCCCCGAGCGCCAGCAGCGGCCCGGAGTAGAGGTCGTCGCCAGCGAGCACGGAGAACCCGGCGGGGAGATCGCTCATGAAGGCCACGGTGGCCTCGTCGATCCCGCCGACCGAATGCTTGAACCCGACGATGCGCGGTATCCGGGCCAGCCGGCCCAAGGTGGCGGCACTCAACGGCAGTCCGGTGCGGTAGGGGATGTGGTAGATCACCAACGGCACGGGACTCTCGGCCGCGAGCCGACGGAAGTGTTCGACGACGCCGTCCTCGGATGGCCGGGTGTAGTAGGGAACGACGGCGAGCGCAGCCGTGGCGCGCGAGTCCAGCTCGGCGAGCATGTGGACCGATTCGGCGGTCGAATTCGACCCGGTGCCAACGATCAACGGGGTGCGGCGCTCCGTGGACACCTCGGCGCAGACGTCGACGATCGTGCGGCGTTCCCTCGGTGTCAGGGTCGCCGATTCGGCGGTGGTGCCCAGCGCCACCAGCCCGGAGGCCCCGTCGTCGAGGACGCCGTTGGCGAGCTTCTGCAACGCCTCGGTAGCGATGTCACCGGATGCGGTGAACGGGGTGATGAGCGGAACGAAGAGACCCGTGAACGACATGCCATCGACGATGGCCGAACAAAACGTTCAGGTCTAGTTCACGTTTGTGATGCGGGGCGTAAGTTCTACTTATGCTCGATGTACGTCGGCTCCGCCTGCTTCGTGAGCTGGCGCGTCGCGGGACCATCGCGGCCGTGGCCGAGGCGTTCGCCTACACCCCGTCCGCGGTCTCCCAGCAGCTCACCGCGCTCGAACGCGAGAGCGGCGCCACGCTGCTGGAGCGAACCGGCCGCCGCGTGACGTTGACCCCGGCGGCGCTACTCCTCGTCGAGCGCACCGAGTCGATCCTCGCCATCCTCGAGGAGGCCGCCGCAGATCTCGCCTCGGCCGAAGCGACTGTCACCGGCACGTTGCGTATCGGTGTCTTTCCCACGGCGGTGCCGACGATCCTCACGCCTGCCCTCGTCACGCTGAGTGCCGCGCATCCCGGCCTGGATCTGCTTGTCGCCGAACTGGATCCAGCCGCGGTCCCCGATGCGTTGCGCGAGAAGGCCCTCGACGTCGCGCTGGTACAGGAGTACGACCACGTGCCGTTCGTGCCCGATACGGCCCTGCAGACCGAACTGCTGCTGGAGGAGACCGTCCACCTGGCCGCTCTGAGCCGCGGCCCCCTTCGTGTTCGGCATGACGCGCGCTGGATTGCGGGCACGCCGAACACCCTGTGTCACACGCTGACCCTCAGGGCCTGCGAGGCGGCAGGGTTCACTCCCGACATTCGTCATCACGCCGACGACTTCGGTGCCGTCCTCGCGTTGGTGGCGGCGGGGCAGGGCGTCGCCTTGGTTCCCGACCTCGGCGCCCTCGCGCCGCCTGCGGCCGTCGTGCTGACTGCCACTCCGATCCGGCGGACGACTCATCTGGCCTACCGTCGCGGCACGGCCGCCCATCCGGCGATCTCGGCCGCGCGAAAGGCCCTGCACGACGCGGCGGCCGAAATAGATCCGAAGAAAAGTGAGGGAACTCGTGTGCCCCGCCGCTCCTAGCTGGTGAACGTGGTCCACCAGGGGCCGCGACAGCCTCAAGGAGATCACCATGAACAGCTCGACCACCCGCAAGCTGACCCGCTTCCAGTTCGCAGCGACGATCTTCGGCGCTCTGGCCATCGCAGTCTTGGCCCCGGCGACCGCGAACGCCCAGCCCGTCGGGTCCGGCGGTGGCGCTGACGGCGGCTGCCACTACACCGACAAGGATGGCTACGACATCCCGATCGACGACGGACAGGGCGTCATCGTCGACGGCAAGACAGTGACGTGCAGCGGTGGAACGATCACCGTCAGCGCGGCGCCCAGTCGCAACGTCGGCCCCAAGGGCCCGATCGTGAAGCAAACTCAGAAGCTTCCGGTGCTGAATCGGAGTGCGATTGCCGCGACCCCCTGACACCCGATGACAGTCAGCCCGCCCGTCCCCAGGAGAGGAGGGCGGGCTGCTGTCATGTCAGGCCGGCGTCACCCAGGTGGTGATCTCGGCGTGCACGACCTCGGCACCGAAGT
>NZ_JAVRQA010000538.1:0-2687 GCF_032161845.1 Mycobacterium sp.
TCGTCGAGCACCGACAGCCCAGCCTCGAAACCGTCCCGAAACCCCACGGCAAGTGCACGATTGGCCCGTGCGACCGGCGAGTCGACGATGTCGATCAGCCGGTCGTATGCGGTGCAGATCGAGGCCCAGTCGGTCTGCTCCCAACTCGGTGCCGTCGCGTGAAGCGCCGCGATCATCGCCTGCGGGAGGTACGGGCCACGCGCACCCGCCGCCGACCGCAACCGGTCCAGACCACGGATGACCCGCCCGCGGTCCCACCGGCCGCGGTCCTGTTCGTCGAGCGGCACCAGGGCGCCGTCCGCGTCCACCCGAGTGGCGCGACGGGAGTCATGAAGCAGGACGAGGGCGGCGAGCGCGTGGGTTTCGGGCTCGGTCGGCATCAGCGCACACAGCTCGCTGGCGAGGCGAACACCCTCGTCGCACAGTTCGTCGCGAACAGCCGACGGACCGGCCGTCGACCAATAGCCCTCGGTGAACACCGAGTAGATGCAGGCCAGGACGTGCGGTGTCCGCTCCGGCAGCAGTTCGGGCGGCGGGACGCGTAGCGGGATGTTCGCGCCGCGAATCTTGCTCTTGGCCCGCGTGATCCGCTGTCCAACGGCGGCCTCGGACTGCAGTAGCGCGCGAGCGATCTCGGCGACCGTCAGGCCGGAGATCAACCGCAGCGTCAGCGCAAGCCGCGACGCCGGATCCAACGCGGGATGCGCGCAGGTGAACATCATCCGCAGTTCGTCGTCGCGGACCGGATGGATCGGCCGCGCGTCCATGCGGGCCAGGTTGTCGTCCATCACCGCAGCGAGTTCCTTTCCGGGCCGCGCTGATTCGCGACGGAGGCGGTCCAGCGCGCGGTTGCGGGCGACCGTGACGATCCACCCGCCTGCGTTGTCGGGCACGCCGTCGCGCGGCCAGGCCCGCATCGCCTCGGCGAACGCCTCCTGGACAGCGTCCTCGGCGACGGTGAGATCGCCGGACCAGCGTGCGAGCGCCGCCACGGCTGGTCCCCATTCGCGTCGAAAGACGCTGTCCAGGATGGTCATTCAGGGAGAATCAGAGTCCGGAAACCCCGAGGAGCTGACGAACCTCGACGGAGCCTGCGGGAATCATCGAGGCCAGCTTCACCGCCTCGGCGCGATCGGCCGCGCGCAGCAGATAGAAGCCGTTGGCGACTTCGGCGCCCTCCACGTACGGACCGTCGGTCAGTGCGACTTGGCCGTCGCGCACCCGAACGGTCGTCGCGGTGCTCGGCGGATGCAGCGGGGCTCCGCCCGCGATGTAGTCACCTATCGCCTTGCCGAGTTCGACGTGCTCGGCGACGCGTTGGTCCCACTCCGGGCTGCCCGGCACGTTGACGTCGTCGGGTGACTCGAGCAGCAGCGCCAGCCACGCGGTGTCGACCGGCGACGTCGGCGCGGTCCAGTGGACCATCGGCCACACCTCCACCGCGCCATACTTCGCGGCGGGAATCTGCTGGGCGAGGGCGAGCGCGTCGTCGAGGTTCTCCGCCTCGAACACGTAGTAGCCGCCAGCGACCTCGGCGGACTCGGCGAATGGTCCGTCGGTGACGGTCGGGGAGTCGGGGCCACCGCTGATCCGCGCACCCGTCGCCGTCGAAGCCAGGGCGTCGCCGGCGCGGATCGCCGACGCCGCGGCAGCGTGGAAGGCCTGGTAGGCGGCCATTTCAGCGGCTTGGGCCTCGGGAGCGGGCGCCTCGGTGGACTCGGCGCCGAGCAGCAATGCGAAGTAATGCATCGGGGTACCTCCGGGTAGCGAGCAGAACCTTCTGTTCCACTCTCTACCCGTTCGACGAACGGCGTCGACCGAATCCGACAGCATCATCGAGACCACGCAAAAGCCCCCGCTCGCGGCGGGGGCTGATGCGCTGCTGGGGAAGCCTAGGCGGCGGCGCCTGGCTTCAGGTAGGTCACCAGGCTGACGTCGATGGCCTCGTCGACGAAGTAGTACTGGCACCCGGTCAAGTACTTCATGTACCGGTTGTAGTTCTCCTCGTCGGTCGCGGCGATCGCCTCATCCTTGTGGTTCTCCAGAGCCGCGGCCCAGATCCCCAGCGTCTTGATGTAGTGATTCCGCAGCGACAGCGCCTCGGGCACGACGAAGCCGGCCTTCTCACCGTGCTCGACCATCATCTTCGTGGTCGGAACCCGGCCGCCGGGGAAGATCTCGGTGATCATGAACTTGACGAAGCGGGCTAGGTCGAAGGTCAGCTTCTTGCCGCGCTCGGCCAGGTCGTACGGGTGAAAGCCGACGCTGCTCTGGATCGTCATCCGGCCGTCGTCGGGCAGGATGTCGAAGCAGGTCTTGAAGAAGTCGTCGTAGCGCTCGAAGCCGAAGTGCTCGAAGGCCTCGATGGACACGATCCGATCGACGGGGCTGTGGAACTGCTCCCAACCCTCGAGCCGCACGTCGAAGTTGCGCTTGCTGTCGGATTTGGCCAACAGCTGTTCGCAATAGACCTGCTGGTTCTTGCTCAGTGTCAAGCCGATGACGTTGACGTCGTACTTCTCCATCGCGCGCTGCAGCGTCAGGCCCCAGCCGCAGCCGACCTCGAGCAGCGTCATGCCGGGCTTCAGATCAAGCTTGTCGAGGTGTTGGTCGACGTTGTTGATCTGCGCCTCGGAGAGCGACATGGTCGGCGAGGTGAAGTAGGCGCAGCTGTACTTGCGTGTCGG
>NZ_JAVRQA010000539.1:0-3164 GCF_032161845.1 Mycobacterium sp.
ACGTAAGTTACGAACACTCCGTATGAAAGTTACGTGCAGACTGTATGAAAGTCAACGGTGACCCGGCACCGCCCCGTCGCACCCAGGCGGAGCGCACCGCGGCGACCCGCGCCCGCCTGCTCGAGGCGGGCAGACGGTTGTTCGCCAGCGATGGCTTCGCGGCCGTCTCGACGCAGGCGATCGTCACCGCGGCCGGGGTCACCCGTGGCGCCCTGTATCACCAGTTCGGCGACAAGACAGGGCTGTTCGCCGCGGTGTACGAAGAGGTCGAGCGCGACCTCGTCGGCACCATCACCACCAGAATCGTCACGGCCGCGCCCACCGACCAGCTGTCCGCCATGCGGATCGGCTCGCGGCTGTTCCTCGAGGAATGCTCGGCTCCCGACGTACAGCGAATCGTGCTGATCGACGCGCCCGCCGTCCTCGGCTGGGACCGCTGGCGAGAAGTCGGCATGAAGTACGGCCTCGGCGTGATCGAGGCGATGCTCGCCGCGGCGATGACCGACGGCGTGATCCCCGAACAGCCACTGCGCCCGACGGCACACATCCTGCTCGGCGCTCTCGACGAGGCTGCCCTGTACGTCTCCCGCGCCGACGACGCCGACGACGCTCTCGACCAGATGTACGCGGTCTGCGATCGTCTGATCAGCGGCATCGCGGGCACGTGAAGCCAGCCTGCCGACCGGCAGGCACAATGTAGGCCCCTCGCGTTTTCCCGTCGCTTCGCTCGCCCCGGCAGCGTCCCGCCGTGACGCGCCCCCCTGCCAGGAATGGAGTAGCACCATCGCGCCCGAGATGCGCCGAACCGCCGTCCTGGGCTTCGTTGTTCTACTCGTCCTGATGCTGATCAGCGCCGGTGACCTGCCCCGCTTCGCCAGGCCGGAACCGCCCGCCCAGACCGTCGAGTTGTCCGACGGCTGGCAGCTGGCGTCGGCCCGAGACGTGCCGGACGAGGGCTCGGCGATCTCACTCGAGGGTTACCGGGCACCTGCGGTCTCGAACGGGAAGTGGCACGACGTCCGCCGAATGCCCGCCACCGTCCTGCAGGCACTCGAGGACGACGGGACCTACCCCAACCTCTACTACGGCAAGAACCTCGTCGACGAAGTGCCACAGGACCTTTGGAAGCAGGACTGGTGGTACCGCACCACGTTCGACGCCGAGGCGGGTCACCGCACCTACCAGCTGAACTTCCCCGGCATCAACTACCGTGCCGAGATCTGGCTCAACGGCCACCTGGTTGCCGACGCCAAGCAGATCGTCGGCATGTACGTCGACCACGACGTGGACGTCACCAAGTGGATCCGAACCGATCAGCCGAACACCCTCGCGGTCAAGGTGACACCCGAGCGGTCGCTGCAGGACGTCAACGGCGTCGAGCTCGCCGACAGCTGGTTCGACTGGATCAACTGGAACTACCTCGGGTATCAGGGGCCGGACAAGAACCCAGGCAATGGCATCTCCTTCGTCCCCGACCGCAACGCGGGGATCTGGAAGCCCGTCACCCTGCGGATGTCGGGCGCGGTCGCCATCGCCGCCGCCACGGTCAACACCGAACTGCCGTTGCCGAACACCGATACCGCGCGCCTGTCGATCTTCACCAACGTGCGGAACTTGTCGACCGACCGCATCCGGGGCGTCGTGCGCGCCACCATCAGCCGCGCGGGAAAGCCCGACGTCGAAGTCGAAGAGGCGGTTAGCCTGGCGCCGGGCGAACAGCGCGAAGTCGGCTTCGCGCCATCCGATTACGGCCAGCTCGTGCTGGACCACCCCGATCTGTGGTGGCCGTACACCATGGGCGCCCCCAACATGTACGACCTGCGCATCGAGTTCCGGCAGTTCGGCAGCGCGATCGACGAGACGCACCAACGGTTCGGTGTCCGGACCATCTCCCAGTTCCGCGACGACGATCAACGCTTCCCCGAGCTGGGCGCCGGTGGCAGCTTCTATCTCCAGGTGAACGGCCGCGACTTCCTGGTGCGCGGCGCGACGTACACCCCAGACCTGCTGTACGCATACGACCCCGACCGTGACGACGCCATCCTGTCCTATGTCCGCGACCTTGGCCTGAACATGCTTCGGCTGGAGTCGAAGATCCCCGACGAGCGGTTCGTCGAAGCCGCCGACGAGCTCGGCATCCCGTTGATGGTCGGCTGGATGTGCTGCAACCAGTGGGAAAAGTGGCCACAGTGGGACGACGAGGACAACCGGGTCGCACGGGACAGCCTGCGATCGCAGATCACCATGTTGCGGTCCCACGCATCGGCATTCGTCTGGGCCAACGCCAGCGACGGCAGGCCACCGGACAAGGTGCGGGCGGACTACCACCAGATTTTGCGAGACCTGCACTGGCAGAACGCCGTCGTCGACACGGTGTCGTCCTACGTCACCAACTCCGTCGGCGAACGGTTGTGGGACGGCATCCAGATGGCGGGTCCCTACACCTGGCGCCCGCCGTCGTACTGGTTCAGCGGACGGTACCGTGCGGCCAGAGGGGCATCGGCCGAACAGGGCGACAACGAACACATCCCGCCGTTCGCGAGCCTGCAGGAGTTCATCCCGCCGGACAAGCTGTGGCCGATCAACGACTACTGGACCTTCCACGCCGGCTCCAACCCCGGCAACGCCGAGCTGACCAGCATCCAGCTGGCCATCAATCGGCGCTACGGCCCTTCTGGCAGCGCCTACGAGTTCGCCCGCAAAGCCCAACTGGCGCACTATGAATCCACTCGAGCCCAGTTCGAGTCGTACGCCGCGCTCGGCTGGGCCGGCCACAAGATGACGATCTACTGGATGCTGAACAGTCATTGGCCGTCGTTCTTCGGCAACATCTTCGACTACTACCTGCGCCCCGGCGGGGCGTACTACGGCGCGAAGGCCGGGCTGCGTCCCCTTTCGGCGGTGTTCGATTCCTACGCGACGGGGGACCACAGCCAGGCGGGGGTCACCCTCGTCAACCAGACCCCCGGTGACGTGAAGGACGCCAGGGTGCGGGTCAGGGTCTACGACCTGCAGGGCAGAGTGCGCGACGACCAGACGAGCGCCAACCTCGACGTGCCGTCGGGCGGCACCGCGCAGGCACTCGTGCTGCCGAGGGAGGCGCGGGATTCACGGGTGTTCTTCGTGCGCTGCGAGGTGCTCGACGCGGCTGGCAAGGTCGCCGA
>NZ_JAVRQA010000540.1:0-11857 GCF_032161845.1 Mycobacterium sp.
CGTCCGGTACGACGCGGCCGGTGCCAGCCGCTGCCCGGCATAGCTAACGAAGATCTCCCGCAGCAGGATCGGCATCGACCAGCCGTCGAGCACGATGTGGTGATTGGTCAGCACGAATCGGTGCCGATCCTCACCGATGCGAATCAGGACCGCCCGGAACCCCTGCTGGCCGTCCAGGTCGCAGACGGCGGCGCGCTCAGTGGCACAAAGCCGTTGGACGTCGTCTTCGCCAAGACGGTCATCAGCGGTGAAGTCGAGGTATTGCCAGGCTATTTCGGGATCGGCCAGGATCACCTGCACGGGTTCGTCGAACTGTCGGCAGAACTGAGCCGCCAAGTGGGGGTGTCGCCCGACCACCGTCTGCACCGCGGTGCGGAGCCGTTGCGCGTCGAGGGCACCGGTCACGGTGAAGTCGAGCTGCACCGAGTACATGTCGGCGGCCGTGTCGACACCGCCCTGCACGGTGCTGGTGTGGAAGAGCAGCCCCTGCTGCAGTGGGGTCAGCGGCAGGATGTCGGCGATCCGGTACTGCTCCTGCAACTCGTCGATCTGCTGTTGGTGCAGGCGTGCCGGCGCGATGTCCGACGGCGTCAGCCCACCGCCGCCGGCGCGGACGTGCGCGCAGATACCCGCCAGTGCCTCGAACCACAGTTCGCTCAACCGGGCGATCTGAGTGTGGTCGAGCGCGGACGTAGCCCAGGTCCAATCGGCGTGCAGCCGTGGGGCTCCGTCAGTGTCCACGGTGCCTGCGTTGAGCTCGAGGGTGTGGAACAGCGGCAGTGGCGTGGCGGCGGCCCCGGTGAGGGACAACCCATCTTGGCCGATCCGCCACAGGCCTTCGGCATCGTGAATCGCCGGAAAACCCAGTCGGCCAAGATAATTGAATCCGATGGACGGGTCTGCGCCAGTCAGCTCGACGTCGGCGTTCAGGTAGCGCAACAGGCCGTAGGTCAGGGGCGGCGGCAGGGCGCGAAGCTGCTCCTTGCCCTTCTTGACCACCGCACCCAGCGCCGCCTCACCGGCAATCACCTGCGCCCACGGCAACTCGCCGAGCGTGAAGGACACCGGGTACTTCGTGGTGAACCATCCCACGGTGCGCGACAGGTCGAGGCCGGCGGCGAGTTCCTCGTGACGGCCGTGGCCCTCGACGTCGATTCCCATCGGTGCCGCGGGATCGTCGAGGAACTTTGCCACCGCAAGGGCGAACCCGATCAACAGAATGTCTTGTACCCCAGCGCGGAACGCGGCAGGCACCTCACCGAGCAGCGCACGAGTGTGCTCGGCGTCGAGCGTCGTCGACAGCCGCCCCGCCGTCTCGTAGGTATCCACCTCGGGGCGCACTGCAGGCAAGGCCGCCGGCGTCGACTCCACCTGCTTCCAGGCGTCCGCTTGCGCAACGACTTCGGGTCGTCGGGCGTGTTCGGTGAGCAGGGCCGCCCATCGTTGAAACGACGTTCCGGTGGCCGTCAGCTCGGCCGGTTGGCCGGATATGTGCTGCGCCCAAGCGATGTTCATGTCTTCCAACAAGATTCGCCAGGAAACCGCGTCGACGCCGAGGTGGTGAGCGATCAACATCAGTTGGCCGCTCGTCGCGACCCACAGCGCGCTGAGCATCAGCCCGGCCGACGGGTTCAGCCGCGACCGCGCCGCTAGCGCGGCCTCCTCGGACAGCGCGTCCACCGTGTGCAGGCAGTGCCGGGCATCGACCGTGCCCGGCTCTGGCACGTGCAGGTCACCACTGTCGAGGACGCGCAGGCGCAGCATGGCGTGCCGATTCAGCAACGCCTGCAACACCATTGCCGCGTCGGCGGCGGTCGCTCCGGCCGGGGCCTGCACCACCAGGGTTTGGTTGAATTCGTCGGTCGTCCGGCCGCCCGTTTCCTGGTCGGCCAGCCATCGCATGATCGGGGTGGCCACCACCGGCCCGACGCCTTCGTCGATCACGTCGTCCGCACCGTCGGTCGTCGCTACCACCCGGGCCAGTCGGGCGACCGTCTGCTCGACGAAGACGTCGCGGGGCCGACACGTCAACCCGGCAGCGCGTGCCCGCGCCGCGACCTGCATCGACAGAATGCTGTCGCCGCCCAGTTCGAAGAACGAGTCGTCGACTCCGACGACCTGCGGCGGCTCGACACCGAGCACCTCGGCATAGATGCCGATCAGGATCTTCTCGATGCGGCCATCCGGCGCCCGGAATTCACCCGCGGTGTACTCGGGAGCCGGAAGCGCCCGGGTGTCGAGCTTGCCGCTGGGCATCAGCGGCAGCTCGGGCAGCACCACCACTGCGGCGGGAACCATGTAACCGGGGAGCCGCGCCGTCAGCGCCGCCCGCACCTCGGCCGGGTCCGCGATGCCAGTGACGTAGCCGACCAGCCGTTTGTCGCCGAGGCGGTCCTCGCGAGCGACGACCACCGCCTGCCGAACGCCGTCGACCGCGGCCAAAGCCGTTCGCACTTCCCCGAGTTCGATTCGATACCCGCGGATCTTGACCTGCTCGTCGACACGTCCGACATAGCGCAGCTGCCCGTCGGCACCCCAGAACACCAGGTCGCCGGTGCGGTACATCCGCTGACCGGGACTGCCGAACGGGCAGGCCACGAATCGAGACGCCGTCAACGCGGTCCGGCGGAGGTAGCCCACACCAAGTCCGGCGCCCGCCACGTACAACTCGCCGACCAGCCCTGCGGACACGGGCTGCATCCACCCGTCCAGCACGAACAAGGCGGAATTGGGCACCGGCGATCCGATCGGCGCCGCGCCAGAACCGGCCGTCAGCGGTGCGCTCATCGCCACGTAGATCGTGGTCTCGGTCGGGCCGTAGGCGTTGACCATCACCCGCCCCGGCGCCCACCGATCGACGACGTCGGCGGGGCAGGCCTCCCCGCCCATGACCAGCGCAGTCGATCCCAACCCATCTGGCGCCAAAACACCTATTGCAGAAGGGGTCTGGGTGAGTACGTTGACTCGTTCTGACACCAGCAGGTCGTGGAACTCGTCGGGTTCGCCCGATATCGAGTCGGGCACCACCACCAGCCTGCCCCCGCGCAACAGGGCCGCGAAGATCTCCCACACCGAGAAGTCGAATGCATAGGAATGCCAATGCGACCAAGCCTGTTCGGATGCAGCTGGCAACCCGCCGTCCTGCGACGCGATCAGCTGCGTCAGGTTGTGGTGGGAGATGGCTACGCCCTTGGGGATACCGGTCGTTCCCGAGGTGTAGATGACGTAGGCGACATCGTCAGGGGCCGGCGTCGACAGCGCCGAAGCGGGTTGGGCCTCGACGGCCGGATCGTCGACGTCGACGACCAGCAGGTCGATTCCGGTGAGCCGGTCGGTCAGGTCGGCAGTGGTGACGGCGGCGAACGGCGCGGCATCCTCGAGCATGAAGGTGATCCGGGCCTGCGGCAGCGCCGGGTCGATCGGCAGGTAGGCCGCCCCGGTCTTGAGCACCGCCACGATGGCCGCGACGGCCTCGACGGAACGGGGCAGAAGCAGCGCCACGAGGTGTCCCGGACCGACACCACGGCCGACCAACAGGTGTGCGAATCGGTTCGAGGCCTCGTCCAGCTCCCGATAGGTCAGCGACCGACCGGGGCAGCTGAGCGCCACCGCCTCCGGGTTCCTGGCCACCTGCGTGCCGAACACCGCGGGAATCGAGACGGGTTCGGTCGCCTCGCGCGCCGCCGCCGCCCAGTTGCCGAGCTCGTCCAACCGGGCCCGTTCGGGTCGGTCGAGCAAGTCCAACGACGACAGCCGCCGGCTCGGATCGGCGATCATCGCCGCCAATGTCCGCTCCAAGCGGCTCGCGAGGTCGGTGACGTCGATGGTCGAGAACAGCTGACCAGAACCCAGCGTGCTGAGTAGCACCTCGTCACCGGAGCCGGAGAACACCAACCCGAAGCTGCGCCCGAGGCCGGAGATCAGGGACGCCGTCGCCGCGGCACCACCGAAGGGCACGGTGAACCCGGAGGGAAGGAAGTCGACCACCACCCTGTCGGCCACCTCGCCTGGGCCGCGGGGGTGAGACGTGCGCTCCAGGGCGGGCACCGGAAACCTCTGATGCTGTAGCGCTTCACGGATGCGGGAGTCGACGTGAGCGCAGAAGTCGGCCACCGCCGCGTCCGGTGAAACCTGCAGCACCAGCGGCACCACCCCGGCGACCATCCCGGGCAGCGTCTTCGACTCTGGAGCCACCCGCCTGCTGACCGGGAAGTCGAGCACGACCTCTCCGCCGTCGGCACACCAGCCACGGACCACCAGCGCGCACGCCGCGGTGAGCACGGTCGATCGCGGGACGTCCCACGCCTGACACAACCGCTGGACTCCGAGAAGGATCGCGGGATCCAGCCGCACCGGCCCAGACGACCGACTCCGGTCGGTTCGCCCAATTTGCTCTGGCAAACGAAACTCGGGACCTAGTGAAGCCGGAAGATTGGCCCTCCAATAGGCCTCATCTTCTGCGTAAAAGGGAGACGTTTCGTATTTCGATTCGCATTCGAGCAAGTCGGCCAGGGAACCGAATATCGGTGGCGGAATCGGCGCGCCGGTGACGAGTGCGGAGTACACCGAGGCGACTCGCTGACACAGGAGCGCAAGGCCATATCCGTCGATGACGATGTGGTGACAGCAGACGTACAGATACGCCTCGTCCGCCCGGACTTGGAACAGCGCGAACGTGAACAGTTGGCCGCTGAACGGCATTGGCGTGCGCTGAATCGAGGCCGCCATCTCGCGGGCTTCCCGCAGTGGCTCTTCGGATTGGCTCAGGTCGAAGACGGCCAGTTCGACGTTCTGGTAGTCGAGCGGCCGCTGGAAGACTTGGCCGTCCGCCTCGACGAAGGCGGCCCGGACCGGCTCGGCCTCCCCGACCGTTCGGCCGATCGCCCATTCGAGGGCGTCACGCTCTACGGGGCCATCGATTTCGACGAACAGACCGAGTTGCCACTCCGCGGCGGATTGGCCGGTTTCCTGCGCGAGCCAGATGTCCCGTTGCTCGCGCGTTACTGGCAGTGCTGAGTCGCCGAGCTCCATCCTCCACCTTCGAATTGAGTCGGGTTTAGGCGATCAACTGGGTTGGCCCTGGGCCAATCTGTCGCGCAGACTCTTCGGCCGTATGTCAGACCACTCGCGTTCGATGTACTCCAGACACGCGGCACGGTCCGATTCGCCGAAGACCACGCGCCATCCGGCGGGCACGTCGGCAAACGTCGGCCATAGGCTGTGTTGCTCCTCGTTATTGACGAGAACGAAGAAAGTGCCGTTGTCGTCGTCAAACGGGTTCGTAGTCACAGTGCCCTCCAAGGCAATTGACATTTGGCGATCTTGATTTATGCGCCGGCCGCACGTTACGCGACCTAACAAGTTTTGGAAACAATATCCAAGAGCAAACAGGTTTTAAGGGTACGACAACTCGAACCATAGAGCAGCACGGGGTGCCGCCTGCAACACCCCGGGTAACAAGGCGGCGCTATGGGCTACTCGGCGACGGTCTGCTTCATCACCACGTAGCGGCGGCAGCAGGCGGCGGGCGTGCGGCTACCCCGGCCCGGCACCGGCAGCCAACGCCGCCTCATCGACACGGGAAGACCTTGAGCGAGTCGGTCTTTCGCGGTCCCTCTACGTCTAGATGACCCCAGGTGTCCCGGGAGGGCTCATCGTGCCGTTGATGTTCGGCAACATCGACGGCGCCGGTATCCCGCCTTCGGCCGCATTGTCGCCCGGAATCCCATCGTCGGCCGGCGACTCGAAGGCGCCTCCAGCGCAGAGCGGATGCCGCCACCCGAACATGTCGCATCCTGGATCGTCGGTGACGATCGGAGGACGGAGGGGCACGGATACCCCGGGCGGGCCTGCCGCGGCGGGCGTTGCACTCGCCGGGGCGGTTACGCCCAACATGGCTACTCCAGTGGCCGCTGTCGCCACCGCCGTCGCGGACAGCCTCCTGCGCACTCCCGACGCCATCACCAAGGTCATCTGTAGCTCCTTCAAGCGGGGCTCAAACGAGTCGCTCTGACGTTCGCCGTCCTCGCAGTTTCCGAGAATATTCCGGCTTGCCGTCGATGGGGTCGACTTTGGACTTTGCCAGTAGGGCAGAACGGCTGAGCACGATCGGTAGAGTGAGGGTCGGCGACTGGCGCAGGTGGGACACCACCGGGAAGCAAGACGTGGACGCATCGACCGCCTGGGTGCTCCTCCTTCGTGAGGAGCGCAGCCGTGCCCGCAACAATCATCGATGGCAGCCGTGTCGCCGACGCCATCCTCGCCGACGTCCGCGAACGAGCAGCAGAGTTCGAGAAGAAGAGCGGCCGCAAAGCCTGTCTGGCAACAGTTCTCGTCGGTGACGATCCCGCCTCACACACCTATGTGCGGATGAAGGCGAATCGTTGTCGCACCACCGGGTTGGACTCTCGCAGCCACCAGCTGTCCGCAACGGCCACCACCGACGACGTCACCGCACTGGTCACCGCACTCTCCGCCGACGACGACGTCGATGGCATTCTGGTCCAGCATCCGATGCCCGCTCAGATCGACGAGCGCGCGGCCTTCGAGGCCATTGCCCCGAGCAAGGACGTCGACGGCGTGACGATGGCATCGTTCGCCTCGATGGCGTTGGGCGGAAACGGGTTTCAATCCTGCACCCCGGCCGGCATCGTCCATCTTCTCGACGCCTATGACGTCGATCCCACCGGCTTGCACGCAGTCGTCGTCGGACGGAGCTCAATCCTTGGCAAGCCCATCGGGATGCTGCTGCTCGCCCGCGACGCCACCGTCACCTACTGCCACTCACGAACCACGGACCTGCCCCGGATCGTCGCCGAGGCAGACATGGTGATCGCCGCCGTCGGCCAACCCGAATTGATCAAGGGCGCCTGGATCAAGCCCGGGGCGGTGATCATCGACGCCGGGTACAACCCAGGCAACATCGGCGACGTCGAATACGCCGCCGCGGCAGACAAGGCCAGGCTCATCACCCCAGTGCCCGGCGGAGTAGGACCCACCACCATCGCCGTTCTGCTGCACCAAACCGTCAGAGCCGCTAGTGCGCGCTGAGTACCCGAGTGCTGGTACCGGGCTACCGGAACCAGCGTGCCAGTGTGGCGGCTAGGCCGTCCTCGGCGCCTGAGGGGCAGACCTCGTCGGCCACGGCATTGAGCGGGCTCCATCTGCTTACGCTGCGTCGCGGGCGGTGATCGAACTTCTCCAATCATGTCGCAGGGCGATGTCAAAGTGGGGCTCCGAGCACGATTCAACCGTGCGAGCCGCAATGCGAAGGGGAGCACGTGACGCAACCGGGGTACGACGCGCTCGCGGACCGCTACGCCGAGATGTTCACCGGGCCCTACCAGTCACCCATCGAACAACACGCCGTCGCTGCGTTCGTCGAGAAAGTCGGTTCGCCGGGTGTCGTCGTCGACGTGGGGTGCGGCATCGGGCACGTCACGGCCGACCTCGATCGCCGCGGACTAGACGTCATTGGATGTGATCCCAGCCCGGCGATGCTGGCGATCGCCCGCAAGAGGTATCCTCAGCTCACCTTCATCGACGGTGACGCAACGCTCGCGGGCGTCACGGACCCCCTCGCCGCGATCGTCGCGCGATTCAGCCTGATACACCTTCCGCCGGATGAGGTCAGCGACATTCTCCGACTGTGGGCCGACCGGCTGCGGGCCGGCACTCCCATACTGATCGCCGCTCAATCGTCGGATCTGCCGGGCCCGGCAACCCCTTTCGATCACGCCGTGGCCCCGGCGTGGCGCTGGCACCCCGACGAACTCAGTCGGGTGCTCGCCGACAACGACTTCGTCGAAGAATGGCGGATCGTCAACCGACCGGACACCGTGCACCGCTTCCCCGGAGTCCACCTACTCGCACACCGCGGCTGAACGAAAGGATTGAAATCTCATGATTACCAACCGAATTACCATCGGCTCCGAACGAGCCGTGATCGAGAACACCCTCGATCGCAACCGCGAAGCACTCATCGCGACCGCACGCGGTCTGTCCGAGGCCAACGCCCGCCGACGACTCGTTGCTTCGCTGACGACACCGATCTCGTTGATCAAGCACGCCGCCGCGGCGGAACGGATCTGGTTCCAACGGTTCTGGGCAGGACTCGACGAATCCGAATGCGACGGCTACTCGAAACGGGACGAGGGCACCTTCGCCGTCGCCGACGACGAGTCGGTGGCGGACGTCATCGCCGAGTTCGAACGCGCCAGCCAACGATCACGCGTGATCGCCGCCCGCTTCGACCTCGACGACACCAAGGACTTTCCCCGCGAGGGAACGGTCAGCATGCGATGGACCCTGCTCGCCATGATCGAAGAATTCGCCAGACACGCGGGTCACGGCGACATCCTCCGCGAACAGATCGATGAGCCCACGCCACGCCAGCCGCCCCACGGGTGACAGGATTCAGCGCACGCACGTCCCTTGTCGAGCGCCGTGAACGCTCCCGTCTCGAAGTTCTGGCACCCTTGCGGACATGGATGCGCCTCCGGAGCCGAGTCCCAACGATCCGTTCGATGAGGCGATCGACGACGCGCTGAACTCCTTGCCAGCCGAACTCCGTGCGGCAATCAGCAACGTCGAGATCGTCGTGGAGGACGAACCTCCCGCCGGGCAGCCGCTTCTCGGCCTGTACCGCGGAGTACCTCTGCCGCGAAGGACAAGCGCGTACAGCGGAGTGCTCCCCGACAAGATCAGCATCTTCCGCGGGCCGATCACGCGACTTGCTGCCGGCGACACCGATCGCCTACGCCGCCAGGCCAGACACGTCGTCCTTCACGAGATCGCGCATCACTTCGGGATCAGCGACGAGCGCCTGATCGAGATCGATCGTTACTGAGGTCCGCCGACCGAATCGGTCACGATCGCCTCACCTTCTTACGGTACGGGGGGCAAAACGGGCGGCACGAAGTCGAACGTCATGCCGAGCAGCCACACCAGTGCCAGGACCACCGGCAGATGGAAGATGAACTGTAGGAACGTGAATCCGACCAGATCGCGCGCCCTGAGTCCGAGCACCGCCAGCAAGGGCAGCATGAAGAACGGATTGATCAGGTTCGGCAGCGCTTCGGCCACGTTGTAGATCTGCACCGTCCAGCCCAGGTTCATCTGGACATCAGTGGCCGACTGCATGACGTATGGCGCCTCGACCAACCACTTTCCTCCTCCGGACGGGACGAAGACACCCAGCACGACGGTATAGAGCGCGATGACGACCGCAAAGGCCCCGCCACCGACGTTGGTGAACAGTTCTGCCAGCAGATCCGAAACGGTATGGCCGCCACTGCCCTTCGCCTTGGTGAGGATCGCCGCCATGGCGGCGTACAACGGAAACTGGACGAGGATGCCGCCCGTGGCCGGTACGGCTTTGGCGACGGCTTGCAGGAACCTGCGTGGCGTCCCATGCAGCACCAGTCCGAGTACCAGGAAGACGAGAAGATACCCGTTCAGGCTGCTGACGACGGACAGGACGGATTTGGCGATCAGCTGGGATACGAGCCATCCCAACGTCAATAGGGCCGCCAGCGCGGGCAGGATGCGAGAGTATTCGAGCCACTCTCCCGGCCGCGAACGCGGCGGCACCTCATTGTTCTGGTCGTCCAGGTCGACGTCCAGATCCTCGGCCGTCACGATGGCTGCGCCCCTCGGTGCGGAGAAGTGTGCGATCACCGCCGTCAGCGCGATGATGATGGCGCACATAACCAGTGACTGCCAGGTGAAGATCGTGGTGCCGAAGTCGAGAACCCCGGTGATCTTCAGTAGCTCTGCAGGCAGCGAGCTGGCGGTGGCCTGCAGCTGCGCGGCCGAGGAGGACATGCCAAGGGCCCACACCGCGCCCAGCCCCATGAAGGCCGCGGCGCCGAGAGCGCGATAGTCCACCCGCAGATCCGTTCGGCGTGCGATCGCCCTGGCCAGCAGACCACCGAATACCAGGCTGAGCCCCCAGTTCAGGAACGAGACTGACATGGAGAGCAGCGCAACGAAACTCACTGCACTCTGCGCCGTTTGGGGCACGGTGGCGAGGCGTTCGATCAGCTTGGCCACCGGCGGGGACGTGGCGACGACGTAGCCGGTCAGCACCACCATGGCCATCTGCAGGGTGAATGCGGTCAGATCCCAGAAGCCGTCGCCGAAGGCATTCACGACCGTCTGCGGCGAGGATCCGTTGGCCAGTGCCGCAAGCGCGACGAGGACGACGCCTGCCAGGGCGACGACGTACGCGTCCGGAAACCACTTCTCCGTCCAACCGGCCAGTGACTGCGCGACCCGCGCCAACCCCTTCTCGGAGCGAGCGTCTTCGGTAGAAGATGTCATGCCAGGTTCCCTCGCCTACTGTGCCGCGTATCCCAGCGCGGCCTTGGTCTCCAAGTACTCGTCGAAGGCGAACTGCCCCCACTCGCGCCCGTTGCCGCTGCGCTTGTACCCGCCGAACGGCGCGCTCAGGTCGAAGCCGTGGTTGATCGCGACCGAACCGGCGCGGATCCGGCGGGCCACCGCGCGTGCGGCGTCCAGGTCCGCGGCCGACACGTAACCGGCGAGTCCGTACTCGGTGTCGTTGGCGATCTCGATGGCCTGGTCGAGGTCGTCGTAGCCGAGGATGCACAGCACCGGCCCGAAGATCTCCTCGCGTGCGATGGTCATGTCGTTGGTGACGTTGGCGAACACGGTCGGCTTGACGTAGTACCCGGCGGCGAGCCCGTCGGGCCGTCCGACGCCGCCGACGGCGACGGTGGCGCCTTCGTCGATGCCCTTCTGGATCAGTCCTTGAATCTTGTCGAACTGTGCCTTCGACGCGACCGGTCCGATCGCGGTCTTGTCGTCGGCGACACCGACCTTCACCGCGCCGGCGGTCTGGCCTGCGATCGCCATCGCCTCGTCCATCCGCGAGTTGGGCACCAGCATGCGTGACGGGGCATTGCAGCTCTGTCCGCTGTTCATCATCATCACCGACGTCCCCGTGGCCACGCTCTTGGCGAAGTCGTCATCGTCGAGCACGATGTTGGGGCTTTTCCCTCCAAGCTCCTGGGTCACCCGTTTGACCGTCTGCGCCGCGTTCTTGGCGACGTCGATGCCGGCGCGAGTGGACCCGGTGAACGACACCATGTCGATGTCGGGATGACTCGACAGCGCGACTCCGACACCCGGTCCGTCACCGTAGACCATGTTGTACACCCCCGCGGGAACGCCTGCGGCGTCGATGATCTCGGTGAAGATCTGCGCGGAGTAGGGAGCCACTTCTGACGGCTTGAGCACCATGGTGCAGCCGGTCGCCAGCGCCGGGAACACCTTGCACGCGATCTGGTTGAGCGGCCAATTCCACGGCGTGATCAGACCGCAGACACCGATCGGTTCCTTGAACACCAGGGTGCTGCCGTGCTGCTCGGAGAACTGGAACTTCTTCAGCACCTCGATCGCGGTGGCCAGGTGTCCCAAGCCGAGGTTGACCTGCGGGCCGGCCGCCAATGACGCCGGCGCACCCATCTCCTCGCTGACCGCGTCGGCCAGGTCGGAGGCACGCTTCTGGTACTCGGCGCGAATCGCGCCCAGCACTTCAAGGCGTTCTTCGCGAGTGGATTGTGACCAGGTGGTGAACGCCTTGCGGGCCGCTTCGACCGCATGGTCGACGTCGGCGGCACCGCCGATGGCGATCTGCCCGGAAACCCGCTCAGTGGTGGGGTTGTCGACGTCGAGGCTTCTCGGCTCCGCCGGGTCGACCCACTGGCCGTCGATGTAGAACTTCAGGTATTCACGCATGACTCCACTCTTCCTCAGCCCGGTCCACGATTGGGTACATTCGCCGACTCCAGCCCGCTGGCATCCCGTTCTCTCGCGGGATTCCAGTGCTGGA
>NZ_JAVRQA010000541.1:0-2728 GCF_032161845.1 Mycobacterium sp.
TGTGCGAGCTTGCTGGGGTGGTTCTGGCCGCAGCTGATCGCCGAGGGCATGGCGATCCCGGTCATCCTCTACATGCTGGTGCTGGCCGCGATGGTCTGCGCGGCTCTGCTCGCCGAGTTGCCGACGCCGTGGACTGCGCTGGGGGCGGTGTGCTTCGCGGTGTCCGACGGCATGATCGGGGTCGGCAAGTTCGTGCTGGGATCCGAGGCGTTGGCCGTGCCGATCTGGTGGGCGTACGCCGCGTCGCTGCTGTTGATCACCGCCGGGTTCTTCTTCGGCCGCTCTGCTACCCCACCTGCGTGACCGAACTGAGGCAGGCAGCCGAGCACGAGCCCATCGCTCGGGTGCTCCCGATGCTGTCGGTGCCCCATCTCGACCGCGACTTCGACTACCTCGTCAGCACCGAACAGTCCGACGACGCGCAGCCGGGGGTGCGGGTCAAGGTGCGCTTCCACGGCAGGCTCGTCGACGCCTTCGTCCTCGAAAGGCGTTCTGACACCGACCACGGCGGCAAACTGGGTTGGCTGGACCGGGTGGTCTCCAGCGAGCGCGTACTGACCCCCGACGTCCGGCGGTTGGTCGACGCCGTCGCCGCCAGGTACGCGGGCACCCGCCCCGACGTCCTCCGGCTCGCGGTCCCGCCGCGACATGCGACCGTCGAGAAGCAGGCAGTGCCCGATCCGCCCCCACCGTCGGCTCAGCCGGTCGACCCGGTGGGGTGGGGCGACTATGGCCGCGGGACGCAGTTCCTCGACGCCCTCGGTGAGGGCCGGGCGGCCCGCGCGGTCTGGCAGGCCCTGCCCGGTGAGCAGTGGACTGATCGGCTCGCCGAGGCCGCCGCGGTCGTGGTCCAGTCGGGCCGGTCGGCGCTGGCCGTCGTGCCGGATCAGAGTGACGTCGACGCGCTGCACGCAGCAGCAATCCGGCACGTGGACGAGGGGGCCGTCGTCGCGCTGTCGGCGGGGCTCGGCCCGTCGCAGCGCTACCGCCGCTGGCTGTCGGTGCTGCGGGGGCACGCCAGGTTCGTCATCGGGACCCGCAGCGCAGTGTTCGCACCGGTCGCCGATCTCGGGCTGGTGATGGTGTGGGACGACGGCGACGACACCCTGGCCGAGCCGAGGGCCCCGTATCCGCATGCCCGTGAGGTGGCGATGCTGCGTGCGCATCAGCTGCGGTGCTCCGCGTTGATCGGCGGTTACTCCCGTACGGCTGAGGCGCAGGCCCTGGTCACCAGCAAGTGGGCCCACGATCTGGTGGCCCCCCGGCCCGTGGTGCGGACCCGCACGCCGCGGGTGGTCGCGCTCGACGACAGTGGTTTCGCCCAGGAACGCGATGCCGCATCACACACGGCGCGATTGCCGACGATGGCGCTCGACGCGGCCCGGGCGGCGCTGCGGTCCGACGTTCCGGTCCTGGTGCAGGTGCCGCGGCGCGGTTACGTCCCCGCGCTGGCCTGTGGAAAGTGCCGGACGATCGCCAGGTGTAGGCATTGCACGGGTCCCATGTCGCTGCCCGATCGTGCTGCCGGAGCCGTCTGCCGGTGGTGTGGCCGCGCCGAGGCCGCACTCCGTTGTGTGCGGTGCGGTTCCGACGCGGTGCGCGCCGTTGTGGTGGGTGCGCGGCGCACCGCCGAAGAGTTGGGCCGGGCCTTTCCGGGGACCACCGTCATCACCTCCGGTGGTGATTCGGTGGTGTCCGAGGTTCCGGCCGGACCAGCACTGGTGGTCGCCACCCCCGGGGCCGAGCCCGCGGTGCCCGGCGGATACGGCGCCGCGCTTCTCCTCGATGGCTGGGCACTCCTCGGGCGGCAGGATCTCCGAGCCTCTGAGGATGCCTTGCGACGCTGGATGGCCGCCGCGGCCCTCGTTCGGCACCGCGGCGACGGAGGTGTGGTGGCCGTCGTCGCCGAATCCGCGATCCCCACCGTGCAGGCGCTGATCCGCTGGGATCCCGTCGCGCACGCCGAATCCGAGCTCGCCGCGCGTGCCGAGGTCGGCCTGCCGCCAGCGGTCCACATGGCCGCCGTCGACGGCGACCCCGCGGCAGTGACCGCTCTGCTTGCCGCAGCACACCTTCCGGGTGACGCCGACGTCCTCGGCCCCGTCGAACTTCCACCGGGAGCCCGTCGACCGCCCGGCGCCGAACGTGACACGGAGGTGAGCCGGATGCTCGTCCGGGTGCCCCGAGACACCGGACTGGGGCTGGCCTCGGCGCTCCGCCGCGCCACCGGCGTATTGAGCGCCCGCCACGATCAGCCGCCCGTTCGTGTGCAGATCGACCCGTTGCAC
Source organism: Mycobacterium sp. (assembly GCF_032161845.1). Lineage (GTDB taxonomy): Bacteria > Actinomycetota > Actinomycetes > Mycobacteriales > Mycobacteriaceae > Mycobacterium. The sequence goes on from NZ_JAVRQA010000541.1 coordinate 2,289, forward strand.
ATAGGGTGAGTCGAATCGCACGGCGCGGGGATGCAGCGGAGGTGAAGTGAAGCGGGTTTTCGGCTGGCTGATCCTGTTGGCCCTCATTGCCGTTGGACTGTTCTGGCCCCTTTTGCTCGAGAGTGCGTCCGGCGCAGGCAATGCCGCGGACCCCGTCGTGATCAGCGACTACCAGGCCGACTTCACCGTCGGCGCCGACGGCACGCTGAACGCGGTCGAGACCATTCGCGGTGAATTCCCCTCCGGTCGGCACGGAATCTTCCGCTACTGGGACGTCGCCAACCAGAACAGCCCTACCGTGCGGCAGGAGCCACGGATCACGTCCATCCTGATGGATGGTGAACCCGCGCCGTACCAACTGCTGTGGGAGTCGGGGGACAGGTTCCGGGTGGCCAAGATCGGCAGTCCCGACACCACGTTGTCCTCGGGTACGCACACCT
>NZ_JAVRQA010000542.1:0-27729 GCF_032161845.1 Mycobacterium sp.
CGCGGTGACGCATGAGATGAGCGGCTCCGAAGACCGCGTCCGCCAGCTCGGGGGACGGGTCGGCGGACGGGTCGCGTAGATAGGCCAGGAGTCCGCACACTGCGCCAGTATGCCGAACGCAGAGCCGTATCGAGACCGGCACCCGGGACATTCCCCGGTCGCTTCGCTCCTGCCCTCCGTGACATCCCCCGGTCGCTTCGCTCCCACCCCGAGGTGTGGTCTACGCTGCGTAGTATTCGCCTGGTTTCACCCACTTCTAGGAGGCACCAACGTGACCGCTCGCGGGCTCCGTGTGGTGGCGTTGTCAGTAGTACTCGGTGGGACAGCGCTCCTGCTCAGTGGCTGCAGCTGGTCCGAGGCACTTGGCCTCGGCTGGCCGAACGGCATCACGCCAGAGGGCAAACTCAACCGTGAATTGTGGATCGGCTGCGTAATCGCGTCGCTGGTCGTCGGTGTGATCGTGTGGGCCCTGATCTTCTGGACCAGTGCGTTCCACCGCAAGAAGAAGACCGACACCGAACTGCCGCGTCAGTTCGGCTACAACATGCCACTCGAGTTGGTGTTGACGGTCGTGCCGTTCCTCATCATTTCGGTGCTGTTCTACTTCACGGTGGTCGTGCAGGAGAAGATGCTGCACAAGGATCCCAACCCCGAGGTCGTCATCGACGTCACGGCCTTCCAGTGGAATTGGAAGTTCGGATATCAGAAGATCGACTTCAAGGACGGCACGCTCACCTATGACGGTGCCGACGCCGCGCGCAAGAACGCGATGGTGTCCAAGCCCGAGGGCGTCGACGCACACGGTGAAGAACTGGTCGGTCCGATCAAGGGACTGAACCCCGAGGACCGCACCTACCTGAACTTCGACAAGGTCGAGACGACGGGCTCCAGCACCGAGATCCCGATCCTGGTGCTGCCCAAGGGAAAGCGCATCGAGTTCCAGATCGCGTCGGCGGACGTGATCCACGGCTTCTGGGTCCCGGAGTTCCTCTTCAAGCGTGACGTCATGCCAGATCCGAAGGCCAACAACTCGGACAACGTCTTCCAGATCAGCGAGATTCAGGAGACGGGCCCGTTCGTCGGCCGCTGCACCGAGATGTGCGGCACGTATCACTCGATGATGAACTTCGAAGTCCGGGTCGTGGAACCGAACGTCTTCAAGGCCTACCTTCAGTACCGCATCGATCATCCGAACGGGACCAACGCCGACGCCCTAGGCGCCGTGGGTCTCCCGGAACTGGCGGTCACGACGCATCCGTTTGAATCGCGGCGCGGCGAGCAGGTTCCGCAGGCGAGCAAGTAGGGGACGAGACCTCATGCACATCGAAGCGAGACTGTTCGAATTCCTTACGGCGTTCTTCGCGCTGTGTGCCGTCGGCTACGGCGCGCTAACAGCGCTGTACAGCCCGGGCGGCATCGAGTGGGCGGGCACCACGGCGCTGGTCCTCACCACCGGTCTGTCGCTCATCATCGGCACGTTCTTCCGGTTCGTCGCCAGGCGACTCGACACGCGTCCCGAGGACTACGAGGACGCGGAGATCTCCGACGGCGCAGGGGAGCTGGGTTTCTACAGCCCCGGCAGTTGGTGGCCGCTGCTGATCGCACTGGCCGCGTCGGTCACCGCGGTCGCGGTCGCATTGTGGTTGCCGTGGTTGATCGTCGCGGGTGTCTGCTTCGTGCTGGCGACGGCCGCCGGGTTGGTGTTCGAGTACTACACCGGCGCCGAGAAGCACTGACCGCGCACGGCGCAAGGTCACGATAGAGCGTCCAGTTGGCTGACGGACCGTGCCATCCAAGCCCTCGGTGCGTCCCGTTGGGTAGGGTTGCCGAGGCACGACCAGTCACGACACCGACGCTGACGTCGCGCCGTATGGGCAGTCGAAAAGGACAGGCGTAGATGAGCGGGCCGAATCCCCCTGAGCCGGATTCTCCGAAGTCGGATGAACCGGGTCGGGAGTCACCGAAGACGGGCGAGACGGAGATCTACTCGCGCGCATACTCCGCGCCCGAATCCGAGCAGTTCACCAGCGCGCCGTACGTGCCGCCGGACTCCTCCCTGTATGACTACGACGCATACGACCCGGCGACCGCCGACGATGACTCGCCTCCACCACGATGGCCCTGGGTGGTCGGTGTGGTCGCCATCGTCGCGGCGATCTCCCTGGTCGTCTCGGTAGCCGTCTTGGTCACCCGAACGGACAGCGAGACCCTCGCGACCCCGGGGAACAGCACCACGACGTCGGTCCCGCCCGTGCAGGACGAGATCACGACGACGACACCCCCGCCGCCGCCCCCGCCCACCAGCGAGGAGCCGCCTCCTCCGCCGCCGGAGACGATCACGGTCACTCAGGAGCCGCCACCGCCGCCGCCGTCGGCGAGCGAAGCGCCGCCCCCACCGCCCGCCGAGACTGGGGCTCCGCCCGCGACCAACACCGCGCCTGTAGGCCCACGGTTCATCACGTACTCGGTGACGGGAACCAAGGCGCCGCTGGACCGCATCTCGGTGACCTATACCGACGCCTCCGGCAGGCAGCGCACGCAGCAGAACGTCTACATCCCGTGGTCACTGACGGTGACCCCGATCTCGATGTCGGAGTTCGGTTCGGTGCAGGCGTCCAGCCTGCTGCGCTTGAGCAAGTTGAACTGCCAGATCACGACCAGCGATGGCCAGACCATCGCCTCGCAGCAGAACAACGACTGGCAAACGAGCTGCTGATGACCTACGACACTGGAGGTGGGGTCGTAGCACCCTCGAAGATCCGCAAGGGCACGCCGGATCAGACGGATCGCATTCTCGTCATCGCCGCGATCGTGCTGTGGCTCGCCGCGTTGGGTGCCGCAGTGGCGGCCGTGGTGGCCCTCGTCGGTCTCGCGAGTTCGCATTCGGTCGCTGCGGGGGAGTCCGACACCCCTTGGTTGCTGTACACGGTGATCGGCGTTTCCGCCGCGGTGATCATCGGTGCGATCCCCTTGCTACTGAGGGCCAGGCAGACGGCATCGGCCGGGGTCGTACTGCGGCCAACGGCGCCGGACGACGGCAGCCGGTCGGGTGGTGATGCGCCGTCGGTGGCGCAGCGGTTGCAGCCCTTCGGTGCTCCGGTGCTTCGTCGACATTCGACGCCGCCGGCCGGGAGTCGGGTCGGTTTCCCGACGGCTGCGGTCGAGCAGATCTGGCTGCGCTGCACCGCGTCGATCGCGGGTGCAATGGGTGCTGCCGCAACGGGTATCGGCGTCGCAACCTATCTGATGGCGTCTGGTCACGACGCCGCGGCGTGGTCCGTGTACGTCGTCGTAGGCATCATCACGGTGGCCATGACTGCCGCTCCGTGGTACTTCCTTCGCGAATTGCACGGCGTGCTGGAGTCATCCAGGTAGCCGGCAGGCGAGCCGAAAATGGTTGGACGAGGTCGTGTTCGACTCGATAGTGTTCCGAGGACCGTGACAGCACGCGAGGAGGTGACACCCATGGACGCTGTACCCCTGTGGGTGCTCCCAATCGACTTCACGGTTGGGCGATCGACGTAGTTGTCGCCGGGAGCGCCTGACCAACGGCACTCCCGAAAGGCAACATCATGCACTTCACTTCTGAGACATCGACGAACGGTGTCGTCGAACGCACATTCATCCTGGACGACGTCACCGGTGTGCTCTGGTCACCGGAATCCGGGTCCGACGGTGCGCCCCTGATCCTGGCCGGTCACCCCGCAGGCATGGACAAGTTGGCCCCGACTCACGTAGCCAGGGCCCATTCGTCGGTGACCACGCACGGCTTCCACGTGGCCTCCATCGACGCGCCTGGACACGGCGACCGGCCGCGAAACGCTCGGGATCAACGCTTGGTCGCCGAATTCCGCGAGGCTCGAGCCGACGGCAGGCCGACGTTCGGCCGGATCCTCGCCGAGTACTGCGCATCGGTGGCCGAACGCGCAGTCCCCGAATGGCGGGCGACCATCGACGCCGTGCAGGCCCTGCCCGAGATCGACGCGCACGCACCGATCGGCTACTCCGGCATGACGCTTGCCGGTGCGATCGGGATATCGCTGACGGCGGTCGAGCCTCGGATAACCGCGGCGATCTTCGGTTGTGTGGTCGCACACGACGCCCTGATCGAGGCGGCGAAGCGAATATCGAACCCCGTCGAGTTCCTGCTCCCGTGGGATGAGAAGGAGATCCCACGGGACTTCGGTCTCGAGCTGTTCGACGCCTTCGCCTCGAAGCACAAGGTGCTGCACGCCTTCCCCGGTGGGCATCACGGGGTGCCGACCGATGGCCGGATCGACACCGGGTTCTTCCCCCGGCATCTCAAGACTCCCGCACTCCAGTAACCGAAAGCCGCCCCGGCACTAGCCGGGGCGGCCTTCAGCTGCCTCGTGGTCCGGTCAGTGGTGACCGTTCGATCCGTTGCCATTGGAGCCGTTGCCGTTCGAGCCCTGGCCGTTGGAATCCTGCCGTTCCTTCAGCGCGGTGATCGCCCTGTGCTCGGCTGCATGGGCGGCCTCGACGAGCGCGGCCTGCTCACCCTCGGGATCCGCGTACAGGAAGCTGCCGGTGCCGGGGGCACCCGCGGAACCGAGCTTGTTCATCCGCTTCGGCAACGGGGCACCCTGGTACTCCAGTGGAATCGGGTGGCCGTGCTCGTCGACCGGCCCAAGCGGCTGGTGTAGCTCGATGTAGGCACCGTGCGGCAGACGCTTCAGGATGCCCGTCTCGATGCCGTGTTCGAGCACCGCTCGGTCACTGCGCTGCAGGCTGATCGCCCACCGGTAGGTGATGTAGTAGACGATCGCTGGCAGCACGACCATGCCGATGCGTCCGATCCACGTCGTCGCATTCAGCGAGATGTGGAACTTCAGCGCGATGATGTCGTTCATGCAGGCGAACGTCAGCACGATGTAGAACGCGATGGCCATGGCGCCGATCGCGGTGCGAACCGGAGCATCACGCGGGCGCTGCAAGAGGTTGTGGTGCGCCACGTCCTTGGACATCTTCTTCTCGAGGAACGGGTAGATCGTGAGAAGAACGAAGACCAGTCCCATGATCAGGGCGACGGCAACGGCCGCCGGAACCGTGTGCCCGAACGGGTACAGCTCCCAGGCCGGCCACATACGAGCCAGGCCGTCGGTCCACATCATGTAGAAGTCGGGCTGGCTGCCCGCCGAGATCTGGGACGGCTTGTACGGCCCCAACTGCCAGATCGGGTTGATCTGCAGCAGGCCGCCCATCAGGCCGAGGATGCCGACCGTCATGGCGAAGAAGGCGCCGGACTTGACCGCGAAGACCGGCATGACGCGCACACCGACGACGTTGTGTTCGGTGCGACCGGGGCCGGGGAACTGGGTGTGCTTCTGGAACCACACCATCGCGAGGTGAACTCCGATGAGCGCCAGGATGATTCCCGGGATCAGCAGAATGTGCAGGGCGTAGAGCCTCGGGATGATGATGTCGCCGGGGAAGTCGCCGCCGAACAGCGCCCAGTGCAGCCAGGTACCGATCAGGGGCATGCCGAGGGTGATCGACGAGAAGGCGGCGCGCAGGCCGGTGCCGGAGAGAAGGTCATCGGGCAGCGAGTAGCCGAAGTAGCCCTCGAACATCGCCAGGATGAGCAGCAGTGAGCCGATCACCCAGTTGGCCTCGCGGGGGCGGCGGAACGCGCCGGTGAAGAAGATGCGCGCAAGGTGGACCATGATCGACGCGGCGAACAGCAGTGCGGCCCAGTGGTGGACCTGGCGGACGAAGAGGCCGCCGCGCACTTCGAAGGAGATGTCGAGGGTCGTCTCGTATGCGCGGGACATCTGGATGCCGTTGAGCGGTTGGTAGACGCCGGTGAGCAGCAGCACGATGAAGCTGTACAGCGCGATCTCACCGAGCAGGAACGACCAGTGGGTGGGGAAGACCTTGTTGAGCTGACGACGTACCGCCGCCGACGGGTGATACCGCGAGTCGATGGCGTCGCCTTGATCGGCTGCCATTTGAGCAAGCTTTGAGGAACTCTGTGGACTCATGATGTTCGCTCCCAGAATGCCGGTCCGACGGGTTCGACGTAGTCCCCGTTTGCCACCAGATACCCATCCTTGTCGATGGTTATCGGAAGTTGTGCCAACGCGCGTGCCGCCGGGCCGAAGATGGGGCGCGCGAAGTGCAGCGCGTCGAACTGCGACTGGTGGCACGGGCAGAGGATGCGGTAGGTCTGCTGCTCGTACAGCGAGGACGGGCAACCGAGGTGCGAGCACACCTTGGTGAAGGCGAACAGATCACCGAAGTTGAAGCTCTCCTGGCCCTGGCGCTTGACCACCCGTGAAATGTCCTCGGGACGGATGCGGATCAGCATCACGGGGTTGCGCACACCCATCGCGATCACGTTCAGCGCCTCGTGGGACTCGAAGGTGGAGCCGTCGCCGTCGGATTCCCGCCACGGGAAGACGGTCTCCATGCCGCCCGCGTCGAGGTCCTCTGGGCGCATCTTGACGAACGGCGAGCTGCCCGGTTGTCCGGTGGCGCGAGCCAGGTAGATGGTCTCGCCGTGGAAACGCGGGCTCCAACCCGAGGTCCACAGCACGGCCTTCTTGCCGTCAGCAGTGGGGACGACGGGTTTCCACGGGTTCTTGATGAGGCCGCCGATGAACGCCACGGCGGTACCGAGACCGAAGGCGCCGAGCCCGATGCCGAGCGACAAGCCAATCAGCTTGCGCCGCTTGATGGTCGAGCCCTCCAGCGAGTCGATCAGATTGGCGGCCGTCGCCTTGCGCTCGATCTCGGGGGACCTGCCGTCGTGGCGGTCCTGGATCGAGATCTCCTCGGGGATGAACTTCTTTTGGAAGAGCACCGCGCCGATGCCGATCGCCAGGATCGACAGTCCGAACGTCAGGCCGTACAGCGGGGTGGCCAGGCTGTAGACGAGCTCGCCGGCGGAACCGTATGGCTTGTACTCCCACGGCCAGAACAAGAACACCAGCAGCAGTGCCAGTCCGGCGAAGCCGCCGAACAGCAGCCAGTACGCGACCGTGCGTTCGGCCCGCTTCTCGGCCTTGGTGCCCTCGATGGGCCAGCGCGTCTCCTTGAAGACGGTTTCGACGCCGTCCATCCGGCCGCCGAGCGCGACGAGTTCCTCGCGCGTCATGTTCGCCAACTGCTTTTCGTCGGGCAAGCCGGGGTCGCCGGTGTTGTGCTCCGGAACGTCGCTGCCCTTCACGTTGTCGCTCATGCGCGCGATCCCACCCACATAGCGGCGCCGATGACGGCGACCATCCCAATGATCCAGGCCGCCATGCCTTCTGGCGCGGGGCCGAAGCCGCCGAGGCCGTATCCGCCCGGGTCGGGCGTATTGGTGGCCTCACGGACGTAGGCGACGATGTCGTGCTTCTCCTCCGGGCTGAGTTGCCGGTCGGAGAACTTCGGCATGTTCTGCGGGCCGGTCAGCATCGCGGTGTAGATCTGCGCGGGCTCGGCCTCGTCGAGCGGCGGCGCGTACTTGCCCGAGGACAGGGCACCGCCCTTGCCGGTGAAGTTGTGGCACGACGCGCAGTTGAGCCGGAACAGGTCGCCGCCGCGTGCGACGTCGCTGCCGAGCAGGTCGCTCTGGGCGACTGCACCGTTCGCGTCGCGGGGGACGGCGGGCCCGCCGCCGTTGGCCTGGACGTAGGCGCCAAGCGCATCGATCTGGTGCTCGTCGAAGATCGGGTCCTTGCGCGGGGCCTGAGCCTCACCGCGCATCGCGGGCATGCGGCCGGTGGAGACCTGGAAGTAGACCGCCGCCTCGCCGGTACCGATGAGGCTGGGGCCGCGGTCGGGCACGCCCTGCAGGTTGGCGCCGTGGCACGTCACGCAGGAGGTCTCGAAGAGCTGCTTGCCGGTGCGCAGCAGCGCCAGGCTCGACTCGTCGGCAACGGCCACCTGCGGCTTGGGCGTGAGGGTGGCCGCGATGCCTCCCGCTACGAGAAGTCCGGTCAGCAGCAGCAGCGCTGCCGACACACGTCGGCGTAGTCGACGGCGAGACTTGCTGGTCATCGAGCCCCTTCTCATCGGACGAAGTAGATGACGGCGAACAGTGCGATCCACACGATGTCGACGAAGTGCCAGTAATAGGACACGACGATCGCGGCGGTGGCCTGCGCCGGGGTGAACTTGCTCATCCGCGTGCGTGCCAGCAGGAAGATGAAGGCGATCAAACCGCCGATCACGTGCAGGCCGTGGAACCCGGTGGCCAGGTAGAACACCGAGCCGTAGGCGCTGCCGGGGATCGTCGTCCCGTGGCTGACCAGGTGGTAGTACTCGTAGCCCTGGCCGGCGACGAAGAACGCGCCCATGAAGAACGTCAGCAGGTACCAGCGCCGCAGACCGAACACGTCACCGCGCTCGGCGGCGAAGACGCCCATCTGGCAGGTGAACGACGATGCGATCAGCACCAGCGTCACCGGCACGGCCTGAACCAGGTTCAGTTCGGTGGGATGCGGCGGCCAATCACCGGCGGCTTGCGCGCGCGCGGTGAAGTACATTGCGAACAGGCCAGCAAAGAACATGAGTTCACTGGAAAGCCACACAATGGTGCCGACACTTACCATGTTGGGACGGTTCAGCGAATGCACGCGAGCGGTGATCGCGGTTCCGGAGGTCCCTACAGCACTCGTCACATCAAGAAGTATGACGCTTTGTAGTTGTTGAACTCCACCCGGGGCACGACATTCGTAATAATCAAATCGTGACATCTGAGGATTCGAATACCTGGCCGCACGTTTTGGGCCGGCTGACCACCCGACGCGCGCTCATTGGCGGACAGGCGGCGTGGGCCATGGACGAGATCATGACCGGCGTGGCGACGCCCGCGCAGATCGCCGGATTCGCGATCGCGATGAAGATGAAGGGCCCGACGTCGGCGGAGGTGAAGGAACTCGCCGACACCATGCTCCGGCATGCGCACCGGGTGCCGACCGACGTCATCGGCACGGCAGCGGTCGACGTCGTTGGCACCGGCGGTGACGGCGCCAACACGGTCAATCTGTCCACGATGGCCTCGATCGTGGTGGCGGCCGCAGGCATCCCCGTCGTCAAGCACGGCAACCGGGCGGCGTCGTCGCTGTCCGGTGGCGCCGACACGCTCGAAGCCCTCGGCGTGCGCATCGACCTCGGTCCGGACGAGGTGGCGCGGTGCGTCGCCGAGGTGGGCATCGGTTTCGCGTTCGCCCCGCAGTTCCACCCGTCCTACCGGCACGCCTCGGTCGTGCGTCGCGAGATCGGCGTGCCAACCGTCTTCAATCTTCTTGGGCCGCTGACCAATCCGGCGGCTCCGCGCGCGGGTCTCATCGGATGCGCGTGGGGCGACCTGGCCGAGGTGATGGCGGGCGTGTTCGCGACACGTGGCTCCAGTGTGCTGGTGGTCCACGGCGACGACGGACTCGACGAGCTGACCACCACCACGACGAGCACCATTTGGCGCGTGCAGGCGGGCACCGTCGAGCGGTTGACGTTCGACCCGGGAGCCTTCGGCTTCGATCGTGCCGAGCTGAGCGAGTTGACGGGCGGCGACGCCGAGGCCAACGCCGCATCGGTCCGGGAAGTGTTCGGTGGCGCCAAGGGAGCCGTGCGCGATGCCGTGATCCTGAACGCCGCGGGCGCCATGGTGGCTCACGCCGGACTATCCAGCGACGCCAAATGGGTACCTGCGTGGGAGGCCGGTCTGGCTCGGGCGGCTGACGCCATCGACTCGGGGGCGGCGGAGCAGTTGCTCGCGCGTTGGGTGCGGTTCACCCAGAAGCTCTGACCCCTCGAGCTGCTTGGCGGCCATTCGCGCGGAGCGGGCCGTAGCCGCCCATGCGGCGTGCCTGCCCGCGGCCCTCAGTGGCGTGGCGTAGCCGATGCCGCTGGCGGTCTCGGCGCGCACGATGCGCACCCCTGGCTGAGTCAGCCATCGCACGATGAGTGCCGTCTCCTCGACGAGGGCCCCGCCGAGCGGCGCCGGTTCCGTCAAAATCGCTTGTGCCGCAGTGCTGATCGCGTCGACTACCGGCATCGGCGGAATCCCGCGGCGCGCGTTGCCTGCCGCGGCGAGCTGACCGTTCCTGACGATCGCGAGCCACCACCCCCCGGCCCCGTCCGGCCTGGCGGCGACGAGTTCGTCGACCGCGGCCAGCGCGTGCAGTCGTTGGCCCCGCCAAACGGTGTCGATTGCGGTGGCCGCATGATCGCGGGTCCGCGCGGCGGTCTCGTACTTGCCGCTCAGCGCCAACTGCACGATGTGGTCGAGTGCCGCCGACAGCGCGGAGTCGTCGACTCCCGCGATGAGATCGGCAGCCCGCATTGGGCCGATGGCGTAGTTGGCGGCCGTCACGTCGCGACCGGCCGGACACGGGGACAGCTCGACCTCGGGGCAGGACGGCCCGTGGAGCGCCGATCGGGCCAGCCGGGTGGTGCACGTCCGCACCCCGGTGAAGCGGGCCAGCAGCGCTGCGGTCTCGACGGCGTCGGCCCTGGCCCGGAACGGTCCGATCGCACGGTCGTGCTTCGGCGCCCGGACGGCCGAGAACCTGGGGAAGGCCTCCTCGGTCAGCACCACCCACCACCACCGATGCGGAAACTTGGAGCGCCGGTTGTACGGCGGAGCGTGGGCGGCGAGCAGTCTCAGTTCGCGGACGCCCGCCTCGAGTTCGTGCGCGCACTCGACGTGGTCGACCCGGGTGGTCAGCGATGCCATCTCCTTCATCCGGGTGCGCGGATCGGCGCCGTTGAAGTACTGGCCGACCCGACGCCTCAGATCGACGGCGGTGCCCACGTACAGGACCTCGTCCGAGGGGCCACGGAACAGGTACACGCCGGGCCGCTTGGGCAGCGCGGTGGCCAGATGCCGGTTGCGCCGCTGGGCGGGTGTCACGTCGGGCAGATAGGAGCGCAGGTCGGCGAAGGTATGGATGCCCTGGTTGCCGACGCGTTCGATGAGCGCGTGCAGCACGTCGACGGTGGCGCGCGCGTCGTCGAGGGCGCGGTGCGTCGGCCTGGTGCTCGCGCCGAACAGCTGAGCCAGCGCCGAGAGGCGGACGCTCGGGGCCTCATCGCGGGTCAACACGCGGCGCGCCAGTTTCACCGTGCAGAGCACCGGGGGACGCTTCCACGGAAGCTGCAGTCGTTCGGCTGCGGCGCGCAGGAACCCCACGTCGAAGCCTGCGTTGTGGGCGACCAGCACCGCGCCGCGGGAGAATTCGAGGAAGGCGGGGAGAACCGAGTCGATGGTCGGGGCGTCGCACACCATGGCGGTGGTGATACCGGTCAGCGCGATGATCTGGGGCGGAATCGAGCGACCGGGATCCACCAGGGTGGCGAGCTCGCCGAGTACCTCGCCGCCGCGCACCTTGACCGCGCCGATCTCGGTGATGGCGTCGAACCCGTGGCCGTTCTCGTCGCCCCTGGCCCGGCTGCCGGTGGTCTCGAGGTCGACGATGACGAAGGTCGTGTCGCGCAAGGCGACGTCCGCCAGCCCGGCCGCATCCTCACCGAAGGCCGTATCGACGTCGCCGAAGCTGAGCTGGCCCATGGCAGGGACGTTAGGCCGCTGGACCGACAGTTGCTCACATCGATGTGATTCGCGTGTCGGTGGTGGTCCGGCTTGTCGGTGGTCGTCGTTAACGTGCGCCATGACTCGAAAGAGAAATGAGAGGAGTGCGGCCATGACTCGAGCAGAGACAGGACCGGACCTACCAGAACCGTCAGGGCCCGACGCCGGGACCCTGCACATCGACTGCGACGACTGCGCAGTGCGCGGACACGGCTGCCAGGACTGCGTCATCAGTGTTTTATTGGGCGTTCCCGAGACGTTGCTGGCCGATGAGCGCCAAGCCCTGGAAGTCCTCGCAGACGCCGGATTGGCGCCTAGGCTACGGTTGGTTCCTATTCACCGGAGGCACGTCGACGGGGTCGCCTAACGGCGGCCAATGTCACGGGGCAGCGAAATATTCCTGTGGCTCCTGTTAAATTTGCGTCTTCTGTTGGACAACCCCGATGCCGTTTCGTAACCTATCTGAGACCTAGCGCAGTTCGAGCGGCTCTCACACGGCAGTTGAAGGACGCGAAATCTTGAGGTTTGACGCTATGCACCGAAGCACTCGTGGTCTTCGGCGACCGATCGTTGCTGCGCTGGCGGGGGTGCTGGTCTTTGCAGGCGCGCTCGCGGGAAGTTCGCAGGCTGATCCCGCCGACGACGCGTTGGCAAAACTCAACGAACTGTCGCGTCAGGCCGAGCAGACCACCGAGGCCATGCATAGCGCGGAGCTCGACCTCAACAACAAGCTGGCAGCGCAGCAGGCAGCCGACCAGAAGCACACCGCGGATGTCGCTGCCGTCGACTCGTCGAAGGCTCAGCTGGCAACGTTTCAAACATCGGTCGACAGAATTGCTGCAGCGCAGTACATGGGTGGCCGCACCGATGGTCTCGACGCGATGCTGACCGCCAGTTCGCCGCAAGGCCTCATCGACCAACTCGCAGTTCAGCGCGTGATGGCCACCGAGATGTCGGTGCAGATGCAGAACTTCAAGAGCAGCAGCGTGCTGGCCGACAGCGCCGAGGTGGAGTCCGCCAAGTCCGCTGCCGATGCCAAGACTGCTGCCGAGCAGGCTGCGGCAGTGCGCGCGGACTTGCAATCCAAGCAAAGCAAATTGCAAATTCAGATGGCCATCGTCAAGTCGCAGTACACGGCCCTGACTCCGGCGCAGCGTGAGGCATTGGCCGCGATTCCGCCCGCGCCTCCCGCGCCAGGGCCAGATGCGCCGCCACCGGCCGACGGCCCCGACGTCCTTGCTGCCGCACCAGGGGGCATCAATCCAGGCGATCTTGCACCGCCCGAGGGTGCCGTCGTCACGGCGCCCGCCGACGGCGAGGGCATGATGGCCGTGCAGGCTGCGCTGACGCGGATCGGTTCGCCGTATTCCTGGGGCGCAGCAGGTCCGAGCGCGTTCGACTGCTCGGGTCTAGTCATGTGGGCGTTCGGGCAGGCCGGTGTCAATCTTCCGCACTCGAGCCAGGCTCTGGCTCAGGGCGGCCAACCGGTGTCGATGGATCAGATGCAGCCGGGTGACCTCATCACTTACTACTCCGACGCCTCGCACGTCGGCATCTACATCGGCGACGGGATGATGGTGCACGCCTCGACCTACGGCACGCCAGTGCGGGTCGCCCCGATGGACAATGCGCCGATTCACAACGTCCGTCGTTACTGAGCGGCCGTTCGTCGGCCTGCTCCTGCTTGCCGAGTTGACTGCCGCCGTGGTGCTGGTGGCACGACCACTCGCCGCCACGGAGCCCGCGGAACAGGGTCCACCGACCGCCACCCACGTCTCCCTCGACGTACCGACGACGCCGACCGACCCGGTCGTCCTGCGTGACGGTCGCACCGTCTCACTGATGGCGCTCGGGGGCGTCCAGACCGCCGATCTCGAGGGCCGGGTCTGGGGCGAACTCGACGGTGCCGCCGACGCCGTGACGGCGTTCTGGGGTGACGAGTGGCCCCGCAACATCGTCGTCGTGCTCACCCGCACCGACGAGGAATTCCGTGCGCTAGGGGTCGGTGAACCCGACATTGCGGCCGCGACGACCGCGCAGCGCATCGTCTTCGCCCCCGGGGCGAGCTCGATGAGCGACGCAGCGCTGCGAATCGTCCTGCGCCACGAGCTCTTTCACTATGCCGCCAGGAGTCGGACGGCCGCCGACGCGCCGCGGTGGCTGACCGAGGGGGTCGCCGACTTCGTCGGCAGGCCGCCGACCGAGCTGCCGGGACCGCAGGCCGCCGCGTCGCTCGCTCGACTTCCGACGGACGCCGACCTGGACACCGAGGGCGCGGTCCGGTCACTGGCCTACGACAGGGCGTGGTGGTTCAGCCGGTTCGTCGCGAGCCGCTACGGTGCCGAGGCGCTGCGGAAGCTCTACGTCACCGCGTGCGGGCCGGGGCATCCCGATCAGGCAACGGCCATCAGGGCGACCCTCGGCACGGACACGCCCCAAGTCCTTGCGGCGTGGCGCAGCTGGCTCAGCGGATAGCGTTTGCACCGATGGCCCGAATCCTGTTGGTGACGAATGACTTTCCGCCGCGTCTTGGAGGCATCCAGTCATATCTGGAGAGCCTGGTCGTCGAACTGGCCAAGGCAGGCAAGCACACGTTGACGGTGTACGCGCCGAAATGGCGGGGCGACGGCGACTACGACCAGCAAGCCGGGCGGGCGGACGCCCCCTTCGAAGTCGTCCGGCACCCGACGTCGTTGATGATTCCCGAGCCTTCGGTGGCGCTGCGGATGCGACGGCTGATCACCCGCGGTGACATCGACACGGTGTGGTTCGGCGCCGCGGCACCCCTTGCGCTGCTGTCACCGCTGGCCCGCGACGCCGGCGCGAAGCGGGTGATCGCCAGCACCCATGGGCACGAAGTCGGTTGGTCGATGCTGCCCTTGGCGCGAACGGCACTGCGCCGCATCGGGAACGACACGGACGTCGTGACCTACATCAGTCAGTACACGCGCGGCAGGTTCGCTGCCGCGTTCGGGCCGGCTGCCGCACTGGAACTCTTGGCGCCCGGGGTCGACACGGACCGGTTCGAGCCCAACTCGGTGGCGAGGGCAGAACTTCGCGCCAGGTACGGACTTGGCGACCGACCGGTCGTCGTGTGCGTATCACGACTGGTTCCCCGCAAGGGGCAGGACATGTTGATCCGGGCGCTGCCCGCGATCCGTCAGCGCGTCTCGGGGGCGACTCTCGTCATCGTCGGCGGCGGTCCCTACCGCGAGGACCTTCACGAGCTGGCCAACGGGTTCGGTGTCTCCGAGCACGTGGTCTTCACCGATGGGGTGCCCTACGACGAGCTGCCTGCCCACCACGCGATGGCCGACGTCTTCGCGATGCCCTGCCGGACCCGTGGCTCCGGGCTCGACGTCGAGGGGCTCGGCATCGTCTACCTGGAGGCGTCGGCGATGGGCGTGCCGGTCGTCGCGGGCAATTCCGGCGGCGCACCGGAGACGGTCATCGACGGTGAGACCGGTCGGGTGGTCGACGGCTGGGACGTCGGCGCGATCGCCGCCGCCGTCGGAGACCTTCTGGCCGACCCCGACCGCGCCGCGGCGATGGGAAGGGCGGGCCGCGAATGGGTCGTCGACAACTGGCAGTGGCGCGCTAAGGCGGAGCGTCTTTCCGAGCTCCTGACCCCTTAGTGCCAATCCATCCGAAACTCGACGGCGTTATCGCCTGGTCAATTCGAATACTCGTATCTTCCGATCTGTTCGGCCTCGGTAGGCATCGTAGTTGGCTGCGTAGTCGGCGAACTTCCGGAAGATGCGATCATGCTCGGCGCCCGTCAACTGTGTTGCGGCCACGGCGATCTCATGCCCGCCCATCGTGACCCAGGCGTTGGCGTCGGCGAGTAGGTTCCACGACCATGCGGGGTGATTGGCTTGTCCGTAGTTGCTTCCGACCAGGAAGAGGCGATCGCCTTCTCGCATGTAAGTCAGTGGTATCTCCCGTCGCTCACCCGACTTCTTGCCGGTGGTGGTCAGCAGTAGCAGCGGGGCTCCGATCGGGCCGAGAATGGTGATACGACCATTGCTTCGGCGCAGAAGTTGGCGGTCGAGCGGGGCGAGTTTGCTGAGACACGAGGCACCGAACTTCGTGCCGATGAGGGCGATTATCGGTCTCTTGAGTGCGGCGGGGGGTTCATGACCCCACCGCACATCTGGGAACGCATCCTCGGTCACAGCGCAATGGTAGGTAGTTCACTCCTGCCAGGTGCGTGCTTGGCAAAGCCACTCGCTGAAATACGTGCTTCGCGAAATCGCGGCGTCCCGCCCGCATCCAGCGGAGGTACTGCCGTTCTGACTAGTGCTCGGACTTCGCGAAGAGGGCGTCGATATCGCTGGCGAACTTCTCGGCGACCACCTTGCGCTTGACCTTCAGCGTGGGCGTGAGCTCGCCGGTGTCCTCGGTGAAGTCGACGGGCAGGATGCGGAACTTGCGAATCGACTCGGCATGCGACACAGCCTGGTTGGCATCCTTGACGGCCAGGTCGACCTCGGCTACCAGGTCGGGATCCTCGGCGAGGTCACCGACCGGGGCCGAGGACTCCTTGCCGTTCCGCTGTTTCCAACCCGGGAACGCCTCGGGGTCGATCGTGATGAGGGCCGCGATGAACGGCTGGGCGTCGCCGACCACCATGGCCTGACTGATCAGCGGATGCGCACGCAGTCGATCCTCGAGCAGCGCAGGGGCGACGTTCTTGCCGCCTGCGGTCACGATGATCTCCTTCTTGCGGCCGACGATGGTCAGGAAGCCGTCGTCGTCGATGGCCCCGAGGTCGCCGGTGTGGAACCAGCCGTCGGAGAACACCGCGTTGGTTTCCTCCTGATTGTGCCAGTAGCCACCGAATACGACGCCGCCCTTGACGAGCAGTTCGGTGTCGTCGGCGATGCGCATGCTGTTGCCAGGCAACAACTTTCCGACCGACCCGACCTTGATGCCGTCGACCCGGTTGACGGTGATCGCCGCGCTGGTCTCGGTGAGCCCGTAACCCTCGTAGATGGTGACGCCGACGCCACGGTAGAAGTGCCCGAGTCGGGCGCCCAGCGGGGCGCCACCGGAGATGGCGGCGTGGCAGTTGCCGCCGAGTGCCGCGCGCAGCTTGCCGTAGACGAGTCGGTCGAACACCGCATGCTTCAGGTTCAGCAGCAGGCCGGCGCCACCGGACTTCTTCCCCGTGTCGCTTCGCTCCTGCCCACCGGTTTCCTTGGCCTTGCTCCATTCGATCGCGGTGTTCGCGGCCATCGCGAAGATCTTGTCCTTGCCGCCGTCGTGGGCGTTCTGCTCGGCGGTGTTGTAGACCTTCTCGAACACCCGAGGCACCGACACCACCAGCGTCGGCTTGAACACGGCCAGCGTCGGCACCAGGTTCTTGACGTCGCTGGTGAAGCCGAGCGTCACCTTGTTGCTGAATGCACAGATCGTGATGGCGCGGGCCAGCACGTGAGCCAGGGGGAGGAACACCAGCAGCTTCTCGCCCTTGTCCAGCAGGGCCGGGAAACTGGCCTTGGCGCCCCGCATCTCGTGCAGCAGGTTCGAATGCGTCAGCTGGCAGCCCTTCGGCCGACCGGTGGTGCCCGAGGTGTAGACGAGCGTCGCGACGTCGGCGGACCCGATGGCCGCGAGCCGCTCCTCGACCGCGGTGGGTTCGGTGCCCTTGCCGATCTCGGCGAGCTCGTCGAGTGCGGCCGGACCCGTTCCGTCGATGCGGTACACGTGCCGGAGGGCGGGCAATTCACCCTTGAGCTGTTCGATCTTCGAAGCGTGCTCGTCGGTCTCGGCGAAGGCAGCGACCGCTCCCGAGTCCGAAAGGACGAACCGCACCTGCTCGGCCGAGCTGGTCTCGTAGATCGGTACGGTGACCGCGCCGATGGACAGCACCGCGAAGTCGATGATGGGCCACTCATAGCGGGTGGCCGACAGGATCGCCACCCGGTCGCCCGGTTGGACGCCTTCGGCGATCAATCCCAGCGCGGTGGAACGTACTTGGTCGGCCACCTGAGCGCACGACACGTCGGTCCACGATCCGTCGACGAGGCGTTGGATGATGACGTGGTCGGGATCGTCGGCGGCGTGGGAGAACACGGAACTCACGACGGTGTCGTGCTCGTCGACGGTGAACGATGCCGGGACGCTGAACTCACGCACGATCTTGGCCCTTTCTCCACGGTTGGCCCTGTTGAGGGATACTTTGTCCGCCCAGACTAGTCGGCTGCCGAACACCGGCGGGGGCGCGTGTGTGAAGGTGGGGCGATGAACAGCATCCAGGTCGCGGACGAGACGTTCGTATGTGCCGACCCGGCCGATGTCGGCGCCGCGATCGCGGACCCGGCGAGTTGGCGGCGTTGGTGGCCCGACCTGCGATTGACCGTGGTCGAGGATCGTGGCCCCGCGGGGCACCGCTGGACCGTCGCCGGAACGCTGACCGGCACCATGGAGATCTGGCTTGAGACGTCCTTCGACGGTGTGATCCTGCACTACTTCCTCCACGCCGAACCCTCGGGAGCGGCCGCCTGGGAGCTGGCCAAGATGAACCTCGCCAAGGCCAACCACCAGCGCCGCGTGGCAGGCAAGAACATGGCGTTCGAGCTCAAGCAGAGGCTCGAGGAGTCGCGCAAGGTCGGGGTGTCCCGACTGGTGTGAGTCGCCCGCCGATTCGGTGGGCAGGAGCGCAGGGACACGGGGATGATTCGGTGGGCAGGAGCGCAGCGACACGGGGATGATGTGGGTACGGGTACATTTCTGGGCGAAAGAACGCGAGTCCAGCAGCGCACGAGCTACCCGGGGAAGTGATTACGTGGCGGACAAGACGGCGCAGACGATCTACATCGACGCCGAGCCGTCGACGGTGATGGACGTCATCGCCGACATCGGCTCGTACCCGGACTGGGTCGCCGAGTACAAGGAAACCGAGGTTCTCGACACCGACGACGAGGGCTTTCCGAAGAAGGCCCGGCTGGTGCTTGACGCAGCCGTGCTCAAGGACACCATGGTGTTGGCCTACACCTGGCCCGCCGACCACGCGTCGGTGCGGTGGTCGTTGGTCTCCAGCTCGCTACTGCGGGCGCTCGACGGCGCATATCTATTGTCTCCCAAGGGTTCTGGCACCGATGTCACCTATGAGTTGTCAGTCGACCTGGTGATTCCGATGATCGGACTGCTCAAGCGCAAGGCCGAACGCAGGCTGACCGACACCGCACTGAAGGATCTCAAGAAACGAGTCGAGGCTGACTGAGAGAAGCGATCCGGGCGAATCTTCCGCGGCCGGCAGTGCCAGGATCAGCCTCTTCGTCGGCAAGGGTGGAGTTGGCAAGTCCACGCTGGCGACGGCCACCGCGGTGCGCGATGCGCGCAACGGCCTGCGAGTGCTCGTCGTGTCGACCGACCAGGCCCACTCCACGGGGGACGTGCTTGGCATCAGCGTGGTCCCGACGGGTGAGCGCCTCCCGACGAGGGTCCTTGCCGATGACGCGGATGCCGGTGGAGGTTTCCTCGACGCGCTGGCCCTGGACACCCTCGCCCTGCTCGAACAGCGGTGGCGGCAGGTGGCTGGCGTCCTCGCTGCGCGATTCCCTGAGTCGGATCTCGGAGACGTTGCCCCAGAGGAGCTTTCGGCGTTGCCTGGGATTCAGGAGGTGCTCGGCCTCGACGAGGTCGGCGAGCTGGCGGCGTCGGGTCGGTGGGACCACGTCGTCGTCGACTGCGCATCCACGGCCGACGCGATGCGCATGCTCACCCTCCCCGCGACCTTCGGTCTCTACCTCGAGCGGGCCTGGCCACGGCACCGCAGGCTGTCCCTGGCGGCGACTGACGCAGCGTCGGTCGGCATCATCGAGCTATTGGAACGGATCGCCGCGGGCACCGATCGCCTCGGTGAACTGCTCACCGACTCCGCTCGCGTCAGCGCGCACCTGGTGCTCACCGCCGAACGGGTGGTGGCCGCTGAGGCGGCCCGCACGCTGGGCTCGTTGGCGTTGATGGGGGTGTCGGTCGCCGAACTCATCGTGAATCAGATTCTGGTGCAGGACGACTCGTTCGAATACCGGAACCTGCCCGAGCATCCGGCATTCGACTGGTACGCGGAGCGAATCGCGGAGCAGCGCCTCGTCCTCGACGAACTGGACGCCACGATCGGCGACGTCACACTGGTGCTCGTCCCGCACCTCGCCGGGGAGCCGATCGGTCCGAAGGCGCTCGCGGAGCTGCTCGACAGCGCCAGACAGCGCCACGGGTCGGCACCGCCGGGCCCGGTGCGGCCGGTGGTCGACCGGGAATCCGGATCCGGACTCGATGCCGTGTACCGGATGCGGCTAGAGTTGCCGCAGGTCGATCCTGGCGCCTTGACGCTGGGCCGGGTCGACGACGATCTGATCATCGGCGCTGGAGGCACGCGTCGCCGGGTTCGGTTGGCGTCCGTTCTGCGGAGATGCACCGTGGTGGACGCGCAGCTGCGCGGCAGCGAACTGACGGTGCGCTTTCAACCGAATCCGGAGGTGTGGCCCGCGTGAGCGAGTTCCACGCCGACATCACTCCCGAGCTGCGGCAGTTGGCCCAGTCGATCCTGGACCGGCTCGACCCTGCCGTCAGGGTGGCCGCCGCCCGTGCCGCCTCGGGGGGCGAGGGCAAGTGTCAGCAGGTGTGGTGCCCGGTATGTGCCCTGGCTGCGTTGGTATCCGGCGAACAGCATCCGTTGCTGACGGTGATCGCCGAGCACAGCGTCGCGCTTCTCGCCGTCGTCCGCGCCATGACCGATGCAATGGACTCCGGTCAAGGGGGGTCCGGCACTCCCGCGCCGCCGACCGACCCGTCCGGACCGGGTCGTCCGACCTCGGACGGTCCCGGGCCCGACGACGATCCGCCACCATCGGGACCCGGCCGTTATCAGCACATCCCCGTCTCCGTCGAGGAGTGAGCGGCAACTGGGTACAGTTGTCGCAGGGCACCGTCCGTGCGCCCGCCGCGGGAGGCTAGATGTGGTATTGGCTGTTCAAGTACATCTTCATGGGCCCGCTGTTGACGTTACTTGGTCGACCGAAAGTGCAAGGGCTGGAGAATGTTCCGAACTCGGGTGCCGTCATCCTGGCCAGTAACCACCTCGCCGTCGCCGACAGCTTCTACAAGTGCCTGGTCGTTCGGCGCAGAATCACCTACCTGGCCAAGGCCGAGTACTTCGAAGGCACCGGCGTCAAGGGCCGGTTCCAACGGTGGTTCTACACCTCCGCCGGCCAGGTCCCCATCGACCGCACCGACGCCGACTCCGCTCACGCTGCGCTGACCACCGCGCAGCGCATCCTGAGCCAGGGCAAGGTGCTCGGCATGTACCCCGAGGGCACCCGCTCGCCCGACGGACGCCTATACAAGGGCAAGACCGGCATCGCCCGGCTGGCGCTTGAGACCGGCGTCCCGGTCATCCCGGTGGCGATGGTCGGCACCGACGTCGTCAACCCGCCGGGATCCAAGATGTGGCGGTTCGGCCGCGTTGAGGTCCGGTTCGGCAAGCCCATGGACTTCAGCAGGTTCGAAGGTTTGGCAGGCAACCGATTCATCGAACGAGCCGTCATCGACGAAGTGATGTACGAGTTGATGCGGATGTCGGATCAGGAGTACGTCGACCTCTATGCGGCGGACGTGAAGGTGGCTCAGGAGGGCGGCGACGGCGGGTCCGACGGCAAGCCGCCCGCCCGCATCCCCACCGCAGCCGCGGGTTGACTCGAAGCCTCCGTTGGCGCTGTGCCCACGGTCGCTCGCGTGCCGTTGCGCTCCCGTAGGGTGACGGCTCCCGCGACCACGATCGAACCGATCGCCCACCAGACGTAGGCTCCGCCGAGCAACTGGCGCCACAGCGCGGCGGAGGTCTCCTTGTGCTCGGTCATCAAATGGATCGGCGCAAAGTACATCAGGAGCACTCCGACGGCGCTGATCACGCCCATGGCGATACTGCGATAGCGGACGGCGAGGACGCCCGTCGCCAGGACGGTGAGCAGTGCCCACACCCAGTGGTGCGACCACGACACCGGCGACACGACCAACCCGAACATCGCGACGCAGATCAATGCGAGCACCGACTGGTCGCCTGGGCGCAGTCCTTCGGAATCGTCGGATCGCAGCACCCGGCGAACCGCCCACACCGTCAGACCGAGCACGGCGAAGCAGGCGATCAGCCAGATGATGAAGCGCGGCGTCTCGCCGAGGCCAAGCCGAGCCAGGGTGCCCGCGATGTTCTGGTTGGTGAGGTACGTCGCGGTGCCGATGCGGTCGGTGTCGTGGACGGTCTCGGTCCAGTACTGCCACGAGTCGTGCGCCGCCACCACGAATCCGACCGCCGTCGCCAGGATGGCCGCGGCCACGCTCGTCAAGAGTGCCCGGGTGTCCCGACGCAGCAGGAAGTACAGCAGGAAGACCGCGGGCGTCAGCTTGAGGGCGATGGCCAGCCCGACCAGCAGCCCCCGCGGCCACGGCGTCTTCTTCGGTACGCAGTCGGCGATCACCAACGTCATCAGCACGACGTTGATCTGGCCGAACTCGAAGTTCGACCGGATGGGCTCCAGGTAGACCGCCGACGGCGCGACGATCGCCGCGGCCAGCCAGCATCGCCTGAGCCACGCCGGGCCCGAAATCAGGGTGGGTTGCTCCCACACCCGCAGGCGGGTGAGCACGATCATCGTGCTGACCAGCAGCAAGGCGAAGGTGATGACGGTGATCGTCGCGCTCGCCGCGTCCAGCGACAGCCAGGCGAAGGGGGAGAAGACGGCTGCCGCGAGCGGGGGATAGGTGAACGGCAGGCCGAGCCCGGCCACCGTGGCGAACAAGTCGTCGTAGAGCGAATCGCCATTCAGCCAGGCGCGGCCGCCCATCCGGTACACGTCGATGTCGATGCGGTACGGGGTGGTGGCCAGCAGTCGCCACCCCGCCCAGGCCACTGCTGCGATGGTGAGCAGCTGAAACAGCCGCCAGGCCGCGCCTGCCCACCACGCCCCGCTGGGGAACTGCCGAATTCTCATCTCGCCGTCAAGAGTATCGGTGGTCGTCGGCGCGTCGGGGACCATCCTGTCCACGGCGCGCGCCGCCGGCGCGTAAGTTTTGCCCGTGTTCGACGATTGGAAGTTCGACTTCGGGCTCGACCTGGCAATCCCGCCGGGTCGATTGCCGCTGCTGTGCTGCCTGATCTCGTTCCTGCTGACGTTCCTGGTGACGCGGACGATCGTCCGGTACATCCGGCACAACGAGAACAACAAGACCAACGACACACCGCCCAAGTGGTGGCAGCCCCGCAATATCGGGCACGGCACCGTCCACATTCACCACGTGGTCATCGGCGTCATCCTCGTCATGATCTCCGGGGTGACGATGGTGACCCTCGCAGTCGACGGCGGCGTGCCCGAATTCACCGCGGCCGCAATCTTCTTCGGGATGGGTGCCGCACTGGTGCTCGACGAGTTCGCGTTGATCCTGCACCTTCAAGACGTGTACTGGTCGGAGGACGGCCGGACCTCCGTGGACGCGGTATTCGCGGCCATCGCGGTGGCCGGATTGCTGATCCTCGGCTTCAACCCGCTGTCGTTCTTCGACATCGACATCTGGCGTGAAGACCAGACGCTGCTGGCTCGGGCGACCGTCGTCGGCATCGCCCTGGTGACGCTCGGCCTTGCGGTGGTGGTGCTGCTCAAGGGCAAGGTGTGGACGGGCCTGGTCGGGATGTTCATCACGCCTCTGCTGATCATCGGGGCCCTCCGATTATCGCGTCCGCACGCCCCGTGGGCGCGGTGGCGCTACGGCAAGCGGCCCAAGCGGATGCATCGCGCGCTGGCGAGGGAGCGGCAGCAGCGGCGTCCCGTCGTGCTGGCCAAGCTCTGGCTGCAGCACGTCATCGCGGGGGAGCCACACTTTCCCGACGACCTCGAGGTCGATGCCCAACTCGACAGGGAGATTCACCCCGCCCCGGCACCCGCTCCGGTCGCGGCGACCACGGGAACGGCCTGATGAAGTACTTCTACGACACCGAGTTCATCGACGACGGTCGCACCATCGAACTGATATCGATTGGCGTGGCAGCCGAGGATGGTCGCGAATACTATGCGATCTCAACGGAATTCGACCCCGATCGCGCGGGCGCCTGGGTGCGCAAGAACGTTCTTCCGAAGCTTCCGTCACCCGCCTCGAAGCAGTGGCGGTCCAGGCGGCAGATTCGCTCTGAACTCGAGGACTTCTTCGACATCGACGGTGACGAGACGATCGAACTGTGGGCGTGGGTCGGCGCGTACGACCACGTCGTGCTCTGCCAGCTGTGGGGGCCGATGACCGACCTGCCGCCCGCGATCCCCAGGTTCACCAGGGAGCTGCGGCAGTTCTGGGAGGGGCTGGGCTCGCCTCGCATGCCGCCGCGCCCCCGTGACGCGCACGACGCGCTGGTGGACGCCAGGCACAACCTGACCAGGTTCCGCCTCATGACCGAGCACCACCCAAGCGAAGACGACGACGACGGCAGTTGGGCCGCACGCGCCTGAACTGCGGCTATGGGCAGGTCCAGGTTGTCGGACCCGCTTCTGCGCGCGGTTACCATAGACGGGTGAATTGGACCGTCGACGTACCCATCGATCAGCTGCCGGAGCTGCCGCCGCTATCGACCGAGCTGCGCGAGCGGCTCGATGCTGCGCTGGCCAAGCCGGCGGCCCAGCAGCCCAGCTGGCCCGCCGACCAGGCCAAGGCGATGCGGACGGTCCTGGAGAGCGTGCCGCCGGTGACCGTCCCTTCGGAGATCGAGCGTCTCAAGGAACAGCTTGCCGACGTCGCGCGGGGTGAGGCGTTCCTGCTGCAGGGCGGCGATTGCGCGGAGACGTTCGTCGACAACACCGAGCCGCACATCCGGGCCAACATCCGCACGCTGCTGCAGATGGCGGTCGTGCTGACCTACGGCGCGAGCATGCCGGTGGTGAAGGTTGCCCGCATCGCGGGGCAATACGCCAAGCCGCGGTCGGCCGACATCGACGCGCTGGGGCTTAAGTCCTACCGCGGCGACATGATCAATGGATTTGCACCGGACGCATCGGTCCGCGACCACGATGCCTCACGCCTGGTGCGTGCGTACGCCAACGCCAGCGCCGCGATGAACCTGGTGCGGGCCCTCACGTCGTCGGGGCTGGCGTCGCTGGAGTCGGTACACGACTGGAACCGCGAGTTCGTCCGCACCTCGCCCGCAGGCGCCAGGTACGAGGCGTTGGCGGCCGAGATCGACCGCGCGCTGCGGTTCATGAGCGCTTGTGGCGTCAACGACCGCAACCTGCAGACCGCCGAGATCTACGCCAGCCACGAGGCGCTGGTGCTGGACTACGAGCGGGCGATGCTGCGGTTGTCGAACGACTTTCCCTCCGACGCCCCGGAACCGCGCCTGTACGACCTGTCGGCGCACTACGTGTGGATCGGTGATCGCACCCGCCAACTCGACGGCGCGCACATCGGCTTCGTGGAGACCATCTCCAACCCCATCGGGGTCAAGATCGGCCCGACGACGCCACCCGAATTGGCCGTCGAGTACGTCGAGCGCCTCGATCCGCACAACCGGCCCGGTCGCCTGACACTGGTCAGCAGGATGGGCAACGGCAAGGTTCGCGACCTGTTGCCGCCAATCATCGAGAAGGTGCAGGCCACCGGACGTCAGGTGATCTGGCAGTGCGATCCCATGCACGGCAACACCCACGAGTCGTCGACCGGTTACAAGACCCGGCACTTCGATCGCATCGTCGACGAGGTCCAGGGTTTCTTCGAGGTGCATCACGGCCTCGGCACTCACCCCGGTGGCATTCACGTCGAGATCACCGGCGAGAACGTGACGGAGTGTCTCGGTGGGGCACAGGACATTTCGGATTCCGACCTGGCCGGCCGCTACGAGACGGCGTGCGATCCGCGGCTGAACACTCAGCAGTCGCTGGAGTTGGCGTTCCTCGTCGCGGAGATGCTGAGGGGTTAGAACAACCCCGTCACGTTGCTGCCAAGGGTCCACGCTCCGGCGGCGACCAGCGCGGTGAGCGTCAGCAGGCCCACCAACCAGAAGAGCGTGACGCGTCGCCCGCGCTGACTGGCCCACTCCAGCTCGTCGATGTCGATCCCGGCGAATTGACCTGGTGCGGAAGGGTTCTCGGGCCGTTCCCAGTCGTCGGGTCCGCGCGTCATCTCCCTGGTGTGCTGCCGCGGCGGCACGGGCGCTGGCGCAGGATCGCGGGTCGGCAGAATCGGCGTCGGCGGTGGTGGGGCAGTGGTGGTCTGCGTGGTGCGGTCGTCTTGGTGAATCCGGCTGTGGTATTCCGCCGACGCCACGTGCTGTGCGGAATTGCTTGGTGCGGGCACCCGGAACGGCGGCAGACCGAGCTCGGTGACGATCGCGTGCAACGCGGCGCCCATGGCCCCCGCGTCGGCGTACCGGTCGCCGGGACTGCGCCTGGTCGCTCGCAACACCAGCTCGTCGAACTGCCGCGGCACGCCCGCGATCGCGGCACTGGGCGGCGGCACGTCGTTGTCCATCCGCTGGTATGCGACCGTCAGTACGCTGTCGCCAGTGAACGGCGTGGTGCCGGTAAGTAATTCGTAGGCGAGGATGCCCACGCCGTAGACATCGCTTTCCGAACCTGCGTCGCCGGTGCTCACCTGTTCGGGTGACAGGTAGGCCGCAGTGCCGAGGATCACACTCGTCGAGGTGATCTTCGCCTCGGCGACGGCGCGGACCAACCCGAAGTCGGCGATCTTGACCTCGCCGTCGTCGGAGATCAGCACGTTCTCCGGCTTGATGTCGCGGTGCACCAGCCCAGCGCGGTGCGCCGCGGCGAGACCGCCGAGGATCGGCGTCAGCACGGCGGCGACGGCATGGGGTGGCATCGGGCCGCGTTCGCGCAGCAGTTCGCGCAGCGTGCCACCTTCGATCAACTCCATGACCAGGAACGGGTGATGGCCGTCGATCCCCTGGTCGTAGACCGCGACGAGGCCGGGATCCTTGAGGCGGGCGACGGCGCGGGCCTCGCGCTGGAACCGGACCAGGAACTGCTGGTCGCCCGCATACCGTGAATCCATCACCTTGCACGCCACCGGCCGGTCCAGTCGGAGGTCGAGTCCGCGGTACACGGCGGACATGCCGCCGGTCGCGATCATGGCGTCCATTCGGTAGCGGGAGTCCAAAACGATGCCGACGAGCGGGTCCGATCGCTGGCTGGTATCCACGCGTGCATCTTAGACTCGGTCCCGTGAGCAACATTCCGGCTGCCGAGGACGTTCTGGATCCCGACGAAGCCGTCTACGACCTGCCTGCCGTGGCGTCCATCCTCAACGTCCCAGTGACCAAGGTGCACCAGCACCTGCGGCAAAAGCATCTGATCGGGGTGCGCCGCGACGGGCTTCTGGTGGTGCCGCAGATCTTCTTCGACGACAAGGGGCAGGTCGTCAAGAGCCTTCCTGGTCTACTGGTCGTACTGCACGACGGGGGTTTCGGCGAGACCGAGATCGTGCGATGGCTCTTCACCCCCGACGCCTCACTCACCCTCAGTCGGGACGGATCCACCGAAGTGCGGCCGAACGCCCGCCCGGTGGATGCGCTGCATTCGCATCAGGCGCGTGAGGTGGTTCGCCGCGCGCAGGCGATGGCTTACTAACCGTCGGTCGACTGAGGCGTCGGCGTCTTCTGGGCCTCGGCCCTCTCGGGCGAGTTCGCCAGCGTGTACCACGCCGCCGCTGCGCAGGCGGTGGCGAGAGCCACGTGCAGCCACGAGTACATGCCGTGTGAACCGTCGGGTTTGAAGATCACCATGATCCACGTCGAGAAGCCGGCGATCACGGCGATCGCCTGCCTGCTCTGCGCCAGCGCCGACAGCACGGCCAGCGGCCAGGTGTAGTACCACGGCAGTGCCGCTGGCACGAACAGCACCACGACGAGCATCGCCAGCGCGATCCCCGTCAAGGCTTGACGGTCGTCGTGCCGAAATCGCCACCACAGCAACGGAAGTGAGATGGCGATGACGGCGACGCCGATGATCCTGGTGACCTCGAGGACGGCGTAGAAGTTCACCGGAAGGAAGAGTCCACCGATCGCATTGATCAGGTTCGCGGTCGCGGTGGGCACCGTGAGCCAGTTGATGATCTTGACCGATCCCGCGAGCGCGGTGAGCCAACCGAGTCCGACGCCTGCCAGCCACGATACGACGGCGAACACCACCACG
>NZ_JAVRQA010000543.1:0-3015 GCF_032161845.1 Mycobacterium sp.
CCAGGGGCCCCGGGCCGTGCGCCCCGACCAGCGGGGTCCGCGCGTCCACCTCGACCATCGGCAGCCGCCGCCGGGCGGCCGCGATCGCGTCACCCTCGTGGGTGTGTGCCTTCTCCCGCACCAGCACCCGGTCGACCACGGCCTGCCAGGTGGCCCGGTCGACGATCTCGGGCGACGGGTACGACGTGCTGGTCGCTTCCATCGGTTCGCCTTTCCCTGCCCGGGCAGGCACATCGCCGGCCCTCGGAAGGTATGACCAGCCGGACGACCGAAACTCATCGGGGAGGGACGCCGCTGGATGCGCCCCGGGCCGCCGCCGTGGCGATATATATCGGCGTGATCAAAAGTCTCATCCCCACCACCTCCCTGTGTTACGTTCCCGCGCAACTGAACCTCGGACAGGAGCGTCCTTGCGCCGAACAAGAATCGCGTTGGTGCTGGGTGTGCTCGTCGCGCTGGTAGCGATCGCGTGCGGTCAGGGGCCCGAGGGTGGATCGGACCGCGTCGCCTCGGCCGGGGTGCTCCGGGTCGGCACCGAAGGAACGTACGCGCCCTTCAGTTTTCACGACGGCACCACGGGCGCCCTCTCCGGCTACGACATTGACGTGGCGCGCGCGGTCGGCGATAAGCTGGGCGTGCGGACCGAATTCGTTGAGACGCCTTGGGACTCGATATTCGCGGCGCTGGAATCGGACCGATTCGACGTCGTCGCCAATCAGGTCACAATCACACCCGAACGACAGGCGAAATACGATCTGTCCAAGCCGTATGCCGTCGGCGAAGGCGTTATCGTCACTCGAGCGAATGACGACTCGATCAAATCGGTGAAGGATCTCGCCGGCAAGACCACCGCGCAGTCGGTGACCAGCAACTGGGCCGAGGTCGCCCGGCAGGCGGGGGCCAAGGTCGAGGCGGTGGAGGGCTTCACCCAGGCGATCACCCTGCTCAACCAGGGCCGCGTCGACGCAACAGTCAACGACAGCATCGCGGTGTACGCCTACCTGGCCACCACGAACGACACCTCGGTCAAGATCGCGGCCAAGACGGGGCAGCGCAGCGAACAGGCGTTCGCCGCCCGCAAGGGCAGTGGCTTGCTGCCCGGACTCAACCGAGCCATCGATGAACTCGGCGCGGACGGCACCCTGGCGAGGATTTCGCAGAAGTACTTGAAGGCCGATGCCAGCGGCACCGCCCCTCAGCAGGGCGCCGCGGCCCCAGCCCCATCGACAATCAAATTGATCCTGGACAACCTTTGGCCGATGGCCAAGGCCACCATCACCGCAACGATTCCGCTGACCGCGATCAGCTTCGTGATCGGGCTGGTGATCGCGCTCGGTGTGGCGCTGGCACGGATGTCGTCGAATCGGTTGCCTTCCGCGGTGGCGCGTGTCTACATCTCGATCATCCGCGGCACGCCCCTGCTGGTTCAGCTGTTCCTGATCTTCTACGCATTGCCCGAGCTGGGCCTGAAAATTGATCCGTTCCCCGCGGCGATCATCGCGTTCAGTCTCAACGTCGGCGGCTACGCCGCGGAGATCATCCGCTCGGCCATCTCCAGTATCCCGAAGGGACAATGGGAGGCCGCCCAGACCATCGGCATGAAGTACCCGACGACACTTCGGCGAATAATTCTGCCGCAGGCCAGCCGGGTTGCGGTGCCGCCATTGTCCAACACCTTGATCTCTTTGGTGAAGGACACCTCGTTGGCCTCGACAATCCTGGTGACCGAGCTGCTGCGCACCGCGCAGGTGGCGGCGGCGCCGACCTTCGAGTTCTTTGCGATGTACGGCACGGCCGCCGCCTACTACTGGGTCGTCTGCCTGGCGCTGTCGTTCGGGCAGGGCCGCGTCGAACACCGACTGGAAAGGTACGTGGCCCGGTGAGCGTCCCTACGTTGGTCACCGTCGCGGACGTGACGAAGTCGTTCGGCAGCAACGCCGTGCTGAAGGGCGTTTCGTTCGACGTGCCGACGGGATCGGTGACCACCATCATCGGCCCGTCCGGCTCCGGGAAAACGACGGTGCTGCGGTCACTCAACGCGCTGGAGCGGCCGGATACCGGGGTCATCACCATCGGCGATGTCCGAGTGGACTTTTCGACCGATATCCCCGAGACCGAGTTCTACCGGTTCCGCGCGCAGAGTGGAATGGTGTTCCAGGGGCACAACCTGTTTCCGCACAAGACGGTGCTGCAGAACGTCATCGAGGGGCCGGTCATTGTGCAGCGGCGTGCCGTGGCCGAGGCGCGGGCCGACGCGGTTGAGCTGTTGCGCAGCGTCGGGCTGGAGGGCAAACAGGACCAGTACCCGTACCAGCTGTCAGGCGGGCAGCAGCAGCGGGTGGGCATTGCCCGCGCGCTCGCGCTCAAGCCCAAGCTGATGCTGTTCGACGAGCCGACCTCCGCACTGGATCCCGAGTTGGTGGGTGAGGTGCTGGCGGTGATCAAGGACCTGGCCACCCAGGGTTGGACGATGGTGATCGTCACCCACGAAATCCGGTTCGCCCAGCAGGTCGCCGATCAGGTGCTCTTCACCGACGGCGGTGTGGTGCTGGAAAGCGGCCCGCCGAGCGATGTCATCGGGTCGCCCAAGCAGGAACGCACCCAACAGTTCCTGCGGCGGATCCTCGACCCTCTCTGATCGCCTAGGTCGTCGGCTGTTCGGGCACGGCCCCGGTGACGACGTAGTCGAGTTGCCTGGCGATGGAGACAGCCTGGTCGGCGAACCTCTCGAAGTACCTGGCGAGCAATGCGACGTCGACGCCAACCTGGATCGGATAGGGCGGCTCGGCGTTGCTGACCTCCTGGACGACCTCATGCTGGAGTTGATCGACGCGGTCGTCGGCCTGCAGCATTGCGGGCCAGTCGTCCCCGGTGGGGGCAGCGATCGACCGCTCGAGGTGGATGCAGGCCTGCACGCCGAGGCGGGCCATCTCGGCGAACCGATCAGCAAGCTGGGTCGGGACCGCGGGTTGCGGGTGGCGCAGGCGGGCAACCTCAGCGACATGTCGCGCCAGG
>NZ_JAVRQA010000544.1:0-3632 GCF_032161845.1 Mycobacterium sp.
TGCCGCCGAGAACGATGGCGAGATACTGCCTGCCGACCTGTTCGGCCGTAAGTGGTCCGCCCGGTTGGTACCACTGGACCGAAACCCACGTGGTGTCGCGGATGAAGCGGTAGACGAGGTCCGGTTCGAGGTCGGGCCGGAAGCACCCCTCGGCGACGCCCTGCTTGAGCAGGTCCAACCACATCGTGCGCTGTTCGCGGTTGCGCTCGTTGAGGAAACCGAACTGCGGCAACGGGTTCAGGCGCTTCGCCTCGTCCTGATAGATGACGACCTGCGCGTGCCGGTGCTCGATGGCCTCGAACGACACCATGAACAAACCCTTCACGCGCTCGAGCGGATCGCTCGAGCTCGCGACGATCTCGCCGTAGCGCGCGAACAACCAGTCGAGGAAGTCACGAAGGACCTCTTCGACCATCTGCTCCTTGGACTTGAAGTGGTGGTAGAGGCTTCCGGAGAGGATCCCTGCGGAGTCCGCGATGTCGCGCACGGTGGTGGCGCGCAGGCCCCGCTCGGCGAACATCGCCGCGGCGAGGTCGAGCAGCTCGTCGCGGCGGCTCGGAAGGGCCTTGTCCACCGGGCCAGTGTATCTACCAAGCGCTTGCTTGGCTAGCCGGACCGTCAGGCGAGGTCGCCGATCTTGGCGTCGCGTTTGCCGGAGGGCGCGCAGACGGCAACAAGCGCCGCACGTTTGGCTTCCACGTCGGTGGTGGAACCGTTGCGACCGTTGCGCTCCTTGAGCATCTTGGCGACGGTCGCGCCCTGATCGGCGTCGCTGGCGGCCAGGAAGTCCTTGCACGTGGTGTCACCGCCGCTGTTGCTCGCGCCCGCACATCCGCTGACGATCGCCAGCGCGCAGAGCA
The DNA here is from genome assembly GCF_032161845.1 of Mycobacterium sp. Taxonomy (GTDB): domain Bacteria; phylum Actinomycetota; class Actinomycetes; order Mycobacteriales; family Mycobacteriaceae; genus Mycobacterium. Next base: position 861 of record NZ_JAVRQA010000544.1, read on the forward strand.
GTGCCGCGGCGGCCAGGCTGGGGCGCTTCGTCACGCGCGTTGGCTCGACACCGAGATCACTTCGCCGGTCAGGTAACTGGAGTAGTCACTGGCCAGGAACGCGATCGTGGCAGCCACCTCCCACGGTTCCGCGGCCCTGCCGAACGCTTCGTCCGAGGACAGCCGGTCCAACAGGTCGGAGCTGCTGGTCTTCTCGAGGAACTCGTGCCGGGCGATGCTCGGCGACACGGCATTGATGCGGACGCCGTACTCGACCGCTTCGACTGCGCTGCAACGGGTCAGCGCCATCACGCCCGCCTTGGCCGCGGCATAGTGCGACTGCGAGTGCTGTGCGCGCCAGCCGAGCACGCTCGCGTTGTTGACGATGACGCCGCCCCTGACGACGTCGCCGGCGGCCCGGCTCCGATGTCCGGCATCGCGGAAGTACCGCAGCGCGGCGCGAGTCGCCCGCATCACCGACGTCAGCGTGACGTTGAGGACTCGGTCCCACTCGTCGTCGGTCATGTCGACGAGAGGCGTCTGGCCGCCGAGGCCCGCGTTGTTCACCAGGACGTCGAGGCGTCCCATCTTCTCGACGGCCGTGGCGATCAGCGCATCGACCGCCTCGGTGGAGGTGACGTCGCACACCACCGAGTCGACGCGACCGAGGCCAAGGCCCGCGAGCTCGTCGCGCGTCTCGCCCAGCCGTCGTTCGTGATAGTCGGAGACGACGACGTCGGCGCCCTCGGCGAGCGCACGCCGTGCCGTCGACGAGCCGATGCCAGTGCCCGCAGCGGCCGTCACCAGCACCACCCGGCCGGTCAGCAGGCCGTGTCCGTCGATCTCCTTCGGCGCAATGGAGAGGTCCATTCGCTATCCCTTGACCTCTCTCGGTAGGCCGAGCACCCGCTCGGCGATGATGTTCCGCTGGATCTCGTTGGACCCGCCGTAGATGGTGTCCGCGCGGGTGAACAGGAAGAGATGCTGCCACTCGTCGAACGCGTCGTCGTCCTTGACCAGGCCTGCCATCCCGACGACGTCCATCGCCAGCTCGCCGAGGTCGCGGTGCCAGTTCGCCCACAGCAGCTTCGACACGTTGTCCTGGCCCGGTTGTTCGACGTCCATGGTCGCCAGCGCGTACGACCGCATGGTCTGCAGCCCCATCCACGATCGCGCCAGCCGCTCGCGGATCAGCGGATCGTCAACGGCACCCGTTCGCTTGGCGACGTCCGCCAGGTTGGAAAGCTCACGCGCGTAACGGATCTGCTGTCCGAGCGTCGACACGCCACGCTCGTACGTCAGCGTGGCCATCGCGACCCGCCAGCCGTCGCCGGGCTCGCCGACCACCAGGGAGGCCTCGGTGCGGGCGTCGTCGAAGAACACCTCGTTGAAGTCCGCGGTTCCCGTCAGCTGCACGATCGGTCGGATCTCCACGCCGGGCTGATCGAGCGGAACCAATAGGTAGGACAGGCCTGCGTGCCGTTTGGAGCCCTTCTGCGTGCGGGCGACCACGAAGCACCACTGCGAGAGGTGCGCCATCGACGTCCACACCTTCTGCCCGTTGAGCACCCACTGGTCGCCGTCGAGCTCGGCGGTGGTCGATACGTTGGCGAGGTCGCTGCCCGCGCCGGGCTCGGAATACCCCTGACACCAGAGCTCGGTGACGTCGAGAATGCCCGGCAGGAAGCGCTTCTGCTGCTCCGGCGTGCCGTGGGCGATGAGCGTCGGCCCGACGAGTTCTTCGCCGAAGTGGCTGACCTTGTCGGGGGCGTCGGCCTTGGCGTACTCCTCGTAGAACGCGACCCGATGGGCGACCGACAGACCGCGCCCGCCGTGCTCCTCGGGCCAGCCGAGACACGTCAGCCCGGCGGCAGCGAGGTGCCGGTTCCACTCGCGCCGTTCCTCGAACGCCTCGTCCTCGCGACCCGGGCCGCCGAGTCCCTTGAGTGCGGCGAATTCGCCGACGAGATTGTCGGCGAGCCAGTCTCGGACCTCGGCCCTGAACTCCTGGACCTCTATCACCCCTGTAGGCTAACCTACCAAGCACTTGCTTTGTTAGAGTGAGCGGCAATGGAGACGCCAGGTGGCACCATTCCTGGCGTTGTCGACCGCATCGCCGAGCAGTTTCCCGACCACGATGCGGTCATCACGCCCGACAAGTCGCTGACCTTCTCCGAGCTCAGAGCCGAGGTGCGGCAGGCCGCCGCGGCGATGATCGACCTGGGCGTGGACGCGGGCGACCGCGTCGCCATCTGGTCGCCGAACACCTGGCACTGGGTGGTCGCGTGCCTGGCCGTCGGCTACGCGGGGGCGGTCGTCGTGCCGCTGAACACCCGCTACACCGCGAGCGAGGCGTCCGACATCCTCGGCCGAACCGACGCTCCCCTGCTGATCGGCATGGGCGAGTTCCTCGGCATCGACCGGCTCGGCGATCTCGACAGGGACGCGCTGCCGAAGCTGCGCCACGTCGTCCGGATCCCAATCGACGCGGCAGACGGCACCTGGGACGAATTCGTCGCGCGGGGAACCGATCTCGCCGCGGCGGATGCTCGCGCCGCCGCCGTCCAACCCGATGACGTCTCGGACATCCTGTTCACGTCCGGCACCACCGGCCGCAGCAAGGGCGTGCTGTGCGCGCACCGGCAGTCCCTCGCCGCACCCGCCGCATGGGCCGCGTGCGGCCAGCTCACCAGCGCCGACCGCTATCTGTGCATCAACCCGTTCTTCCACAACTTCGGCTACAAGGCCGGGATTCTCGCGTGCCTGCAGAAGGGCGCGACGCTGATCCCGCAG
>NZ_JAVRQA010000545.1:0-2883 GCF_032161845.1 Mycobacterium sp.
TCGCACGAATACTCGGTCCAGCGGCTCCGACCTACTGAGCTTGACTCACCGATGACATGTGGAAGTCGGGGATCCGCAGCGACGGCATCGCCGCCCGCGTGGCCCAATCGCCCCATTCGCGTGGCAGGGTCACCTCGCTCGTGCCGGCCTCGGTGGCCCGGCGCAGCAGGTCGAGCGGGCTCTCGTTGAAGCGGAAGTTGTTGACCGCGGCAGTCACTTCGCCGTCCTCGACCAGATAGACGCCGTCGCGCGTCAGCCCCGTCAGCAGCAGCACCGTCGGATCGACCTCGCGGATGTACCACAGCGTGGTCAGCAACAGCCCGCGTTCGGTGCTCGCGACCATGTCGGCCAGGCTCGCAGTGCCCCCGGTCATCAGCAGGTTGTCGGCGAGCACTGCCGCCGGGGCGTCGAACTCGGCCGCCGCGGCCCTCGAGTAGGCAAGCGCGTTGATGGTGCCGTCGCGAATCCAGTCGACGCGACCGACGTCCATGCCGTTGTCGAACACCGACGTGCGCTCCGACGAGCTGGCCGCCATCAAAAAGGGCGCGCATTCCAGTCCGGCGGCCGCGGGATCGGAATACATCGTGAGCCCAAGCTCGGTGAGCTTCTCCCCCACCCGGGTGCCCCCTGGCGCGGACAGAGCGGTTCTGCCCTCCTGCGCACCACGCCCGTCCATGTTCCACGTGAGGTAGATCATCATGTCGGACACGGTCGACGGCGGCATCAGTGTTTCGTACCGGCCTGCAGTAAGTTCCACGGTCTTCTCGGCCCAGCCGAGCCGCATCGACAGGTCATCGAGCATGGAATCGCTTGGCACGTCGGCGAAGTCGGGAGTGCCGATGCCCACCCACGCGCTCGCCCCGTCCCGCTTGGCGTTGATCTCGACCGAACCGGTCGGCTGGGTGTAGCGACGACGAACACCCCCGGAGGTCGCCAGTAAGGTCGTGTCGAGCTCGTGTCGTGCGAAGCCGTACAACCTGTCCGCGCCACGAAAGCCTCGCGCCAATGTCGTTGCCACGGAGCCGAAGACGTCGGCGCTCGTCGCAACCGCAGGTGCATCCCAGTCGGCTGGGACGTCGGTGCCGGCCAGCGGCGGTGCGCTGTCGCTGGCCTCGGGTGCCGTGCGGGCCGCCTCCTGCGACGCCATCACCAGGTCCGAGATCGACTGCGGGTCGACATCGCTTGACGTCATCGACCCGACGTGGGCTTTGTCCGACTTGCGGACGATCGAAATGACCGTGGTACTCCTGCTCCACGATTCCCCGTTGGTGGTCATCGAGTTGCCCGCCCACCGCAACGATGCGGTCGACCGGTCTGTCACCAAGACGATCGTCTCGTCGGCACGGCCCAGTCGCGCCGCCTCGGCTAGCGCCGTCTCCACGACCCGTGCTGCGCTGATCACGACCGACCCGCCTCATCGCGCGTGTTGAGTACGTTGATATTTCGGAAGAGCGCTGACGGGCAGCCATGGCTTACGGCGGCGACCTGCCCCGGTTGCGCCTTGCCGCAGTTGAACGCGCCGCCCAACCGCCATGTAGCCGGACCACCGACGGCATCCATCGATCCCCAGAAGTCAGTGGTGGTCGCCTGATATGCGACGTCACGCACCTGACCGTCGAGCCGGCCGTTGCGGATGCGGAAGAAGCGCTGGCCCGTGAACTGAAAGTTGTACCGCTGCATGTCGATCGACCACGATCTATCGCCGACCACGTAGATCCCGTCATCGACGCGGCCGATGAGGTCGGCAGTGCTGAGATCGTCGGTGCCGGGCATCAGCGACACGTTGGCCATCCGCTGGATCGGCACGTGGTGCGGAGAGTCGGCATAGGAGCAGCCGTTGGAGCGCTCGACGCCGAGTCGGGGTGCGAACACTCGGTCCAGCTGATAGCCGACGAAGATCCCGTCGCACACCAGGTCCCAACTCTGGGATGCGACGCCCTCGTCATCGAAACGGATTGAGGCCAAGCCGAATTCGACGGTCCGGTCGGCGGTCACGTTCATCAGCGGCGACCCGTAGCGCATCGTGCCCAGCTTGTCGGGCGTGGCAAATGACGTCCCCGCGTAGGCCGCCTCGTAGCCGATCGCACGGTCGTATTCGGTAGCGTGCCCGATGGATTCGTGGATCGTCAGCCACAGATTCGTCGGGTCGATGACCAGGTCGGTGGGACCCGCGGTCACGCTAGGAGCCTTGACCTTCTCGGCAAGCAGCGACGGCAACTGCGCCAACTCCGAAGACCAGTCCCACACGTCGTCCCCTGCGACCGCCTCCCAGCCCCGCCCGGTCGGCGGAGCCAGAGTGCCCATCGACTCGAACGAGCCCTCCGCGGCGTCGACCGTGGTTGCGGACAGGCTCGGCTGCGCGCGTACCCGCTGCTGTGTGATGGACGAGCCGAACGTGTCGGCGTAGAACGTCTGCTCCTTCACCGCATCCAGGCTCGCCGACACGTGATCGACCCCGTCTGCGGCCAACAGGCGACCGGAGTACTCGTCGAGAACCGCGATCTTGTCCGACGTGGCGACGTCGAACGGGTCGATCAGGTAGTCCGACACCCAACGCGCATCGGAATAGACCGGCTCGGCAGCCAATTCGATGCGTTCGGCGTTCAGCGGCGCGAGCATGGTCGCGACCCGGACCGCCCGGCGCGCGGTGTCCGCGGCGACGGCGGGATCGAGCTCCGCGTGCGAGGCGAAGCCCCAGGTCCCGTCGACGATCACCCGAACGGCCAGGCCGATCTCGCGGTTGAGCACGGCCGTCTCCAGCGTCCCGTCGCGCAGGTGGAGGAATTCGGCGGTGATCCGATGGATCCGCAGGTCGGCATAGCTCGCCCCGGCCGCCCGCGCGGCGCTCAGCGCGGCATCTGCGAGTACCTGGCGCGGGAGTGC
>NZ_JAVRQA010000546.1:0-3258 GCF_032161845.1 Mycobacterium sp.
CCGACGACGCGCTTCGCGCCGGACTCGTGACCGAGGTCGTCGGACACCAGGACCTGCTGCCGAGCGCCCGCGCGATCGCGGCGTCGATCGTAGGCAACAACCAGAGCGCGGTGCGTGCGTTACTGGAGTCCTATCACCGCATCGACGAGCAGCAGACGAGCGCCGGACTGTGGATCGAGGCCGCCTCGGCGAGGCAGTGGATGAGCGTCGCTACCGGCGATGATGTCGCGGCGAGCCGTGCGGCGGTTCTGGAACGCGGAAGGGCACAGGTGAATTGACGTGAATGAAGCGCACGAGATGTGTGGCAGCGACGAGTGGCGGCAGGCGATGCGGGACGTCATTCTGCCGTGGGCCCTCGGCGACACCACGCTCGGCGACGACGTTCTCGAGGTCGGCCCCGGCTATGGCGCCGTCACCGACGTGCTCTCCACGTCGGTACCGCACGTGACGTCGGTCGAGATCGACGGCGAGCTGGCCGCACTGCTGCGCGAGCGCTTCGCCGACGTGCCGTCCGTCGAGATCGTGAACGCCGACGCCACGGCGCTGCCGTATGACGACGGACGGTTCAGCGGTGCAGCGTGCTTCACCATGTTGCACCACGTGCCCACCGTCGAGTTGCAGGACCTGTTGTTCGGCGAGATCGCACGCGCCCTGCAGCCGGGCGCTGCGCTGGTGGCCAGCGACAGCCTCGGCTCCGACGAGCTCGCCGCACACCACACCGACGACACCTACAACCCCGTCGACCCCGACTCGTTGCCCGCGCGCCTGGCCGCGGCCGGGTTCACCGACGTCGAAGTGCGCACCAACCCGTACGGCTGGGCGGCGATCGCCCGCCGGGCCTAGCTCGTTCCTGCGACCAACCAGCGTCCGGAGAGCGCCCGCCAGCCGACGAACGCCAGCCGCAGCACCATGAACGTGGTCAGGCCGGACCAGATACCGAGCAGACCCCAACCGAACACCAGCGACAACCAGATCAACGGCAGGAATCCCAGCAGTGCGCTGGCCAGCGTCGCATTGCGCATGAACTTCGCGTCGCCTGATCCGAGGAGCACCCCGTCCAGTGCGAAGACGATTCCAGCGATGGGCAATTGGGCGACGAGGAACCACCACGGCACACCGATCGCGTCGAGCACCGAGCGGTCGTCGGTGAACAACGCCGGCAGCAAGGACGCTCCGACGGCGAAGACTCCTGCCAATAGCGCGGCGGCCACGGTCGAGAAGATCGTCACCCGCCACGCCACCGCCTTCGCATGCGCGAAGTCACCAGCACCCAAAGCCGCGCCGACCAGCGACTGGGCGGCAATCGCCAACGAATCCAGCACCAGCGCAAGGAAACTCCAGAGCTGAAGCACCACCTGATGAGCGGCCACGGCGGCAGCACCGAACCGTGCGGCGACGGCGGCAGCCGAGACGAAGCACGCCTGGAACGCCAGGGTCCGCACCAGCAGGTCGCGGCCCATCACGACCTGCGTGCGCAGGACCGCGAAGTCCACTCGAAGCGGCACGTGCTCGGCGAGCAGCGCTCGGCAGAACAACAGCCCCGCCAACGACTGACCGACCAGGTTGGCGACCGCCGACCCGGCAAGTTCCATCCGCGGCATGCCGAACCAGCCATAGACGAGCGTCGGACACAGGACCGCCGACAGCGCGAAGCCGGCGATGACGTAGCGCAGCGGCCTCGCCGTGTCCTGCACGCCTCGCATCCATCCGTTGCCCGCCAACGAGATCAGGATCGCCGGGGCACCGAGGATCGCGATGCGCAGCCACGGCAACGCCTGGGCGGCGATCTCGCCCCCGTCGGCGATCACCGCGAGCAGCGGCACCGCGGCCGCCTCGATGGTCACCACGATGAGCGTCCCGAGTCCGATGGCCAGCCACGTGGCCTGCACGCCCTCGCCGACGGCCGACCCGCGGTCGGTCGCGCCGAAGAATCGTGCGGCCCTGGCCGTCGTGGCGTAGGACAGGAACGTGAGCTGCGAGCTCACCATGGCGAGGACCAGACCACCAATTGCCAAGCCCGCCAATGGAACCGCGCCCAGACGGCCGACGACCGCTAGGTCGAACAGCAGATAGAGGGGTTCTGCAGCGAGGACGCCGAGCGCAGGCAGGGCGAGTCGCGCGATGCGGCGACCGGTGGCCAGCGCCTGCTGGTTGGCCGGGCCGGCCGACTCAGCCAAGGCGCGCGCTGACCGAGTCAGCCAAGGGTGTCAGCGAGGTCAGCCATGACGGCGTCCGCAGATCCCGTCGCGGAGTATCCCGCGGCGAGTCGATGCCCACCGCCACCGAAGGCGGTTGCCACCACCGAAAGGTCAACCGCCGACTTGGCTCTCATCGACACCGACCAGTGCTCGGGTTCGATCTCCTTGAAGACCGCGGCGACCTCGGCTTGAGCCGTCGTGCGGACGATGTCGACGATGCTCTCCACCTCTTCGGGTCGCGCATCGACCCACTCCTGATGGGTCACGAACGCGCAGACGAGACCACGACCACCGGCGGCGTCGGGCAACAGCCGAGTGGTCGACAGGACCCGCGACAGCAAGGTCAGCCACGAGAACGGATGCGTATCGAACAGGGCGCGACTGATCGACGCGTTGTCGACTCCCAGCTCGAGAAGTCTGGCGGCAAGGCGGTGCGCGCGGGCGGTCGCCCAGCGGAACGACCCGGTGTCGGTGGTCAGTCCCGCGTAAAGGCAATGTGCGACAGTCGAATCGATCGACTCACCCCACGCGTCGAGCAACTCGGCGACCAGCATGGTGGTCGAGTCCGCCGACGGATCGACGAAGTTGGCGGTACCGAACAGCGTGTTGGAGGCGTGGTGGTCGATCACCAGCGTCTCGCGTCCCTGACCGACGAGGCCGCGCAGCGCGCCGAGCCGATTCACGCTCGGAATGTCGACCGTCACCACCAGATCGGGATCTCGTCGCATGTCGTCGGGAGCGACGAGCAAGTGGCCCCCCGGCAACGTCTGCAGCGAGTCGGGAAGGGCCGATGGAGCAGCGAATGCGACCTCGACGTCCTTGCCAGCGCGCTCGAGGACCAACGCGAGTCCCAGTCCGGCACCGATCGTGTCCGCGGCGGGATAGACGTGGCACACGACGCCGACCGTCGCCGCCGACTTCAGAAGGTCGGCAGCGCAGCCTGCATCGACGCGGGCTGCCGTCGTGGCACCCCGCCGCGGAATCTCAGTCGTTCGATCGATCGCGGTCAACGGCGTCCTCAGTGTCGAACACGGCCGTGTCGTTCCCAGGCGCACCGCCG
>NZ_JAVRQA010000547.1:0-10401 GCF_032161845.1 Mycobacterium sp.
TCAGCTCACAGCGTCCCGAACAGCTCGATGGAGTTCCCGTCCGGGTCGGCGATGAACATCCAGCCCATTCCGGGGACAGGCGCGAACTCGGTGGGCGCCTCGACGATCTCGTAGCCGGCCGCCCCGACCTTGGCAGCGACGTCGCGGAGATTCCGGACGCCGACGGTGAAGTACCTGAGCCCGGCCTGCGCGCGCCCGCCCCCTGGCGCCGCGGGCAGCGGCGGTGGCGTCGCGTACGTGACGAGTTTCAGCACGCTCGCACCGAGCAGGTACCTCCGTTGAGATCCGTCGGCGAACTCGATCTCACCCTGCGGTTCGAGGCCGAGGAAGCCTTCGTAGAACTCGACCATCGCCTCGACGTTCGTCGTCACCAGGCCAATCTCGACGCTGGGGCTCAGCAGGTCCAGAATCACGGTGCACGTACCTCGAATCGCCGTCGCGCGCTGCCCCTCGGGTGAGGGATTGCTCACCATATGCTTACCGCGAACAGTGCGCCCGGTGGAGGGAGATCAGGGGATGGCATGGGGGAAGGACAAGTTCTGGCGCTACGTCCGCGTCCAACTCTTCGTCCTCCTGTGCGGCATCGTCGGCCCGATCTTCCTGTTCGTTTACTTTGCCGTGCAACCAGAACCGGGCCTCAAGTGGATGTATTACAGCGGGCTCGTCATCACTGCGGCGGACGTTCTGATCGCCATCGGCATCGCCAATTCGGCCGACGGGGTCGACAAGGTGCGCAAGAAATCGCGGTAGCGCGGCGGACTTGCCTGATTTCCCGTCGGGCCCGTCGTCTGCCAGACTTGCCGACGAGGGGAGTATTCCTTCGTCACGGTGTCGTCATCACGTTGTCCATCGTTGGGCAGCCGGTGCCGTGGATCGCATTCCATGCGGTGGAAGAGACCTCGGCCGTTTTGTGACGTCCGGAGGCACCCTCAATGCAAGTAACTCAGATCGAATGGATCGTCACGCTTGGCGTGACGTTGGCCGTTCTTCTGTTCGACATCATCTTCATCGCCCGTAGGCCGCACGAGCCGACGTTTCGGGAGTGCGCGATCGCGCTGTCGTTCTACGTCGGGCTGGCCGTCGCCTTCGGCGTGTGGGTGACGTACTTCCACGGCACCCAGTTCGGTGTCGAATTCTTCGCGGGTTGGCTGACCGAGTACAGCCTGTCCGTCGACAACCTGTTCATCTTCCTGATCATCATGGCCAGCTTCAAGGTGCCGAGGAAGTATCAGCAGGAGGCGCTGCTGATCGGCATCATCCTGGCGTTGATCTTCCGCGGCATCTTCATCGCGCTCGGCGCCGTTGCGATCAACCAGTTCTCCTGGATCTTCTATGTCTTCGGCGCGTTTCTGGTGTACACCGCGATCAACCTGGTGCGCGACACCGACCACGACGACGATGGCGAGAACCGCGTGGTGAAGTTCGCGCGCAACCACCTGACGCTCACCGACAAGTGGGACGGCCTCAAGCTCTGGATCAAGGAGGACGGAAAGCGTCTGATGACGCCGATGTTCCTCGTCATCGTGGCACTGGGCACCACCGACCTGCTGTTCGCGCTCGATTCGATTCCCGCCATCTACGGGCTCACCAAGGAGCCCTACATCGTGTTCACCGCCAACGTGTTCGCGCTGATGGGTCTGCGGCAGCTCTACTTCCTGCTCGGCGACATGCTCAAGCGGCTCGTCTACCTCTCCCAAGGGCTGGCGTTCATCTTGGCGTTCATCGGCGTGAAGCTGGTGCTGCACGCGTTGCACGAGAACGAACTTCCGTTCATCAACGGCGGCCAGCACGTCCCCGTGCCGGAGATCCCGACGCTCGCGAGCCTTGGCGTCATCATCGTCACGCTCCTCATCACGACGTTCGCCAGCCTGTACAAGACCAGGGTCGTTGACAAGCGCACGGAAGCGGTCGAAGAAACCAGTTGACGGCCGCCGAGTTGCCGAACGCGATGCCAGGGTTGAGGATCCGACACAATGGACTCTCAACAGGCTCGCGAGCTGGCTTCCGTCGATGCGCTCGGTCAAGCGGAGCTCGTCAGCTCGGGTGCGCTGACGGCGGTCGAACTTCTCGACGCCGCCATCACCCGACTCGACGGGGCACGTGACCTCAACGCCGTCATCACCGATTTGTTCGATCGCGGTCGGGAGCAGGCCGCGGCGCTCGACGCCTCCGGCCTGCTGCGCACCGGCGCGGCGGGTCCGTTGGCCGGAGTCCCGTTCCTGCTGAAGGATTTGGGGGCGGCGCTGGCCGGGACGCCGGAAGCGATGGGCTCGCGGGCGCTGAGCACCTACGTCCCGACCGAATCCGGCTGGAACGTCGAACGATACCTGGACGCTGGTCTGGTCGTCTTCGGCAAGACCAACACCCCCGAGTGGGGCAACCACTGCACCACCGAGCCGGTTCTGTTCGGGCCGACGGTGAATCCGTGGTCGCCCGACATCACCCCCGGCGGTTCGAGCGGCGGTTCGGCCGCTGCGGTCGCGGCGGGAGTCGTGCCCGCCGCATCCGGGGGCGACGGCACCGGCTCGATCAGGGTGCCCGCGTCGTGTTGCGGGCTGGTGGGGCTCAAGCCGCGTCGCGGGCGAAGCTCGTTCGCGCCGGACGGCGGCCAGGGCATGGAGGGTTTGGTCAACGGCCATGCGCTCACGCGGACGGTTCGCGACTGCGCCGCCCTGCTCGACGTCGTCGCCGGCTCCATCGCCGGTGACCCGTACAGCGTGCCGGTACCCGATCTTCCATACCTGGCGGTGATCGCCCAATCGCCAACGCCGACAAGGATTCTGACCACCACCGACTCGCCATTCCCCGGACCGCCAACGCATCCCGAGGTCGTCGCGGCCGTGGAATCGGTTGCCCGCGTCCTCGCCGATCTCGGACACCACATCGACTCAGGGGCTCCGACGTTCGATCCCGACGTCGTCGCCGACGCGATCGCCGTCCTGCACACCGTCAGCAATGCGCAACTGCACGCCTTCGGCAAGGCTCTGCTGGGCCGCGAGCCCGAAGAGGACGACTTCGAGCCGAGCAGTTGGGTGATGATGCGCGAGGGTTTCACGACGACCGGTGTCGCCTATGCCGAGGCGATCGGTGCCGTGCACGCCCAGACCCGGTGTTTCGCCGCCGGAATGACCGGGCACGACGTGTTGCTGGTGCCGACTCTGGTCACTCTCCCGCCGCCGTACGGCCTGCTGAATCAGCCGCGCGGAACCACCCGTGCGTTCTTCGACGTCGAATTCGCCACGACGGGCTGGACGACGATGGCGAATGTCACTGGCTGGGCGGCAATTTCGCTTCCGCTCGGGGTGACGTCGACGGGTTTGCCGATCGGCGTCCAACTGATGGCGCCAGACGAGACGGTGCTGCTCCAGCTTGCGGCAAAGCTCGAAGTCGCGATGCCGTGGGCGGACCGGCTGCCGCCACGCTGGGTCGGCTAGCCGGTTGCCGCGGGGTCTGGCTCGTCACTCCCCACGGGGATGGCGGCCGTCAGTGACGTGCCCTTGCCGGGTGGGCTCGAGACGTCAAGCCGCCCCGACAACGCCTCGACCCTGTCTCTGAGACCGACCAGTCCGGATCCGTTGCCCGTCGACATCGCTCCCCCGATGCCGTCGTCGGTGACGTCGATGCGCAGCTCGTCCTCGATCAGCCCGACCCGGATGGTGAGGTAGGAGGCGTTGGCGTGCTTCGCGGCGTTCGTCATCGCTTCTGCGACGACGTAGTAGGCGGCGACCTCGATGGGCTCCGAGAGCCGACGGTTCACGTCGACGGTGACGCTGGCGGGGACGGCCGAGCGCCGACTGAGCGCTCGCAGGGCGGGGCCGAGGCCACCCTTGGACAAGATCGCCGGGTGAATTCCGCGCGAGAGTTCTTGAAGGTTGGTGTAGAGATCCGCCAAGCCATTGATGACGTTCTCGAGCTGCTTGCGCACGGCCTGGTCTTCGGGTGGCACCGACGCTTCGACGGTCCGCAGTCCGAGTCCCAGTGCCACGATGCGCTGCTGGGCGCCGTCATGGAGGTCGCGTTCGAAGCCGCGCCTGGCCTGATCGCCGGCGGCCACGATGCGCGCCCGCGACGCGGTGAGCTCCGCCCGCGCCTCCGCGTTGGCGATCGCCGTCGCGACGAGGTCGGCGAAGTCGCCGATCCGTTCCTCCGTGCCGCCGGGCATCGCTTCGGCGTGCACCGAACCGACGATGAGAGCGCCTCTCAGCTCGCCGCCGATGGTGACGGGTGCACCGGCACACGAGCGCAGCCCGAGCCCGCGCATCCGGGCGGCGATGGTTCCTCGGATCCCCGCGTAGTCGTCTACCCGCGCTGCGGAGCCGGTGCGCCGGATCCGAACGGCGACGCTGTCGCCATCTATCCGAAGTCGTTCTCCCACTTGCAGAGTCGTGCGTCCTGGGCGGTCGTGCGCGGCCAGCACGATGCACGATTCGTCGGCGTCGAAGCGGACCAGGGTGACGTGCTCGACGTCGAGACCGCGCGCCAACTCGGTGACGGCGGTCGGGTACACGGTCGCGGGCTCGGCGCCGCGGGCCACCAATGTCGCGACGCGGCGTAACGCCTCCTGTTGCGTCGCGAGTGCGGCGGCCTCGCGGCGGCGTTGTTCGGCTTCGGCGGCGCGCAACCGCGCCTGGCCGGCAAGCACGTTGGCCAGTAGGGCGACGGGAAGGAAGACGAACAACCCCGCGGCCACGTCATCGAGGTGGAACGACAGGTAGACCAGTGAACTGACGACCGACGTCGTGATCGCCAGGCCGAAGTTCCAGCCCGCGGACACCACCAGCACACCCAGCAGGAAGATGGCCCCGAACGCGTTCTCGGGGGCCACTCGGCTGAGATACAGGACCACCATGGTCTCGGCGGCGATGAAGCCGACCGCGACCACGATCCCCCAACCCAGCGGGCGCGCCGTCGGGCGGAGGAACATGGTCAACAGCCGATGGCGGACCCGCGTGAACCATCCTGGTCGGGCGTCGTCGGTGGACGGCTGTCGCTCGGTCATCGCAGGAGGATCGTATGCCGTTTCCCGGCGGAGATTCCCGCTAGCAGCAATGCTGCCCGTCCGGCGCTCTGCCAAGCTCGGCTGGTGTCGTTCCCAGAGGTTGTCCCATGCGCTGTTTGATCGTCGACGACAGTGCCAACTTCTGTAACGCCGCGACCGGGATGCTCGAGCGTGCGGGGATCGACGTCGTCGGCGTCGCCTGCACCGCCGAGGAGGCGTTGACCAGCTACGCCGATCTACGTCCGGACGTCACTTTGGTGGACGTCGAGCTCGCAGGCGCGAGTGGCTTCGACGTCGTCGAGCAGCTCCACCTGGCCGATACGCCCGCGCCGTCGGTCATCCTCATCTCCACGCACTCCGAACAGGACTACGCGGAGATGATCGCCGCCAGTCCGGCTCTCGGCTTCCTCGCGAAGTTCGCCCTGTCACCCGACGCGATCAGAGACCTCGTCGAGGCACACCGCTAGCTGGTTCCGACCCTCACAGCGAGTCGAGGTACATGATCACCGCTCGCACCCGACGGTGCTCGTCGTGCGTCTCCGGCAGGTTCAGCTTCGTCAGGATGCTGCGCACGTGCTTCTCGACCGTTCCCTCGGTGACCCAGATTCGGCCCGCGATGCCCGAATTCGAAAGGCCCTCGGCCATCAACACCAGGACTTCGCGCTCACGGGTGCTGAGCGCCGCCAGCGGGTCGTCGCGACGACGGGCGGAGACCAGCTCCTGAACGAGCGCGGGGTCGACGACGGACGCGCCGCCGGCGATCCGCGCGGCCGTCTGGACGAAGTCGTCGACGTCGGTGATTCGGCTCTTGAGCAGGTAGCCGATCGAGTGGCCCCCGGCCAGCAGTTCCATCGCATGTTCGACGTCGACGTGGGCTGACAGCACCAGGATGGCGATGTCGGGCCATTGCTCCCTGATGGTCTTGGCCGCGTCGAGTCCCTCGGTGTCGTGCGACGGCGGCATCCGGATGTCGGTCAACACCAACCCCGGTTGGCGATCCCGGACCAGGTCGAGCAGTTCGACGGCGTCGCCCGCCTGACCGACCACCTCGAAACCCGATCGGTCGAGCAGGCTGGCCAGGCCCTCGCGGAGTAGGACGTCGTCATCGGCCACGACCACGCGTACGGCACTCATCGGGGTGATTCTCCCATCCGCCCGATACCCGTGGCTTCAGTACCGCGCCTCGTTGCTGACGCGGTAGCGCCGAGTCGCGCTTACGCGCAAAACCCGCATGCGACACTTTCGGGATGATGCAGATCGCACGTCCCAAGCTGGAGGGCAATGTCGCCGTCGGGGACGATCGTCAGATTGGCTTCGCCGAGTTCGGAGATCCCCAGGGTCGCGCTGTGTTCTGGCTGCACGGCACCCCCGGCGCCCGCAGGCAAATCCCGGTCGAGGCCAGAATCTACGCGGAACGCAGGCACATCCGGTTGATCGGTGTCGACCGGCCGGGAATCGGTTCGTCGACGCCGTTCCAGTACCCAAACGTCTTGGCGTTCGCCGAGGACCTGCGCACGATCGCCGACGTCCTCGGCATCGGTGAGATGGCTGTCATCGGACTTTCCGGCGGCGGGCCCTATGCGTTGGCCTGTGCGGCGGCGATGCCCGACCGCGTCGTGGTGTGCGGAGTGCTCGGCGGCGTGGCGCCCACGATCGGCCCCGAGGCCATCAAGGGTGGATTGATGTCGCTCGGTTCGGCAGTCGCGCCCTTCATGCCGGTGATCGGCCTGCCGCTGCGACTGGCGGCCGTCGGGTTGATCCAGTTG
The DNA here is from genome assembly GCF_032161845.1 of Mycobacterium sp. Lineage (GTDB taxonomy): Bacteria > Actinomycetota > Actinomycetes > Mycobacteriales > Mycobacteriaceae > Mycobacterium. The sequence continues at coordinate 6,766 of NZ_JAVRQA010000547.1, forward strand.
ATCAAGCCACTCGGCGAGCGCGCAGTGGACATGTATGGACGAATTTCGCCAGAGGGTGATCGGCGGCTGCTCGCCCGACCGGAGTTCAAGGCCATGTTCCTGGACGACCTGCTCAACGGCAGCCGCAAGCAGATGGCGGCGCCGTTCGCGGACGTCGTGGCCTTCGCGAAGGACTGGGGCTTCCGACTCAACGAAGTGAAGGTGCCCGTGCGTTGGTGGCATGGCGACAAGGACCACATCATTCCGTTCGCGCATGGCGAGCACATGGTGTCGCTGTTACCCGACGCCGAGTTGTACGTGCTGCCCGGCGAGAGTCATCTCGCCGGCCTCGGATACGCCGAGGAGATCCTGGAGAATCTCATGACGCTGTGGGACGACCTCGAGCCGAGCACCTGACTCCCGTGATTGCCCCGCCGCGGAAGCCGCCCATCTCGACGGCCGATCTGACCGTGTCCATCATCGCCCTGGTTCTGACGGTGCTCGTCGGTGCCGGTGCGGCGGTGATGGGATTCTTCTTCCTGGCCTTCCTCGACCACTGTCCGCCGGAGACATGCAGCGCCGAAGGCGCCGTGACCGCGGTCGGAACGGGCCTCCTCGTGGCGCTCGCCCTCGGCATCGTCGGCACCGTCATCACCATCGTCGCGCTGGTCCGCCGGAAGGCCGCCTGGCCGTTCGCCCTCGGCACGCTCTTCCTGTGCGGGATGAGCTGCCTCATTGGAATCGCGGGCTACTTCTCCGCGGTCGGTGCTTGAGCGCGACCGAGAATCCGGTCGATCCAGTCGAAGGCATAGCCCTCGAACAGGGTGCTACCGAGACCTTCGCAGTGCCCGCCAGCGCCCTCGGCTTCGCTGAACGTCGTCAGCCGGCGTTCGCACTTCAGGTTCTCGAAGAGCAGCTCGCCCTGGGCGGCGAAGTCGCCCTCGCCCTCGGTGAGCAGTGTCGGACAACTGATGTCGGTGGCGACGCCCTCCAGCGTGAAGGTCAATTGTTTGCGAAGGAAGTCGCCAACGGTGGTGGTGCCCATGGCGGCCATTCGCGAGCCGTACCACTCGATGTTGCGTGGAGTGTCGAGTGCCTTCTGCAGTTCGGCGTCGAGGTCGGGGTCGGCGGCGAGCAGCCGCTCCATGAATGCCTCGGTGTCGTCGTAACCGACCCCCTTGGCGAACACGCCGATCCGGGAGGCGAAGTCGTACTGTCCTGGGTCGGCGACGAGGGCGGCCACCCGCGGCTCGAAGGCCGCGGCCCGTGGGCCGAGGTATCCGCCGAACGAGCGGCCCATCACGATCACCGCATGCGGGTGTACGCCGTCCTGCTGGAGCAGCCATCGGAACGCCCCGGCGAACGGGACCTCGAAGTCGGGCTGGAAGGGACGCCGGTGCTCGAAGAGGGTGCCGCCCTGGCCCGGCCCCTCGAACACGAAGAAGTTGTACCCGCGCGGCAGCGCCATGTAGCCCGTGGACACGTATCCCGCTTCGGCCGTCGAGTCGAATCCACACGGCGCCAGGATCGTTGGCCGCGGGGTGTCGGCGTCGGCGGGCCGGAACAGGTAGCCCGTCATCGATACGCCGTCGTACGGGATGTCGACGGCCACCGCGTGGCAGTCGAGCAGCGGCAAGGCCGCCCGGAACGCCTGGCGATGCTGTCGCCACGCGTGCTGGAGCCGTTCGTCGTCGATGTCGTGGCGGATGAAGAAGAACGACTGCCGCCAGTACTCCGAGGCGCGCAGGAAGGCCTTGCGAGCCGTCACCACGTGTCCGCCGCGGAGCGCTTCCTCGGCGAGCGACTGGGCGACCTCGGCGGTCGTGGACCATTCGGTGAACCAGGAGTCGTAGTCTCCTTCGGACACCCGGCCCGCCGTCGTCATGACCTCACCCAGATCGGCGGCTTCGGCCGAGACGGCGATCAAGGTCCGGCCCAGTTGGGCGTCCATCTCCGCGTCGTCGAGCAGAATCTTCACGAGTCGCCTGTTCCTATCAGAGGATTTCGACCACGGGTACCCACCTTCGGTGGATTCACCCGACGATCGGGGGGGTCTGCCCGATCACACCCGAAAATCCTATCGCCGGTTCGGCGGTTGACGTCGCTCATCGGTCAGCGAATCCTCGTGTTGGCGGGGTCGTAGATGGCCTTGGTCGACACGGTGATCGGATGAATCGTGCCGCCGACGTTCACCTCGTAGGCCCCGGCGCCGATCCACTTGGCGTCCACCTGGGCGCCGTCGCCGGATCGGAGGTACGCGAGGCCGACGCACGCACCCGTCGTCTCCGCCCATGCCGCGGAGGTGACCTGGCCCGCGACCACACCGTTGCGCAGGATCGGCTCGCCGCCCCACAGCATGGCGTCTGGCGAGTCGACCGCGAAGCCCACGATGCGGCGGCGGGGCCCTTCGGCCCTGGCCTTCTCGACCGCAGTGCGGCCGAGGAAGTCGACGTCGGTCGTGAGTTTGCAAGCGAACAGCAACCCGGCCTCGACCGGATTGTCGCCAGGGGTCAGCTCGCGGCCGAACGCGCGGTAACCCTTCTCCAGGCGCAGCGACTCGATCGCGTAATAACCGCCGCGGGTTATCCCGAGGTCGGCGCCCGCGGCCATCAGGTCCTCGTAGACGCCGACCGCGAACTCGCTCGGAACGTAGAGCTCCCAACCGAGCTCCCCGACGTAGGTGATGCGGGTCGCGCGAACGGTGGAGTAGCCCAACGTAATTCGCTGGCTGGTGCCGAACGGGAAGGCGCCGTCACTCAGATCGGCATCGGTGAGGGTGGCGAGCAGGTCCCTCGATCGCGGACCCATCACGCCGAACACCGCAAGCGACGAGGTGACGTCGACCAGTTGGGCCTGCGTGCCTGCGGGCAGATTCCGGCGGATGTGGTCCTTGTCCCGCTCGGTGGTGGCCGCGCTGCTGACGATGAGGAACTCGTCGTCGGCGGTGCGGGTGACCGTCACGTCGGATTCGTAACAGCCGCGTTCGTTCAGCATCCCGGTGTACACGCACGTTCCCACGTCGACGGACAGATCCGCCGTGCACAGCCACTGCAGCGCGGCTTCTGCGTCGTGACCGACCAGGAGGTACTTCGAGAACGACGTCTGGTCGAACACCGTGACCGCGGTGCGGGTGCTCACCTGTTCCGCTGCCGACCACGGCAGCCAGTTCTGCTTGCCCCACGAATACTCGATGACCGGTTCGGCGCCCGCCGGCGCGAAGAAGTTGGCCCGCTCCCAGCCCATTCGGCTGCCGAAGTTTGCTCCCCCGGCGACGAGCAGATGGTGCACCGGAGACCGACGGAACGGCCGGGCTGTCGTCATTTCGCGGTTCGGCCAAGGTATTTCGTAGTGCAGCCCGAGGACCTCGGCGACCCGGTCGTGCAGCCAGCTGTTGTTGCCGTTGAACGGCGCGAAACGCCGAATGTCGACACTGGTGAGGTCGCTGGTCGGCGAGCCGTTCACGATCCATTCGGCCAGTGCGCGGCCGGCGCCGCCGGCAGAGGCGATGCCGACGGAGTTGAAGCCGGCCGCCACGAAGAAGTTCGTGACTTCGGGGGCCTCGCCGAGGATGAAATGGTTGTCGGGGGTGAAGCTCTCGGGACCGTTGTACAGCTTCTTCAGCCCGGTTTCCTCGAGCACCGGGATGCGCAGCAGGGC
>NZ_JAVRQA010000548.1:0-14740 GCF_032161845.1 Mycobacterium sp.
GCGTAGCCCTCGGCCGTCGCGTTCACTGCGTTTCGGATCTCGCGGTCCGAGCGGCCGGCGGCCTGCATCGCCAGGAGGGCGGGGTAGGTGGCTCGCACCATCGCGGTCCGATCCAGCGACTCCATCGCGCGCCCGAACGGTGAGGAGATCTGCAACAGGTTGGCCATCCGGCGAATGTCCGTCGAGGTGTTCGCGCCCGCCCCGTGGAAGAGTGCGGGGTTGAAGAACGCGGCGTCGCCCTTGCGCAGCGGTACCTGCACCTGATGGGCCGCGAAGTAGTCGATGAACTCCTGGCGGTAGAACGCGAGGTAACCGCCCGCGAACTTCTGCGAGTGCGGCAGCAGCATCGTCGGCCCGCTCTCCAGTGGCATGTCGCAATGCGCCACGGCACCCTGCAGCGTCAACGCCGCCGACATGCGGTGCAGGTGGGCGGGGTATGCGGCCAGGTGCTCGGCGTCGACGAACCCAAGGTGATAGTCCCGGTGCGGAACCTGTTGGGCGCCACCGGGATTGATGACGTTGACCTGCGAGGTGACCTGATAGCGCGGGCCGAGCCAGGCCTCCGACACCAGGGCGAGCGCGTCGTTGGCGTAATAATCGGCGAACACCTCGGGGGCGTGCAGGGCCAGCTTCTGTGCGGCGTTCCACACCCGGTCATTGGCACCGGCCTTGCCGAAGTGGTCACCGGCGGCGTCGCCCGCGTCGCGCTGCGCGTCGATGATCGCGGTGAACGCGGCGCTGGCGCGATCGACCGCGTCGAGTCCGAAGGCGCCCTCGAACACCACGACTCCTGGTCCGTCGGCGAGTGCGTGAATCAACTCGGTCTGCAGCGCGCGACGGTCGGCGTTGGCGACCGTCTGCGAGGAGTAGACGAGGACACCCCGCCGGACGTCGCTGGCGAGCGGGTAGTCGCCCGCATCGGTGCCGGCGGACACCAGCGCGTCGAAGTCCGCGAGCTCGCAGTCGGCGGCTTCGATCCACGCCCTGCGCGTAGTGGTGAGTGGAGCGGTCATGGCCGTTAGTCTTGTTGTGACTCGCACCGCAATCAACACCAAAAACCAATCAAAAAACCGTCAGCCGATCGGCGCGAGCAGACAGAAAAGGCCCTCTTTGGCGGCGTTTCAGGGCCTTTTGCGTCTGCTCGCGCAGGGATACCTGCCCGGGGAGTCACATGCCGCATCGATACAAGGTCCGCGAGATCGCCCAGCAGTCGGGGCTGAGCGAGGCGACCGTCGACCGCGTCCTCAACGACCGCCCCGGCGTGCGGGAGAACACCCGCGCCGAAGTCGCCCAGGCCATCGCCGACCTGGACAAGCAGCGCGCCCAACTGCGACTCAACGGTCGCCGCTTCCTGATCGACGTGGTGATGCAGACCCCACAGCGATTCTCCGACGCCTTCCGCGCCGCGATCGAAGCCGAGCTGCCCGCGTTCGCGCCGGCGATGCTGCGCGCCCGCTTCCACCTCTGGGAATCGGGGTCGACGGCGCAGATGGTCGACATGCTTGCCAAAATCCGCGGCAGTCACGGCGTCATCCTCAAGGCGCAGGACGAGCCGGCTGTCGCCGAGGCCGTCGACCGACTCGTCGGCGCAGGCGTTCCCGTGGTGACCTACACGACCGACGTGCCGAACAGCGCCCGGTGCGCGTACGTCGGCATCGACAATCACGGTGCCGGTGTCACCGCCGCGTACCTGATGGACCAGTGGCTGGGCACCGCGCCGTCGGGTGTCCTCATCACGGTCAGCCGCACGGCCTTCCGCGGCGAGGGCGAACGCGAGGTCGGCTTTCGCTCGGCGCTGCGAGCTTCCGGTCGCCCCGCTCGAGATCTCGTCGAGGTCGGTGACAGCGACGGCATCGACGCCACCAACGAGCGTTTGGTGCTCGACGCGCTCGAGCGACACCCTTCGGTGGAGGCCGTCTACTCACCGGGCGGCGGGAACACCGCGACCGTCGCCGCCTTCGAGAAGATTGGCAGAGCCTGCAGAGTCTTCATCGCCCACGACCTCGATGCCGACAACCGCATGCTCCTGCGTGACGGCAGGATCTCAGTGGTCCTGCACAACGATCTGCGCGCTGACGCCCGGCTGGCCATGCGTCAGCTCCTGCAGCACCACGGTGCCCTGCCCGCCGAGCCGGTGCGGCCAACGCCGATCCAGGTGATCACCCCCTACAACCTGCCCGGCTGAGCGTCGGAGTAGTCGATTCGCAGCGTTCCCAGATACCATTTCGCCTCACGGCGACGTCAGTGCGCCGACTGAGAGCAGGAGATTCGAACGGTGCGGCCACAGCTCGTCAACGGCGTGACCGTCCTCGGCAACCTCGCAATCGACCTCATCGACGGTGCGCCGCCCAGCCCGGGTGGCTGCGCATCGTTCGCAGGCGTGGCCTTGGAGCACGCCGGCGGAACCGGCCAGATCGTGGCGATGGGCGCGCGTGAGGATCACCAGCTGTTCAGCGGCGTCCTCGACCGGTTCGGATCGCTCGTCCGCATCATCGACTCGGACCGGACGGCAGGTTTCCGTCTCGACTACGTCGACGTCGACCATCGCGCGATGTCCGTCACGGCGCTCGGACCCATCTGGGGCACCGCGGAAATCGAAACCGCGAACCCCGAGACCACGTGGGTGCACCTCGCCCCGCTGCTGCGGGCGGACTTCCCCGAAGCCACGTTGGCGCTGCTGGCCGAACGCGGCCACCGCGTCGCCTACGACGGCCAGGGTCTCGTCCGCGCGGACCGGGTCGGCCCGCTGGCGGTGGACCGCGACTACCCGCACGACCTGCTCCGCGACATCAGCGTTCTCAAATTGGCGGAGGACGAGGCCGTGATCGTCGCCGACGGCGAGTTCGACGCGACGACTGCTGAGCGACTCGGCGTGCCGGAGATCCTGGTGACCCTCGGGTCGGAGGGCTGCGACATCTACACCGACGGTGACGTCATCCGGGTACCCGCGGCGTGGCGGGTCACCGGCGTGCAGGCGACGGGCGCAGGCGACATGTTCACGGCCTGCTACGTCGCCAACCGTGCTGCGGACGCTGGCCCGGTGACGGCGGCGGAACGGGCCAGCGAACTCGTCGCCCGCGAGCTCGAAAAGCGACTGAAGGTTCCGTCTCCCGACAGGGTGTAGCCCCAGCTCCCGGCAGGAAAGTCGACACCCGTCAAGTTTGATCGAATTTCGCTAGCCCGTCGGCTACTGACGGGTAGCTTCGTTCTTAGGAATTGCCCACCGCTCAACGTGATGAAGACCACAAAATCGCTGCTCGCGGTCCGGCTTCGCGCCACTGAACAGCACATTTCCGTGCGCGTGACGTGCAGCAGCAGCGGCGGTCCGGTAAAGCCCAGCCTAAGAGCAGTGCAATAATCGGTACTGCCAGTGACAGATAAAAGCAGAGGTTGACGTCATCCCGGCGGCGCGGGCGCGAAAGCGACCTACCTAGCGACACGGAATCGCCTCAACCTCGTGAAGTGGGAAAGGCGGGGGTCGTGACTTTGAGCGGCAGCGAAGCCGGTACGAACTCCTCCTCTCGGCAGAAGCTCGAGAAGGTCGTCATCCGCTTCGCGGGCGACTCCGGCGATGGTATGCAGCTGACGGGTGACAGGTTCACCACCGAGGCCGCACTCTTCGGCAATGACCTTGCGACACAGCCGAATTACCCTGCCGAGATCCGCGCACCACAGGGCACGCTGCCCGGTGTCTCCTCATTCCAGATCCAGATCGCCGACTTCGACATCCTCACCGCCGGTGACCGCCCCGACGTCCTCGTCGCCATGAACCCGGCCGCGCTGAAGGCCAACGTCGGCGATCTCCCACGCGGCGGTCTGGTGATCGCCAACTCCGACGAGTTCACCAAGCGCAACCTGGCCAAGGTCGGCTACGAGGCCAACCCGCTCGAGAGCGACGAGCTGTCCGACTACATCGTTCAGGCCGTTCCCATGACGACGCTGACGCTGGGCGCCGTCGAACAGATCGGCGCATCCAAGAAGGACGGCTCGCGAGCCAAGAACATGTTCGCCCTCGGTCTGCTGTCGTGGATGTACAACCGCGAGCTGGAGGCCAGCGAGGCGTTCATCCGCGAGAAGTTCGCCCGCAAGCCCGAGATCGCCGAGGCCAACGTCCTCGCGCTCAAGGCCGGCTGGTACTTCGGCGAGACCACCGAGGCGTTCGCCACCACCTACGAGGTGTCGCCCGCCAAGCTGAAGTCCGGCGAATACCGCCAAATCTCCGGTAACACCGCGCTGGCGTACGGCATCGTCGTGGCGGGTCAGCTGGCCAACACCCAGGTGATGCTCGGTAGCTACCCGATCACCCCCGCCTCGGACATCCTGCACGAGCTGTCCAAGCACAAGAACTTCAACGTCCTGACCTTCCAGGCGGAGGACGAGATCGCGGGCATCGGCGCCGCGCTCGGGGCGTCCTACGGTGGCGCGCTCGGAGTGACCAGCACCTCGGGTCCCGGCGTGGCACTCAAGGCGGAGGCCATCGGCCTCGGCGTGATGGCCGAGCTTCCGCTGCTGGTCGTCGATGTCCAGCGCGGTGGCCCCTCGACGGGTCTGCCGACCAAGACCGAACAGGCCGACCTCATGCAGGCGCTCTACGGTCGCAACGGTGAATCGCCGGTCGCGGTGCTCGCCCCGCAGTCCCCATCGGACTGCTTCGAGATCGCGGTCGAGGCGGCCCGGATCGCACTGACGTACCGCACCCCGGTCATCCTGCTGTCGGACGGTGCGATCGCCAACGGCTCCGAGCCATGGCGCATCCCGGACGTCACCACCTTCGAGGCGATCGACCACACCTTCGCCAAGCCCGATGAGCCCTTCCAGCCCTATGCCCGTGATCCCGAGACGCTGGCGCGCCAGTTCGCCGTCCCCGGCACCCCCGGCCTCGAGCACCGCATCGGTGGACTCGAGTCGGCCAACGGTTCGGGCAACATCTCCTACGAGCCAAAGAACCACGATCTGATGGTCCGCCTGCGCCAGGCCAAGATCGACGGCATCACCGTTCCCGATCTGGTCGTCGACGACCCGAGTGGCGAGGCGGAATTGCTGATCGTGGGATGGGGCAGTTCCTACGGGCCCATCGGCGAGGCGTGCCGTCGGGCTCGGCGCAACGGCGTCAAGGTCGCCCACGCGCATGTTCGTCACCTGAACCCGTTGCCAGGCAATCTCGGCGACGTTCTGCGCAGCTACCCAAACGTGGTTCTCCCCGAAATGAACCTGGGGCAGCTCGCTCTACTGCTGCGCGGCAGGTTCCTCGTCGACATCCAGTCGGTGACGAAGGTGGAAGGCATGGCGTTCCTCGCCGAGGAGGTGGAGGGCATCATCGATTCGGCCCTCGACGGAACGCTTCGCGAAAAGGAAAGTGACAAGGCCAAGTTCGCCCGGTTGGCGGCAGCCACCGTGGAGACTGGCATAGGAGCAGACGCATGACTGACGAGCGCTTGCGCGAGGAAACGAAATGACTGACTTGATCGGCTCGGACCTGGGACTGACGGCCCTCACCAAGATCAGCGGCGTGCCGACGACCGACGAGCCGCAGAAGGCCAAGGACTTCGCCAGCGACCAAGAGGTGCGCTGGTGCCCGGGTTGCGGTGACTACGTCATCCTCAACACCATTCGCAGCTTCCTGCCCGAGCTCGGGCTCAAGCGCGAGAACATGGTGTTCGTCAGCGGCATCGGCTGCTCCAGCCGGTTCCCGTACTACCTCGAGACCTACGGCCTGCATTCCATCCACGGCCGTGCCCCGACCTTCGCGACCGGTTTGGCGCTGGCCCGCGACGACCTGTCGGTCTGGGTGGTCACGGGCGACGGTGACGCGCTGTCCATCGGCGGTAACCACCTCATCCACGCGCTGCGCCGGAACGTGAACATCACGATCCTGCTGTTCAACAACCGCATCTACGGTCTGACTAAGGGCCAGTACTCACCGACGTCCGAGGTCGGCAAAGTCACCAAGACCTCGCCCATGGGCTCGTTGGACTACCCGTTCAACCCGGTGTCGCTGGCGCTGGGTGCGGAGGCCACGTTCGTCGGTCGGGCGCTGGACTCGGACAAGAAGGGCCTGACCGAAGTGCTGCGCGCTGCGGCCAGCCACCGTGGCGCCGCGCTCGTCGAGATCATGCAGGATTGCCCGATCTTCAACGACGGCTCGTTCGACGCACTCCGCAAGGAGGGGTCCGAAGACCGGCTGGTCAACGTTTCGCACGGACAGCCGATCACGTTCGGCACCGATGGCGCGTACTGCGTGGTGAAGTCGGGCTACGGACTCGAGGTTGCCAAGACTGCGGACGTTTCGGTCGACGAGATCGTGGTGCACGACGCCACCATCGAGGATCCTGCCTACGCGTTCGCGCTGTCGCGACTTTCCGAGCAGAACCTCGAGCACACCGTCATGGGCATCTTCCGTCAGGTGAACCGGCCGACGTACGACGAGATGGCACGCAATCAGGTCACCTCTGCGATGGAATCCAAGCCCCGCGACGCCGCCGCTCTGCAATCCTTGCTTCGTGGCAAGGACACTTGGAACGTCGAATAGCACCGAGGTCGTCGTGACCTCAGCCGCTCCGCTCGCGGAGGCAGGATTGCGCGCTCCGCTCGCAGCGATCGTGCTGGCGGGCGGGGCCTCGAGGCGAATGGGCCGCGACAAGGCGACCATGGACTTCTCCGGTCGCACGTTCGTCGAACAAGCGGTGACGACGCTCGCCGCCCGGTGCTCACCGGTCTTCGTGGTGGCGGCGCCCGGTCAGCCGCTGCCCGCGCTCGATGCCGACGTGCTTCGCGACGACGTTCGCGGGGTTGGTCCACTCCTGGCGACGGCCAGGGGACTGCGTGCCGCGGCCGACGCCGGCGTGGAACGCGCCTTCGTCTGTGCCGTCGACATGCCGTACCTGACCGTGGATCTGATCGACCAGCTGGTCGGACCGTCGGTGCGATTGGGGGCCGACGTGGTGCTGCCGTGGGATGGTCGTGACCACTACCTGGCCGGCGTCTACCGGACCGCGCTCGCATCGCGGGCCGAAGAGATGGTGGCTTCCGGCGAGCGCAGCATGCGTGCACTGGTGGATTCCGTCGACACGCAGCGCGTGGTGATGCCCGAACAGCGCTCGCTGACCAATGTGAACGCGCCCGCAGACCTGAGCTAACCGACTCAGCAAATTGTCAATTATGGCGGCAACGGCCGCCTATTTACCGGTTGGCTGACAAATGCGGCATATTAGTGACGCAAGTGACGCGTTATTTGCGCGGCAATGAATGGCGTGAATTTCGTCGGAAATCGAAACTGAGCCCACCCAGGTTCCGTATTACCTTGTGGGGTAACGGATTTGAGCGGTATCCAGGGGCGCCAAGTAGATGAATCTGTGATGGCGCATTCGAAACTTCGGGCGCCTTTGTCGCAGGCGCGAGATTCCGATGCCACCGAGGGCTGGTCCGGATCGGATGGCGTCCAACAGCACGCCGTGGGGGCCTTCTCGAAGGCGTAGTTGCCTCAAGCGAAATTCGTTGCTGGACAACTAAAGTAGACATTCCCGCTCGGAGTCGACCGACCCCATCGCCGTTCTGCCGTCGTCGCCATATGTGCGTAAGTGTCTTGATGGCAACACTTCTCGAGGGGATGGCCGGAGCGGCAAGGTTGGTTGGCACAGCGAAGGATTTGAGCGCTTTTCGGCGGGTTTGGACCAATCATGCTGGTAGAAACCAATTCCCAGTGAAGGATGTGGCGGATGTGGTTGGTAGGTAGTGCGCCAAGTCACAATATGATCGTGATTTGGCTCACGACTACCTGTGGGTGCGGCGGTTGTTGCCGTTCCGTCAATCGCCGCAATGACCTGCACTAACCTCAGCCGCAGCCGCCGTGATCTGTCCGTTATCAAACCGCGACACGCGTTTCGTCTTGTATGACTTTCCTGAGAATCGTTTGTACCTTCCATATGTCTCTATAACCAGAGCAAATAATTTCAAAACCACGAACCTGCGTGTGAGTGGGGCGGCCGCTGGCCCTGGACGTTTCCAGTGCCATGGCTGCCGCTGGGCGTGACGCCCGGCGTGGCATGTCTAGCCGCCCACTGTCGTGCCCGACCGAGACGGCACGACCCACAAACCTCTCGCCTGCCCTGCAGGCACTGACGCCCGCGTATCCGCGGGTGTCGTTGGTGCGCGCTTGCGAAAGGATCGAAGTTGAAGAACATCCGCAAGACGTTTGGCTTGGCCACCATTGCCGGCGCGCTGGCTGTGGCCCCGATGGCGCTCGGCGCCGGTACCGCCAACGCGGACGGCGGCGTGAACTGGGATGCCGTCGCAGCCTGCGAGTCGGGTGGCAACTGGTCGACCGCTACGGGTAACGGCTACTACGGCGGCCTGCAGTTCACGATGAGCACCTGGCACGCCAACGGCGGCAGCGGCTCGCCGCACCAGGCCAGCAAGGACGAGCAGATCCGCGTCGCGAACAACGTGCTGAAGTCGCAAGGTATTCGCGCCTGGCCGGTCTGCGGCAAGCGGGGGTAGGTCCCGCACCAACGGTTTTCAGAGAGCGGCGCTGGGCGACACGCCCGGTGCCGCTTTCTCTTTTGTCCCTCCTACCTCAGCTTTCTCTATTTTCCGTCACGACACGGTAAAGAACTTGAGTTTCTTCTGTAACAGGTGAGGGTAGTCCCACGAAACACCGGATGACCGCGTCAATTAGGCACAGTGCCTCGCATCAACTGGCAGCGGTCCTCGTGTCAAACGGTCGGGGAAGGACCGCAACGTGAAGATCCAGGTTTTTCGCAAGGCGATCACCAGCGGACTCAAGTTCGTCCTGCTCGCCGGTGCCTTCGCGATCGTCGCGATGGCCACGTCGACTGGGATGTCTGCAGGTACCGCGTATGCGGACTCGATGAACTGGGACGCCGTGGCTAAGTGCGAGTCAGGCGGCAACTGGGCGGCCAACACCGGAAACGGTACCTACGGCGGCCTTCAGTTCAAGCCGGCGACGTGGAGCTCCAACGGCGGCGTCGGATCGCCTGCCGCGGCTTCAAGGGCCGAGCAGATCCGCGTCGCCGAGAACGTGCTGGCCAGCCAAGGCCCCGGCGCGTGGCCGAAGTGCGGCGCCCAGGGTGGCGCACCGGCGATCTGGAACGTGTCCTCGATCAGCCCCGCGCCGCCGTCGACGGGTTGCCAAGCCATGCCCACCAGTGGCCTGCTCGGCTTCATCAACCCCCGTCAGATGTGCGCGGCCCTGCTGGGCCCGCTGGCCCGCTGACGGGGAGGACGAAGGCGGAGCGTCCCGCGACCGACGTCAAGTGGCGCGTCAGGATCGCCTCGGGCACCAGAGCCGATGCGCGCATCGCCAGCGCGCCGAGGACGGCAGGCCGCACGTTGACGATCTGGCCCACCAACCTGGATTCGCGGGCCAGCGCCTTGGCCCGCGGCCGTCGGAGCGCGGTGAACCGCGCGAAGGCCGCTGGGAGGTCGTCGGCGTCCCCGACGCAGTGCGCGAGGGTCGCGGCGTCCTCCAACCCCTGACAGCCGCCCTGCCCCAGGTGCGGTCGCATCGGGTGCGCAGCATCACCGACGAGGACGACGGGGCCGCGCGACCATTGCCGTGCCTCGTCGCGGTCGTAGAGGTCGTTGCGCAGGACGTCGGTCGGATCGGTGGCAGCCAGAACGGAAGGAATCGGATCGGCCCACGTGCCGTACTTGGAACGGAGGTAGGACAACTCGGATCCGGGCGATGCGCTGCCCTCGGGTCGACGTTCGGTGCCGAACCAGTAGGTGTGCTCCGGCCCGAGCGGCACGTGGCCGAATTCGGTTCCGGTGCCCACTGTTTCGCCGGCGAGGCTCGGGTCCAATGCGTACTTCGCGACCCCGCGCCACGCTGTATACCCCGCGTAGCGGTGCTGCAGCGCTCCGTTGAGGTGGCGGGCCACCATGGAGCCGACCCCGTCGGCGCCGATCACCGCGGCCGCCCAGTGCGTGGCGCCGTCCGACGACGTGATCCGGACACTACTCGCGGTGACGACGAGTTCGGTTGCAGCCGCGCCGGATTCGATGGTTCCCTCCTCGAGGGCACCGGCCAGCAGGTCCATCAGCACCGAGCGTCGCACCACGACCAACGGCTCGCCAAGCGCCTTGACGATCCGCCCCGGCGACGGATGACGTAGCCAAGAGCCGTCCGACCATCGCATGGCGCCACCGGTCACCCGGCCACCCGACGCTCGGACGGCGTCACCGAGACCGAACTGGTCGAGGGCGGCCAAGGCGTTGGGCCAGATGCTAATTCCCGCGCCGGACGAAGTGTCGACCCGTTCTTCGAGGATCGTCACCTGATGGCCGCGGCGTTGCAGTGCCACCGCGGTTGCCAGCCCGGCGATGCCCGCGCCGATGACGAGGAACCGTTGTCGCACTCGATGAAACTAGCGGGCGAGGGGTCAGAGGTCGAACACCAGCAGGGTGCTCGACGCCGTCGCGACCACGGCTCCGGCGGCATCTGTGACGACGGCCTCGGTGAAGCCGACCCGCGACCCGGCCTTGATGACGGTGCCGGTCGCAGTGAGCAGCCCGCTGGAAGCGCGAACACCCTTCAGGTAGTTCACCTTGATCTCGATCGACGTGTAGCCCTTGCCCTTGGGCAACGCACTGTGCAGTGCACAGCCCGCGACGGAGTCCAGCAGTGTGCAGACCAGCCCACCGTGAACGGCTCCGATCGGGTTGTACGCCGATTCGTCGGGCTGGCAGGTGAAGACGACTCGGCCTGGTTCGGCGGACACCATCGTGAAGTTCATCAGCCCGGCGATCGGGGCCGGCGGCAACGTGCCGTCGATCATGGCCCGCATGTAGTCGATGCCCGGCATCGACAGCCCGGTGGCGGTCGTCGGTGCGGGGTCGTGCCACGTGACGACCTTGGAGCGCCTCTCGCCCCAGCCCGTGCCGTGGGTGTCGGTGCTGGTGTGTTCGAGTTCGGTGGTCACAAAGTCTCCCGGTGTCGATCGATGGTGCGGTAGCCGCGTTTCCGAAGGGGGTCGTCGGAGGCAACGGCGTTATGGCTGCCCCACGCAAGCAGGGCGTCCAGGGTGGGAATGAGGCCGCGACCGGAATCGGTGAGGTGGTACTCGTCGCGACGGGGATGGTCCTGGTACGGCGTGCGGGTGACGACGCCTGCGGATTCGAGGGTCCTGAGTCGGGCGGCGATCCGGTCGCGGGGCGCGCCGGTGCCCGTCACGATCTCGCCGAATCGGTGCGCGCCCATGGCGATCTCGCGGATGACCAGCAGTGCCCACTTCTCGCCGACGACCTCCAGTGCGGCGGCGATGGGGCACGGCCGACCCGGCAGGTCGGCAAGCGGCGTGATCGGCACCAGGTCAGCCTGCCAGGAGTGAGTTTGAAAATCAAACCGTATCGGGAGAACGTCTCCGGTACATTTCCCACGGGCAGCTCTGCGAGGATCGCTGCGAACGGAGAAACATGACCGCTTCCCCCACCCAGTCACCGGATTCGACCCCCTTTACCGACCTCGACGATTTCCTGGCGCTACCCCGGGTGTCCGGCCTGGCCGTCTCACCCGACGGGTCCCGCGCGGTCACCGCGATCACCGAGCTCAACGAGAAGCGCACCGAGTACGTGACCGCCCTGTGGGAACTCGACGTCACCGGCAATCGGCCCGCCCGACGCCTCACCCGCGGCGCCAAGGGGGAGTCGTCGCCGGTGTTCACGGCGGACGGTGACCTGCTCTTCGTCGCCAAACGGGACGTCCCAGGGTCCGACGGTGGTGACGAGCCGACGGCATCGCTGTGGCGTCTTCCCGCGGCCGGCGGTGAGGCCGTCGTCGTCCTCGAACTTTCCGGCGGGGTAGACGCGGTTCATACCGCACGCGACGCGGACGTCACCCTGGTCACCGCGCCGCTGATGCCGTCGGCCACCAACGTCGAGGACGACAAACGCCTCCGCGCGCTGCGCAAGGACAACAAGGTCTCGGCACAGCTGCACACGGGGTATCCGGTCCGCCACTGGGACCACGACATCGGGCCCGCCCAGGCCCATCTGGTCGACGTCACCGGTATTCGCGACCTGACGCCCAACCCCGGCCACGGCCTGCGAGAGGCAGAGGTCGACGTCAGCGCGGACGGTCGGTTCGCCGTGACGTCCTGGGCGGTGGCCGGTCCCGGCGCCTCGCTTCGCAACGTCCTGGTGCGGATCGACGTGGCCACCGGTGAGCGCACGACGATCGCCGACGATCCGCTGGCCGATCTCGGCACCCCGGCGATCTCGCCCGACGGCTCAGGGATGGCGTTCGTGCGCGAGACGCACTCCACCCCGGAGGCGGCTCCACGAATCACGCTGGGCTACCTGAAGTTCGGGGAGTCGTTCGTCGCAGTGGCCGCCGATTGGGACCGATGGCCCACCTCGGTCGCGTGGACGACGGACGGATACTCGCTCATCGTCACCGCCGACGACGCGGGCCGGTGCCCCGTGTTCCTGATCGACCCCGCCGACTCCTCGGTGACGCGCCTGAGCCACGACGACTTCAGCTACACCAACGTGTGCGCCGCACCCGGCGGCGTGGTCTATGCGCTGCGCAGTTCCTACTCGTCGCCGCCGCACCCCGTACGCATCCACTCCGACGGCTCGATCGCCACTCTGCCGTGCGTGGAAATGCCGCCTCTTCCCGGCGAATTGACCGAAGTGATGGCCGTCGCCGACGGCGGTGTCGGCGTGCGGTCGTGGCTGGTGCTTCCCGATGGCGAGGCACCCGCGCCGCTGGTGCTGTGGATTCACGGTGGTCCGCTCGGCAGCTGGAACACCTGGCACTGGCGGTGGAATCCCTGGGTGTTGGCGGCGCGCGGCTACGCGGTGCTGATGCCCGACCCGGCCCTTTCGACGGGCTACGGCCAGGATTTCATCCAACGAGGTTGGGGCGCATGGGGCTTCGCGCCGTACACCGATCTTATGGCTGCCGTCGACGAGGCATGCGCGCATCCGCGGGTCGATCAGACGCGCACCGCGGCGATGGGAGGTTCATTCGGCGGTTACATGGCCAACTGGATCGCGGGCCACACCGATCGCTTCGACGCGATCGTCACCCACGCCAGCCTGTGGGCATTGGACCAGTTCGGGCCGACCACCGATGGCGCCTACTGGTGGGCTCGCGAGATGACGACGCAGATGGCCGAACAGAACTCGCCGCATCGAACCGTCAAGGAGATCGCCACCCCAACGCTCGTCATCCACGGCGATAAGGACTACCGCGTTCCCATCGGCGAGGGCTTGCGACTCTGGTTCGAACTGCTGACGCAGTCGGCGCTCCCCGCCGCCGATGACGGCAGCAGCCCGCACCGGTTTCTGTACTTCCCGACCGAGGGCCACTGGGTGCTCGCGCCGCAGCACGCCAAGATCTGGTACCAGGTGGTCTTGGCGTTTCTGGGCCACCATCTGCTCGGCGAGGACGAGGAGCTTCCGGAAATGCTCGGGTGAGGCACCGGTAGCTTGGGACCATGACCGCAGCGCAGCGTGAATTCGACATCGTGCTCTACGGGGCGACCGGGTTCGTCGGCAAACTGACCGCTCAGTATCTCGCCAA
This sequence comes from Mycobacterium sp., assembly GCF_032161845.1. GTDB lineage: Bacteria > Actinomycetota > Actinomycetes > Mycobacteriales > Mycobacteriaceae > Mycobacterium. The sequence goes on from NZ_JAVRQA010000548.1 coordinate 13,547, forward strand.
CGCGGGCGGCCCGGCGCGCGTCGCCCTCGCCGGACGATCGACACAGAAGCTGCTTGCGGTGCGCGAGTCGTTGGGAGCGGCCGCCGGGTCTTGGCCATTGATAGAGGCCGACGCGGCGTCGCCGTCGACGCTCAACGACATGGCGGCCCGCACCCAGGTCGTCGTCAGCACCGTCGGCCCCTACACCAAGTACGGGATACCGCTGGTGGCCGCGTGTGCGGCAGCTGGCACCGATTATGCAGACCTCACCGGCGAGACGATGTTCATCCGCGAGAGCATCGACCTGTTCCACAAGGAGGCGGCCGACAACGGCGCCCGCATCGTCCATTCCTGCGGATTCGACTCCATCCCTTCGGATCTCACCGTGTACGCGCTCTACCGGCGGGCGCTCGCCGACGGCGCTGGTGAACTGGGCGAGACCAACTTCGTTCTTCGCGGTTTCGCCGGCGGCGTGTCCGGTGGCACCGCCGCCTCGATGGTGGAGGTCATGCAGACCTCGTCGACCGACCCCGAGGCGCGGCGGGCGATGAACGACCCCTACACGCTGACGACGGACCGCGGCGCCGAACCCGAGTTCGGCCACCAGTCCGACACCCCGTGGCGCCGCGGCCGTGACATCGCCCCCGAACTCGACGGCGTCTGGACCGGTGCGTTCGCGATGGGCGCGCCGAACGCGCGGATCGTGCGGCGCAGCAACGCGTTGCTCGATTGGTCCTACGGCCGCAGTTTTCGCTACTCGGAGAACATGAGTGTTGGGTCGTCGGTGGTGGCGCCCGTCGCGGCGGCGCTGGGCACCGCTGCCAATGCCGCGGTACTCGGCCTCGGCAGCCGGTACTTCGACAAGTTGCCCCGCGGCTTGGTCGAGCGCGTGCTACCCAAGCCGGGAACGGGCCCGAGTGAACGTGCCCGCGACAACGGCCACTATCGGGTCGAGACGTACACGACGACGTCCAGCGGCGCCCGATACCGGGCGACGATGGCGCAGCAGGGCGATCCCGGATACAAGGCGACGTCGGTGTTGTTGGGCGAGGCCGGGCTTGCGCTCGCCTTCGATCGCGACGCCCTCTCCGATCTCCGCGGCGTGCTCACACCCGCGGCGTCCATGGGCGACGCGCTGCTCGCCCGGTTTCCCGCGGCGGGGGTCACGATGGAGACCGAACGCCTGTAACCAGAGTTCGGTGGGGCTAGTGTCGC
>NZ_JAVRQA010000549.1:0-4553 GCF_032161845.1 Mycobacterium sp.
CGACGTACCAGCTGTAGCCACGCTGCTCGAAGTAGTGGTGCACGGGTGCGCGCCGCAGATGGGTGATCCTCGTTCGGTAGAGGGCGGTCAGCACGGCACCGACTCCAGGCTCGCCGCGGTGGGCCAGAGCGCCCCAAGCCGCTCGGCCGCACGCAGCCCGGAAGCGGCGCCGTCCTCGTGGAAGCCCCAGCCGTGGTACGCGCCCGCGAACGTCAGCCGGTCGTCGTCGATGGTCGGCAGCAATGCTTGAGCGGCAACGGATTCGGGGGTGTAGAGCGGGTGGTCGTACGTCATCTCGGCGATCACCTTCGCCGGGTCGATGCGGTCTCGGCCGCCGAGGGTGACGAGGAACCGCCCAGGGCCGGGGAGCCCCATCAGTCGGGTGATGTCGTAGGTCACCAGAACGTGGTCGGTGTTGGGCGTCGCCAGGTAGTTCCACGACGCTCTGGCGCGCGACCGTCGGGGAAGCACCGACTCGTCGGTGTGCAGGTGGGTGTGGTTGGTGGAGTAGCGGATGGCGCCGAGCACGGAGCGCTGAGCTGGAGTGGGTGCGGCGAGCAGGCGCAGGGCCTGGTCCGGATGGGTGGCGACGACGGCCGCGTCGAACTGGCGCGGTGCTGCGTCGCCGACGGAGAGCTGCACGCCATCGGGCACCCGTCGCACGGAGCGCACCGGCGTGCCCACGGACACCTCGTCGATTCGCCGGGCGACCGCCTGAACGTAGGTGGCCGATCCGCCGACGACGGTCCGCCACGTCGGCGACCCGAACACCGACAACATGCCGTGGTGCTGAAGGAAGACGAACAGGTACCGCGCGGGGTAGCGCATCGCGTCACCGGGCGCACACGACCAGACGGCGGCCACCAGCGGCGTCATGAAGTGTTCGACGAAGTACGGCGAGAAGTCGTGACGGCCGACGAATGACCCCAGTGTTTCGTTGGCGTCGTCACCGTCCGACGCCGAGTCGAGCAGGCGGGTGGCTTCGCGGTGGAATCGCCTGACCTCGGCGAGCATTCGGAGATACCGGGGCCGTGCCAGGTTCGAGAGCGACGGGAAGAGCCCGCCGATGCCGCGCGCGCCCGCATATTCGAGACCGGATCCCAGGCGCTGGACGCGGTCGTCGCGCACGGACATCGACATGTCCGTGTCGTGCGTCTCGATGCCCAACTCGGCGAACAGCCGGCACAACGTCGGGTAGGTCCTGTCGTTGTGCACCAGGAAGGCGGAGTCGACGCCGACGACGGTTCCGTCGCCCCGCTCGATGGAATGCGTATGCGCATGTCCACCCAGCCTGTTGTCGGCTTCGAACAGGGTCACTCGATTGCGGGCCGACAGCACGTACGCCGCCACCAGCCCGGCCACGCCACTTCCGACGACTGCGACGGTTCGTCCGGTGAGGTCTTCACGTTCCACGATCGTTATTCGGAGCGGGGCGCAAGACGGATGGGTCGAGGCCGCGTAGTGTGCCAATCCGTGGCGATGACCCTGTTTCGCAACGGAACCGTGTGGGCTGGCGCCTCCGAACCGACGATTAGCGCACTTTTGGTCGACGGTGGCGTCATCGCTGCCGTCGGCGAGGCCGCCCTCGCGGTGGCGGCCGACCGTCCGGAGACCGTCGAAGTCGACCTCGACGGCGGCTTCTTGATGCCGTCATTCGGTGACGGGCACGCCCACCCCCTGCTCGGCGGGCTTGAATACGTCGGGCCCGCCGTGCGGCCGTGCACGTCGGTCGCCGAGATCGTCGAGGCGGTGCGCACGTACGCCGACGCGCATCCCGACGAGGAGTGGATCGTCGGGGCCTCCTACGACGGCAGCCTCGCCGAAGGTGGCCTGTTCGACGCACGCTGGCTGGACGAGGCGGTGCCCGACCGGCCGGTGGCGCTGCGGGCCTGGGACTACCACACGATGTGGGTCAATTCCGTTGCGCTGCAACGGGCGGGTATCACGTCGGACACGCCGGACCCGGTCCTCGGCGAGATTCCGCACCGCGATGATGGCTCGGTGCTTGGCACCATGCGCGAATGGGGTGCGGTGGATCTGATCGCCGCCGTCATGCCCGCCCGCGACGAGGACGTGCGGGTGGCTGCGCTCGGCACGGCAGCCGACTACTACCTGGCCAGGGGCGTCACCTGGGTGCAGGACGCGTGGGTCGAACCCGGCGACGTCGACACCTACCTCGAGGCGGCTCGGCGGGGCGCCCTGCGCATCCGCTTCAACCTGGCGCTCTACGCCGATCCACGCCACTTCGATTCTCAGGTCACGGGATTCGCGGACGCGCGGCGCCGGGTCGACGAGGTCGGCTCACCGCTGCTGACCGCGCACACGGTGAAGTTCTTCGCCGACGGGGTCGTAGAGAACGAGACCGGGGCGCTGCTGAAGCCGTACTGCGGTGGCCTGCACTCGCACGGCATGCAGGTCTGGGAGGGCGACAGCCTCGCCGACGCCGCCCGCCGCGTCGACGAACTCGGTCTGCAAATCCACATCCACGCGATCGGCGACGCCGCGGTCCGCCAGGCCCTCGACGCCATCGAGTTCGCGATCGAGTCCAACGGACCACGCGACCGCAGGCCGGTCATCGCCCACGTGCAGCTGGTCGACGACGCCGACCTCGAACGCTTCGCCGCGCTCGGGGTGATCCCCTGCATGCAGCCGCTGTGGGCGCAGATGGATGCACTGATGACGGTGCTGACCATCCCGCGGCTCGGTGTCGAACGCGCCGACAAGCAATACCGGATGCGCAGCCTCGCCGAGTCGGGGGCGCCGCTGGCGCTCGGCTCGGACTGGCCGGTGTCGTCGGGGGCGCCGCTCGATGGCATCGCAGTCGGAGTGTCGCGTTGCACTCCCGAAGGCGATCCCGATGGCGGCTGGACGCCTGAGGAGATCCTCACCATCGAACGCGCGCTCGGCGCTTACACCGCTGGAGTCGCCGAACAGGCGTTCGCCGAGGCGACCTGGGGCCGTTTGGTTCCCGGCGCCAGCGCGGATCTGGTATGGCTGGACCGCGACCCACGCGGGACGCCCGCACTGGAGCTGCCCAGCGTTGGCATCAGGGGCACGTACCTCCGAGGCGAACTCGGTCGACCATTCGTTCCACCAGAGCAGTGACAACAGGGAGGACGCGCCATGTCATCGACAACGTCAGTCGGGGCCGAGGGACATTTGAAACGCGCACTCGGGGTTCCCGCCCTGGTGCTCTTCGGCATGGTCTACATGGTTCCGCTGACGGTGTTCACCACCTACGGGATCGTCACCCAGCTGACCGGCGGCCGGCTGTCGGTCGCCTATCTGGTGACACTGGCCGCGATGGTGTTCACAGCAAGGTCCTACGCCAGGATGTCGGCGGCCTTCCCCGTCGCCGGGTCGACGTACGCGTACACGCAGAGGACGTTCGGGGCGCCGATCGGCTTCCTGGCGGGATGGTCGCTGCTTCTGGACTATCTCTTCCTGCCGATGCTGAACTACCTGGTCATCGGCATCTACATGGAGGCGGCGATTCCGTCGGTGCCCGCCTGGGTGTGGATTCTGGTGTCGATCGCGCTGGTGACGGTGCTCAACGTCATCGGCATCGTCTCGGTGGCGCGGGCCAACTTCTTGCTGCTCGCACTGCAGATCGTCTTCATCCTCGTCTTCGTGGTGATGGCGGTCATGGCCATCACCAAGGCCGGCAACGTCAACCTGATGGCGCCGTTCACCGGTGACGGTTCGGTGAGCGGCGCGAGCCCGATCTTCGCGGGTGCGGCGATCCTGTGCCTGTCCTTCCTCGGCTTCGACGCGGTGTCGACCATGTCCGAGGAGGCGAAGGACCCCACCCGCAGCGTGCCAAAGGCGATCATGATCGCGACCGTGGTGTGCGGCCTGATCTTCTTCGGGCTGTCCTACGTGTCCCAGTTGGTGTTCCCGTCGAACCAGTTCGCGGACGTCGATTCGGGCTCGCTGGACGTGATGACCTCGGCCGGCGGTCAGTTCCTGAACACGTTCTTCACCGCCGCGTACATCGCGGGCTGCATCGGCTCCGCACTGACCTCGCAGGCGTCGGTCGCCAGGATCCTCTACGCGATGGGTCGCGACGGCATCATGCCGCGCAAGGTGTTCGGGCATGTCTCGGTGCGCTTCGCGACGCCGACCTTCGCCATCCTGGTGGTGTCGGTTGTCTCACTGGTGGCGGTGTGGATCAGTCTGGAGTTCCTCGCCTCCATCGTGAGTTTCGGCGCGTTGATCGCCTTCTCGGCGGTGAACCTGACCGTCATCAAGCACTACTTCGTCGACCTGGGCGACAAGAACGTCCTGAACAACCTGGTGCTGCCAGGCGTCGGCTTCGTCCTGACGGCCTGGCTGTGGACCAGTCTGTCCGGGAAGACCTTGTTGTACGGGTCCATTTGGCTGGCACTCGGGTTCGTCTGGCTGCTCGTCGTGACGCGCGCATTCCAGCGGCCGACGCCGGTGCTGGCCATCGAGGAGTAGCTGCGGAATCCGTGGTGACGCGTTCAATGCACGTCACGAAGGTACCGATCTGACCCCCAGGCGACGTCTTGAGTTTGCTGCCGACGGGGCTG
>NZ_JAVRQA010000550.1:0-9999 GCF_032161845.1 Mycobacterium sp.
CCGTCCCCGTGACGTATCCCACCAGGCGCTTGCCGCCCACCCGGCCGTCACGGGCGATGACGACGGCCTGTTCGACGCCCTCCAGTGCGACCAATGCCGAACGCACTTCACCGAGTTCGATGCGGTACCCGCGGATCTTGACCTGCTCGTCGGCGCGGCCCAGATAGCGCAACTGCCCGTCGGGACCCCAGGACACCAGATCCCCGGTGCGATACATCCGACCGCCGATCCCACCGAAGGGGCACGCCACGAATCGCGACGCAGTCAAGGCCGTGCGGCGCCAATAACCAACGCCGACACCGCGACCCGCCAGGTACAGCTCACCGATCGCGCCGGGAAGCACGGGCCGCAGCCACTCGTCGAGGACGAAGAATGCCGCGCCCGCGGTTGGCGACCCGATCGGCGGGGCCCCGGACCCCGCCGTCAGCGGAGTGCTCTTGCAGGCCCACATCGTCGTCTCGGTCGGGCCGTAGACGTTGACCATCGTCCGGCCGGGCGCCCACCGATCCACCAACTCGGGCGGGCACGCCTCCGCCCCGATCACCAGTGCCGCCGACTCGAGGCCGTCGGTGGACAACACCGCTGCAGCCGAGGGGGTTTGGGTGAGGACGGTGACCCGTTCGCGTACCAGCAGGGCATGGAAGTCGTCGGCGGACCGGGCCACCGCATCGGGCACCACCACCAGCCGCCCACCGTGCAGCAGCGCACCCCAGATCTCCCACACCGAGAAGTCGAAGGCGTAGGAGTGGAACTGCGTCCACACCTGATCCGGCGTGAGGTCGATACCGATTTCGAGGCCATCGAACAACTGGGTGACGTTGCGGTGCGTGACCGCAACGCCCTTCGGCACGCCGGTGGTTCCCGAGGTGTAGATGACGTGTGCGATGTCGTCGAGGTCTGGCAGTGGGAGCGCCGTGGCGGCCTGCGAGTCGGCGGCCTCGTCATCGAGGTCGACGATCGGCACACCCAACCCCGTGAGCCGCCCGGCCAGATTCCCCGTGGTGACCGCCGCGACCGGCGCGGTGTCGCCAAGCATGAACTCGATCCGAGCCGTCGGAAGCGCCGGGTCGATCGGCAGGTACGCCGCCCCCGACTTCAGGACCGCCAGGATCGACACGACTGCCTCGGCCGACCGCGAAAGGAGAAGCGCCACGGACTGTCCCGCGCCCGCCCCGTGAGCGACCAGCAGATGCGCCATCCGGTTCGACGCCTCGTCGAGCTCAGCGTAGGTCAGCGCTCGGCCCTCGCAGATCAGCGCCACCGCGTCGGGCGTGCGGGCCACCTGGGCGGCGAACCGCTCCGGAACCGAGGCCCCGGCGACCGGTCGCTCCAGGATGGCCCGGCTGCCCCAGCGGTCCAGCGTGGCATGCTCGTCGGTGTCCAGCGCATCCATCGACGACAGCCTGCGGCCTGGGTCCGCGGTCATGGCCACCAATGCCCGCTGCAACCGCTCGATCAGCGTCGAGATGGCAGCCGCATCGAACACGTCGGTGTCGTACTCGACGCGAAGCGTCAGTTCGTGACCGGGCTGCGCCTGGACCGCCAACGGATAGTGGGTCGATTCCCTGGCGGTGACGTCGGTGATCGCCAGTTCGTGGGCGCCGGTCAACGCGTCGGCGTCGACCGGGTAGTTCTCGAAGGCGAAGAGCGTGTCGAAAAGCCGCTCCTGGCCCGTGATTCGGTGAATCTCACTAAGGGACAGGTGTTGGTGCTCGAGCGTGTCGTGGTAGGCAAGTTGCAGCTGATCCACCAGATCCGCGGTGGTGGTGGCGGCAGTGATGGTCGCACGGACCGGCACCGTATTGATGAAGAGCCCGACCATCGATTCCACCCCGGGGACTTCGGCAGGGCGGCCCGAGACCGTCGCGCCGAAGGTGACGTCGTGCTGACCGGTCACCCAGCACAGCAGCTGTGCGTAGGCGGCTTGCAGCACGGTGTTCACGGTGGCGTGCCGCGAGCGAGCCAATTCGCCGACGGCCCTGGTGATCTCGGCGGACAGGCTGAACGTCTCGACGCTTCGCCGGCCCTGCTCCAGCCGGTCGTGAGGACCGACCAGGGTGGGGGTCTCGAAGCCATCGAGCAGCTCGGCCCAGGCGCCGCGGCCGGCGTCGTGGTCACGTTCTGCCAACCAGGTGATGAAGTTGCGGTAGGGGGCGGCCGCCGGCAGCCGTTGGCCGTAGTAGCCCGCGAAGATCTCGCCGAGCAGAATCGGCATCGACCAGCCGTCCAGCACGATGTGGTGATTCGTCAGCACGAATCGATGGCTGTCGGCCGCGACGCGAATTAGCAAGGCCCGGAACGCCGGGTGGTCGCCGAGCTCGCACACGGCGGCCCGCTCGGCGGCGCAGATCCGCTGGATCTCGGCACCTGGGTCGGTGTCCGAGTCGCGGTGCAGTTCGACGTAATGCCAACTCGCCGCGGGGTCAGCCGGAATGACCTGCACCGGCTCGCCGAAGCGCTGCTCGAAGCGGGCCGCCAGGTTGGGATGCCTGCCGACCACCGCGTGCACCGCATCGCGCAGCCGGACCTCGTCGAGCCGACCTGCGACGCTGATTTCCAGCTGCCCGGCGTACAGGTCGTCGCTGCCCTGCACGGCGTTGGCATGGAAGAGCAGACCCTGCTGCACCGGCGTCAGTGGGAGCACGTCGGCGACCCGATGTCGCCGCTGCAATTCGTCGAGCTGTCCCTGGTTGAGGCGGGCGGGCACTACGTCGGACGGGGTAAGTCCTCCCCCACCGGCCCGAACGTGCGCGCAGATGCCGGAAAGTGCCTCGAACCACATCTGGCCGAGTCGGGTGACCTGGGACTGGTCGAGCGCCGACGGCGCCCAGGTCCAATTGGCATGCAGCCGACTGCCGTCCGTGGTCTCGATGGTCCCGGCGTTCAGCTCGAGGGTGTGCATCAATGGCATGGGTATCGCCGTGACCGCACCGGTCGTCGACCAGCCATCTCCGATCCGCCAGAGTTCCTCGGAGAGCGCAGCCGCGCCGCCTTGGCGCCCTAGGTAGTTGAATCCGATCGAAGGTTCGGACGCGGCGAGGTCGACGTCGTCGTTCAGGTAGCGCAGCAGTCCGTACGTCAGCGTGTCCGGAAGGGCGCGGAGCTGCTCCTTCGCGTCCTTGAGTGCCGCCCCCAGTGCCGTGTCTCCGGCGACCACCTGGGGCCAGGACACCCCGCCGACCGCCATGGCGACGGGGTATTTCGTGGTGAACCAGCCGACGGTGCGCGACAGGTCGATGGGATTGTCGGAGCCCACCAGTTCCTCGTGACGCCCGTGGCCCTCGACGTCGATGGCGATCGGCGCAGGGCTGCTACCCACGAATTCCGCTGTTGCAAGCGCGAATGCGATCAGCAGGATGTCCTGCACTCCGGCGTGGAATGCGGCGGGCACCTCCCCAAGAAGCATGCCGGTCGTCTCGGCGTCCAGTTCTAGCGACAGCTGACCGGCGGTGGCGAAGGTATCCCTGGCGGGTTGAACCGCGGGCAGGACGGCGGGTATCTCGGCTACCCGCTTCCAGGCATCCGCCTGGGCTACGACGTCCCGGTGGCCGGCGTGTTCGGTGAGCAGCGCCGCCCAGCGCTGGAACGACGTGCCACCGGTCGGCAACGCCACCGGCTGCCCGGCCCGGTGCTGCACCCAGGCGATGTTCAAGTCCTCCAGCAAGATTCGCCAAGAGACCGCGTCGACGGCCAGGTGGTGAACGATGACGACCAGCTGGCCGACGTCGGATACCCACAGTGCGCTGAGCATCGCACCGGTGGCGGGGTTCAGCCGTGACCGCGCCGCCACCAGTGCCTCGTCGGACATCGTCTCGACCGCGTGCACGCACTGCTGAGCGTCCACCGTCCCTGGCTCGGGCACCAGCAGCGACCAGCCCCCGGCGCCGTCGTCCTCGACGCGGAGCCGCAGCGTGGCATGACGATCGAGCAGGGCCTGCAGCACCACCACGACGTCGGCCAGGCCTGCCCCGGCCGGGGCCTGCACCAGGACCGTCTGGTTGAACTGGCCCACGGGCCCGTCCACCTCGGCCAGCCACCGCACGATCGGGGTGGCGGAGACCGGGCCGACGCCTTCGTCGATCACGTCGGCATCGGCGTTGAACGAGGTGGCCACCCGCGCCAGTCGGGCGACGGTCTGTTCGACGAAGAGATCCCTGGTGCGGCAGGTCAGGCCCGCGGCGCGTGCCCTCGTCACCACCTGCATCGACGAAATGCTGTCTCCGCCAAGGTCGAAGAAGGAGTCGTCGATCCCAACGCGATCGACACCGAGCACCTCGGCGTAGATGCCTGCCAGGATCTCCTCGACCGCGTTGCCCGGCGCACGATATCCGGCTGCGGCGTATTCGGGTGCAGGCAGGGCGCGGGTGTCGAGCTTTCCGTTGGGTGTCAGTGGCAGCTCGGGGAGCGCGAGCACGGCGGCCGGAATCATGTACGTCGGCAGCCGGTCGGCCAGCGCCACGCGGAGTCCGGCCGGATCAGCCGATCCGGTGACATAGCCGACCAGGCGTTTGTCACCGGGGCGATCCTCGCGCGCGACGACCACCGCTTGATCCACGCCGGTGAGCGCGGCCAGTGCCGCCCGCACCTCGCCGAGCTCGATGCGGTATCCGCGGATCTTGACCTGCTCGTCGACCCGACCCAGGTAGTCCAGTTGACCATCGGCGCGCCACCGGACCAGGTCCCCGGTGCGGTACATGCGTGCCCCCGGTCCGCCAAAGGGGCACGCCACGAAGCGTGCTGCCGTCAACCCGCCCCGTCGCACGTACCCGGCCGCCACGCCCCCGCCTGCCACGTACAACTCGCCGACGACCCCGACCGGGACCGGCCGCAACGAGCCGTCCAGAACGAACGCCGCCGCACCGGGAACGGGCGTCCCGATCGGGACGGTGCCCGAACCGGATGTCAGGAGGGCACTGATCGCCGCGTACACCGTGGCCTCGGTCGGGCCATAGGCGTTGACGACCGTGTGCGCCGGCGCCCAGCGGTCCACCAGCTCGACCGGACACGCCTCGCCTGCCACCACCAACGTGACCGCTTCCAAACCGGTTGGCGAAAGCGCCCCCGCTGCCGAAGGGGTTTGGCTCACCACGGTCACCCGTTCGGCGACGAGCAGTGCGTGCAGGTCTTCCGGCGAGCGCGCCACCGCTTCGGAGACGACGACCAACCGCCCGCCGTGGAGCAGCGCGCCGAAGATCTCCCACACCGAGACGTCGAACGCCAGCGAATGCCAATGCGACCACACGCCCGTAGCGGGCAGCCCCGAGTCTGGCGAGGTGATCAGTTGCGTGACGTTGCGGTGAGTAACGGCAACGCCCTTCGGCACGCCGGTGGTGCCCGACGTGTAGATCAGGTAGGCGAGGTCGTCCGCGGACGGCGTCGGCAGAGGCGGGCCGGGCTGGGCGTCGAGCGCTGGGTCGGCGGCATCGGCGGCATCGACGACCGCCACCCCGAACCCGTCGAGTCGCTGGGCGAGATCGCCGGTGGTGATGACGGCGACCGGGGTGGCGTCGGCGAGCACGAATTCGATCCGCGCCGACGGCAGCGCCGGGTCGATGGGCAAGTACGCTGCCCCGGTCTTGAGGACGCCGAGAATCGACACGATCGCGTCGGTGGACCTCGAAAGCAGCAGCGCCACAGCCTGTCCCGGGCGCGCACCCCTTGCGATCAGCAGCTGCGCCATCCGGTTGGCTGCGTCGTCGAGTTGGCGGTAGGTCAGCGACCGGTCAGCACCGGTGAGCGCCACCGAATCGGGGGTGTGCTCGACCTGAGCGGTGAACAGTTCCGGAATCGACCGTTCGTCGGTGGGCTGGCCCGCCGGAGGTGTCAACGCCGCCCGGTTGCCGATGTCGTCGAGTAGCGCCCGCTCGGAATCGTCGAGGACGTCCACCGCCGACAGCGCCTGGCTCGGGTCGGCACTCGTGGCCGTCAGTACCCGTTGCAACCGTTCGACGAGCCCGTGGATGGTGGCGGCATCGAAGACGTCGGTGCGGTATTCGACCGTCCCTCCGATCCCCGCGACCGCCCCGTCCTCGCTCCAGAGTTCCCCCAGTGAGAACGTCAGATCCATGCGCGCGGTCTTGGTGTTCACCGGGATCGGCGTGACCTGCAGATCGCCAAGGGCAAGCCCGGCAGTGCCGTGATTCGGTCTGGCCCCGAGCCCGGGGAGATTCTGCCAGGCCATCATCACCTGCACCAGCGGGTGATGGCTCAGGCTCCTGGCGGGGTTGAGCCGCTCCACCAGCACCTCGAAGGAGACGTCCTGGTTCTCGTAGGCGGCCAGGCTGCGCTGCTGCACCTGGGTTAGCAAGTCGCCGAAGGTGGGATCACCCGCCAGGTCAACGCGCAGCACCAGGGTGTTGACGAAGAAGCCGACGAGGTCGTCGAGCGCGGGATCGGGCCGACCGGCAATCGGAAAACCCACCGCCACATCGGAAGTCGCGCACATCTTGGATAGCAGCATCGCGAAGGCGGCCTGCACCACCATGAAGCTCGTCGCATTGTGGTCGCGGGCCACCCTAGCGATCTGCTGCTGCAGCTCGGCAGGCCACTCCACCGCGACCGTGGCGCCGCGCTGATCGGCGACCATCGGATAGGGACGGTCGGTAGGCAGTTGCAGCCGCTCGGGCAGCCCGGCCAGGGCGCTCTGCCAGTGGTCGAGTTGCGCGGCGATGGGGCTGTTTCCGTCCCGAAGGTCGCCGAATTGGGCACGCTGCCACAGGGTGAAGTCCACGTACTGCACCGGCAATTCGGTCCACGCCGGGGTGTGTCCGGCGCAGCGGCCGACGTACGCAAGGCTCAGATCGCGCGCCAAGGGCGTGATCGACCAGCCGTCGGCGGCGATGTGGTGCACGACGGCGACCAGCACGTGCTCGTCGTCCGCGACGCGGAACAGTGTTGCCCTGATCGGTATTTCGACAGCCAGGTCGAAGGCGTATCGTGACGCGGCGTCGATCTCCTCGTCGAGTCGCTCCGTCGACCACGTGGTGGCATCGGTGACGTGCCAACCGAATTCGGCTCGCTCAACGGGGATGACGACCTGCTGAGGTATCCCGTCGGGTGCCGCGAACAGTGTGCGCAGGCTCTCGTGGCGTGCGACGACGTCGGCCAGCGCCGCCCGAAGCACGTCGGCGTCGAGGTGCCCAGTCAACCGCAAGGCGGTCGCCAGGTTGTAGACCGCCGAGGGACCCTGCAACTGCTCGAGGAACCACAACCGATTCTGGGCGAACGACAGCGGAACCACCACCGGGCGCTCGCCGGCAACCAGCGGCTCCAGCCGCCCCGAACCCACGCCGATGCGGGGCGCCAGTTCGGCGATGGTGGGTGCTTCGAACAGCGTGCGCACCGCGAGGTTGGCGTGCAGGCTGGTGTTGATGGCGGCGACCAGACGCGTGGCGGTGATGCTGTCCCCACCGAGATCGAAGAACGAGTCTTCGGTGCCGACGCGGTCCGCGCTAAGGATCTGGGAGTAGATGCCGGCCAGGATCTCCTCGACCGGGCCGGCGGGGGCTCGATAGGCGCCCGCGGTGTATTCCGGCGCGGGGAGGGCCCGGGTGTCGAGCTTGCCGTTGGCCGTCAGCGGCAACGCGTCCAACGCCACGACCGCGGCGGGCACCATGTAGGCCGGAAGCCGTTGGGCCAGTGCGGTACGCACCTCGGCCGGATTCGCACTACCGGTCACGTAGCCGACGAGGCGTTTGTCGCCCGGGTGGTCCTCGCGGGCGACAACCACCGCCTGCCGCACCCCGTCGAACGCGGCCAGCGCCGCCCGCACCTCGCCGAGCTCGATGCGGTAGCCGCGGATCTTCACCTGCTCGTCGGTACGACTCAGATAGTCCAGCTGTCCATCGGCACGCCACCGGACGAGATCCCCGGTGCGGTACATCCTTTGGCCAGGTGCCCCCGCCCCGGCGAACGGGCACGCGACGAACCGCGACGCGCTCAGCCCGGCCCGGCCCACATATCCCACGCCCAGCCCGGCGCCAGCCACGTACAGCTCGCCGACTGCTCCTACCGGCAACGGCCGCAACCACGCGTCCAGCACGAACAACGCCGCCCCGCGCACCGGCGACCCGATCGGCACACTGCCCGACCCCTCGGTCATCGGGGCGCTGATCGCCACGCACATCGTCGTCTCGGTGGGCCCGTAGGCGTTGATCATCACCCGCGCGCGCGACCACCGGTCCCTCACCTCGGGTGGGCAGGCCTCGCCAACCACCACCAGGGCCGTCGACTCCAGCCCCGCCGACGGCAACACCGCGGCGGCAGAGGGTGTTTGGGTCAGTACGGTGACGCCCGTGGCCAACAGCGCCGCGTACAGATCCGGCGCCGACCGCGCCACCGCGTCGGGGATCACCACGACTCGGCCGCCCCGTAGCAGGGCCCCGAAGATCTCCCACACCGAGACGTCGAAGGCCAGCGAATGCGCGTGACTCCACACCCCGGCCGACGGCAGGCCCGCCTCCAGCGACCCCAGCAGCTGCGTCACGTTCCCATGGGTCAGCCCCACCGCCTTCGGCACGCCCGTGGTGCCCGAGGTGTAGATCAGGTAGGCCAGCTGGTCGAAGGTCGGCGTGGGTAGCGCCGTGCCGGGCTGGCCGTGAACGGCAGCGTCGTCGAGGTCAAGCACCACTCCATCGAAGGCAGCCAACCGGTTGGCGAAGTCGTCGGTGGTGATCGCGACGCTGGGCCTCGCGTCGGCAAGCACGAACTCGATGCGCTCGGAGGGCAATCCCGGATCGACCGGAAGGTACGCCGCTCCGGTCTTCAGCACCGCGAGGATGGCCGCAATCGACTCCGCTGATCGCGAGAGCAGCAGGGCGACGACGTGTCCCGGGCCAACGCCGTGGTCGGTCAGCAGGTGCGCCAACCGATTCGACGCCTCATCCAGCTCCGCGTAGGTCACCGACCGGTCCTGGCAGGTGATCGCAATCGCAAGGGGAGTGCGTGCGACGTGATCTGCGAACAGCTCCGGTATCGACGCCTGGGTCGTCGCTTGGGCCAGCACCTGCCGATTGCCGAACGCATCCAGACGCGCGTGCTCTTGGTCGTCGAGCAGGCTCACCGACGACAACGACCGCTGCGGGTCGGCGGTCATCGCCACCAGCACTCGGCGTAGCCGCTCCACCAGTGCCTCGACGGTCGCCGCGTCGAATACGTCGGTGCGGAATTCGACGACGCCGCTGATCCCGACGGATTCGCCTGCCACGCCCCAGCGTTCGGAGAGGGAGAACGACAGATCCATCCGCGCCGCCTCGGTGTCCACCGGCTGCGGGGTGACCTCCAGGTCACCAAGAACCAAGCCGGCTGCGGTGTCGACGTTCTGCCACGGCAGGTTCTGCCAGCCCAGCATCACCTGCACCAGCGGATGGTGGGTGAGGCTGCGGGTGGGGTTGAGCCGTTCCACCAGGACCTCGAACGGTACGTCCTGGTGCTCGTAGGCCGCGAGGCTGCGGGCCCGCACCTGAGCCAATAGCCCGGCGATCGAGGGGTTTCCGGCCAGGTCGACGCGCAACACCAGGGTGTTGACGAAGAAGCCGACGAGATCGTCGAGCGCGGGATCACGTCGTCCGGCGATCGGGAAGGCCACGGCCACATCCGAACTCGCACTGACCGTCGACAACAGGACCGCCAGGGCGGCCTGTACCACCATGAAACTGGTGGCGTTGTGCTCGCGCGCCAACCGGTTGATCTGCTGCTGCAACTCGGCGGGCCAGTCCACCTCCACCGTGGCACCACGTTGATCGGCCACCCGCGGGTACGGGCGGTCCGTTGGCAGGTCGAGCCTCTCCGGCAGACCGGCCAGGGTGTCTTCCCAATAGCTGACCTGGTCGGCGATCGGGCTTGCGGGAGAATCGAGTTCGCCGAGCTGGGCGCGCTGCCACAGCGTGTAGTCGGCGTACTGCACCGGTAGTGGAACCCAGTCGGGAGCCAGCCCATTCGATCGGCTGGCATAGGCCAGCCCTAGGTCGGCCACCAGTGGCCGCAATGACCACCCGTCAG
>NZ_JAVRQA010000551.1:0-32541 GCF_032161845.1 Mycobacterium sp.
TGGACGTCGTCGAGCATGCTCTTGGCGACGCCGAGCGCCCAGCCGGCGTGGCCCGCCGCCGTCACCGGCATCATGCCCATCCGCCCGGCGGGAGACGTGCCGCGCAGCGGACACGTGGTGAACAGCCGGAAGGTGCGGTACTCCGGCACGAATACGTCGGCCAGGTTGTAGTCGTAGGATCCGGTTCCCTTGAGGCCCTGCACGTTCCAGCCGTCGGTGAAGTTCACCTCGGCGCGTGGCAGCAGAGCCACCAGGAGCTCGGGGATGCCTTCGCTGATCCAGCGCATCTCCCCGTCGTCCATCGGGATGAAGCCGGCCGCGACGTACTGCGAGTGTCCGGTGCCGGAACCGAAGCTCCACGCCCCGGTCAATCGGTAGCCGCCGTCGGTGACGACGCCCTGCCCGTTGGGCGCGAACTGTCCGCCCATCGTGACGTGGTTGTCGTTGGCGGCGAACACCTCCGCGAAGCCCTGCTCGGGGAGATACGTCGCCGCGGCGAACGACGACGGCAGGTTCGCGATTCCCGTCCAACCGAACGAGCCGTCCTGCCAAGCCATTTCGATCCAGGTCTCGATCATCTCGGCGAACGACGGTTCGGCCCCGCCTGCCACCACCGGGTTGAACGCCGACATCAGGCCGCTGGCCCACATCTCCTCGACGATCGGCGCGGACATCGTGCGCTGCCGTTCCGACTCGGCAGCCTCGGCCCGCACCAGGTCGCGCATTCCCCGTGCCCTCGCCACGACCTCACCCTGCGTCGTCGTCACCGCCGTCATCCGAGCCTCCTGTCCGTAAGCCGAGACGCTACCTCCGTCATCGGACGGCAGTTGACAGATTTGACGAACTGTCCACTGTTGGCGAAGTTGGCCGGCTTCGGGCTCAGGGCTCCTTCACGTCGGGCGGCTCCTCGGGAGGAGCCTTGCCCAACCACTCCTTGAGGCGAACGAGCTGGCTGACGACGAGACCGACACCGAGTAGCAGTCCCACCGAGATGGCGATGATGGCGGTCAACGGGCCCTCCCTCGGTCTCGCTCCAGCCTAGGCATCCAGCACGGCGACGACCGCGGAAACGCCCGCCTCGGTGGCCAGCTCGTGGTCCCGCGCGGTGACCACGGCGCCCCCCGCGCGCAGGCATTCGATGACGTTGACGACTTCACCCGCGCGGTAGCCCGCCCAGCGGACGTTCGCCGCCCACCAACCGAGGAGCGCGGTCAGCGCCTTCGCGGGCTCGGCTCCGAGCTCGAGCATCGCCGCGACGGTGCCTGGCAGGATCCGCTGGGCGGCCGCCTCGATCGGTCGCTGACCGCTGGTCGTCGACGCATTGACGTCGGCCCCTGCGGCGCTCAGCATTCTGGTCAGCTCGGGGTTGAGATGGTCGGACCGCTCGTCGAGGCGATGCATCGGCGTCGCCCCGTCGGAGTCGAGGAGCGAGGGGGTCACGCCTCTGCTCAGGAGCCGTTCCAAGGCCAGCGTTCGGCCGAGGAGGACGATCTCGTGAAGGATGGTCGTGAACCGTTCGCCCCGCGCCGACAACTCGATTCGCCGACCCGCGTCCGCACCGGCGTCGATCAGAACCAGTGCGGCGTGGTGGTCGAGCGCACGCACGGCGTACCACAGGGGCGTCGCCCCGCAGGGATCGAGCGAATCGGGATCGAGGCCAGCGGCGAGCCGGTCGGCGATCGACGCCCAGCCGTGTTGCGCGGTATCGAAGAGCTTGAGCACCTCTGGCGCAAGGGGTTCCGTCCACGGCCGAGGCCCGACTCCGAGCGCGTCGAGAACCAGCAGGGCGCCGGCCCTGCGGTCGCCGAGGTCGTACCACGGCCACGGCCCCTCGCCCTTTGCCACGTAGTTCGCCGTTGGAATGCGGGTCTCGCTCACGATCGAGCGGCCGTTGTCGTCGAAGTCCGACCAGAAGACGAGGTCGTCTCCATCGCGCGACACCACGACTCGCGTGTACGGCTCCTGGTACTCGGCCAACCCTTGCACTCCACCATCCTCGCCGACGGAGTTGCCATGGATAATCGACGGGTGCCAGTCGTGGACATCGTCGCGCTAGTCCTTGGCGTTGGCATCGCGTTGGCGGTCGGCGTGATGGCGACGAGTGTCGCCGATTCACCCGACGACTCCATGCGGTGGGAGGGCGGCGTCGCGGTCGGGTTCGCCGGGCTGATCATGCTCGGCCCGTTCTTGATCGCGCAGGGCGTCCTGACCATCATCGCCACGTACTCCGACGGTGGTGTCGCGCCGGGATGGCTCTGGGCATGGTTGTTCGTCGCCCCGGCCATCGGCGCCTCGCCGCCCGTGGTGGCGTTGATGCGGGCGCTCAAGCGGCTGCGTTAGAAGCCGTACCGGTCCTTCAGCGCCCGAACGGGTTCGGCGCCGTGGATGGCGGCTCTGATCGAACTCTCCACTGAACTGTCCGAGACGAACAACATCTCGTCACCTGCCTCGAGCACGTCGTCCGGGGTGGGCACGATGACGCGTCCGCCGCGAACGAGCGTGACCATGGCGGTGTTCGGCGGTAGGTCGAGGTCACCCACTCGCTGACCGACCAGCGGATTGTCTTCGGGCAGTGTGAGTTTCGCCAGATCCGCCTGGCCCTGCCGGAGCCCCATCAAGCGCACCAGGTGGCCAACGTCGATGGCGCCTTCGACTCCTGCCACCATCGCGCCGGGAGTCGAGACCGCGACGTCGATACCCCAGGCCTGGGTGAACAGCCATTCGTTCCGGATCTCGTTGATCCTGGCGACGACCCGTGGCACGCCGAACTCCGACTTGGCGAGGAGGCCGACGACGAGGTTGGCCTTGTCGTCACCGGTGGCGGCGATCAGAACGTCGCACGTCTCCGCGCCCGCCTCCTCAAGCGTCGCCACCTCACACGCATCGGCAAAGAGCCAGTCCGCCTCGGGCACCACGTGTGGTTCGAACTTGCGGCGTTCGCGTTCGATCAGCAGCACTTTGTGACCGTTGTCGAGGAGTTCCTGCGCGACGGAGCGGCCGACGTTGCCTGCGCCGGCGATCCCGATGCGTGTCTTTCGCTCCACCACGGGTCCATCTTCGTCCATCCGCGGTGCCGCACCTGACACTCAGCGACCATCCAACTGAAATACTGACCGCACACTCCGGCTGGCGCACCTGGTCGTTGGCCGCCACGACCACGTCATCCAAGACGTCCGAACGGGGACGAATTGAGCCTGCACGAGCTGTACCTGGCTTTGCTGATCGGTGGCTTCGTGCTGCTCGCCAGCATCGTCGGGACGCGCGTGGCCACCCGCGTCGGATTTCCCAGCCTGCTGCTCTTCCTCCTCGTCGGCGTCGTCCTCGGTGAGGACGGCCTCGGTCTGCAGTTCGACGACGTCGAGCTCGCCAGGAACATCGGCACGGCCGCACTGGCCGTCATCCTGGTCGAGGGCGGCTTGACGACGCGCTTCGCCGACATACGCAAGGTGCTCGCGCCCGCCGGCGCACTGGCCACCATCGGCGTGGTGATCAGCATGGTCGTCACCGCCGCCGGCGCGCACCTGCTGCTCAGGATGGACTGGCAGCTCGCCCTCCTGCTCGGCGCCATCGTCTCGTCCACCGACGCGGCGGCGGTGTTCTCGGTTCTGCGCGTGCTGCCCCTGCCTCGGCGAGTGGCCGGGCTACTGGAAGCCGAATCCGGCTTCAACGACGCGCCAGCGGTCATCCTCGTGCTCATGTTCAGCGCGGTGCCCTTCGTGTTCGAACCGGAGAGCGCCATCGCCGACCTGGTGTACGAGTTGCTGGCCGGCTCCGCCATCGGACTTGGCTGCGGATTCCTCGGGGCTCTGGCGCTGCGGCGGGTCGCCCTGCCCGCGTCCGGGCTGTATCCGATCGGGACGTTCGGGCTTGGCATCGTGGCGTTCGCGGCGGCGGGCACCGTGCACGCCAGCGGGTTCATCGCCGCCTACCTCGCTGCGGTGGTACTCGCGAACTCGGGACTTCCGCACCGGTCGGCCACCCGGTCATTCGCCGAAGGGCTCGGCTGGCTGGCGCAGATCGGTCTGTTCGTCCTCCTCGGCCTGCTGGTGGATCCCAGCGAACTCGCGGCGGACATCGTGCCCGCGCTCGTCATCGGGCTGGTTCTGCTCCTGGTCGCGCGACCACTTTCGGTGGTGGGCTCGCTCGCCGGCTTCAACGTCCCGTTCCGCGAGAAGGTCTTCCTGTCGTGGGCAGGTCTGCGCGGCGCGGTGCCGATCGTGTTGGCGACGTTCCCGATCGTCGCTGGCGTGCCCGACAGCAACCGCCTGCTCAACGTCGTCTTCATGCTTGTCGTCGTCTTCACCCTGATCCAGGGCCCCAGCCTGCGCCCACTCGCGCACGCCCTACGCCTGATCCCTCGCGACTCCACGCGCGAGATCCACGTCGAGGCCGCGCCGCTCGACGTCCTCGAAGCGGAACTGCTGACGCTGACGGTGCGGCCGACCTCGCGGCTGCACAACGTCACGGTGCTCGAGCTCCGACTGCCCGATCCCAGTGTGATCACCCTGATCATCAGGGACGGCCACACCTTCGTCCCGCTTCCGGACACCCGCATCGAAGCAGGCGACGAACTGCTGATCGTCACCACGACGAAGACGCGTGCCGCCGCCGAGCGCAGGCTCCGTGCCGTCAGCAGGCGGGGCAAGCTCGCGTACTGGTTCGACGAGTACGGCGAGCCCGAATAGCGGGTGGTGAATTCGCCTGGCCCCTGCGGAGTTACACCCGGTGAACATTGGAGCTACACCTCGAGATGCGAAGGCAGCAACATGATGAATCGCCGTCAGTTCTCCGTGCTGGCAGGCTTGGCAGCGGCAGGGACGGCCGTCGCCGCGTGCGCGCCATCCCCGGCAACCGCGGCGCCCGCGCACACCTCCTTTAGGTCGATCAAGCAGGTCGACGCCGGTCTGCTCGACATCGGCTACGCCGAGGACGGTCCAGCCGACGGCCCACCTGTCATCCTGCTCCACGGCTGGCCCTACGACATTCACAGTTACGTCGACGTGGCGCCGCTGCTGGCTGCTCGCGGCTTCCGGGTCATCGTTCCGTTCCTTCGTGGTTTCGGCAGCACCAGATTCTTGTCCGACGCCACGGTCCGCAATGGGCAGCAGGCTGCGGTTGCCAAGGACACCATCGCCCTGATGGATGCGCTGGAGATTCCGAAAGCCGTTGTCGGAGGCTTTGACTGGGGGGCGCGCTCCGCGGACGTCGTGGCGGCGCTGTGGCCGGAGCGCTGCCGTGCTCTGGTGTCGGTGAGCGGATACCTGGTGGTGAATCTGGAGGCCAACCGCGCACCGCTGTCACCGCAGGCCGAGTACGGCTGGTGGTATCAGTACTACTTCGCGACCGATCGCGGGGAGGCGGGCTACCGCCAGAACACGCACGACTTCAACAAGTTGATCTGGAAGAACGCCTCACCGCTTTGGTCGTTCGACGATGCCACCTACGACCGCAGCGCTGCGGCCTTCGCCAACCCCGACCACGTGGAGATCGTGATCCACAACTATCGGTGGCGCCAGAGCCTGGCTCCCGGAGAACCTCAGTACGACGATCTCGAGCGTCGCCTCGCCGCCAGGCCCGTCATCACGGTGCCGACGATCACGGTGTCCAGTGACTTCGACGGGCCCGCGAAGGACGGCACGTCCTACCGGCAACAGTTCACCGGCCGCTACGCGCATCGCATCCTCGACGGCATCGGGCACAACGTGCCACAGGAGGCGCCACAGCAGTTCGCCGACGCCGTGATCGAGGTCGCGGGCTGGACCTAGGCAGCGCACGGACTCGCGTCACCCATCAGCGCCGAGCGCAGCTGGCGACGGGCGCGGTGTAGCCGAGACATGACGGTGCCCAACGGGATTCGCTCGACGTCGGCGATCTCCCGGTACGCCAGCTGGCAGATGTCGGCGTAGTACACCACCGACTGCAATGTGGCGGGCAGGGTCTGGAACGCGCGCCGCAGCTCACCGTCCGGCAGGAGCAGCAGCGCTTGGCTCTCGGCCGACGGCGCCGTGTGGAAGCGACGAGATTCGGCCATGAGTTGGGCGTCGGTGAACGACTCGGTCAGGGTCTCGCGGGGTCGCCGCTCCGAGCGCCGGTGCGAGCTGATCCACGCGTTGACCATGATCCGGAACATCCACGCCCGAAGGTTCGTCCCTGGATCGAAGGAGCCGAACCCCGCCCACGCCTTCGCGAAGGTCTCCTGGACGAGGTCCTCGGCGTCGTGGGCATTGTGCGTGTAGCGCAGCGCTGCGCGGCCCAATTCGTCGCGCAATGGAAGCGCTTCTCGCTCGAAGGTGCGGTGCTCGTCGATCGTCGTCATGGTCTTCACTTCGGCTAGGGGGCTGGGGGCTGGTCCCTTCATGAGATCAACGCGGGTCATATCGAGTCCAACGATTGTTTTTGATCGATGTCATCGATTCGGGAGATGACGAAGTCCTCGGCCGCCCCACGAATCGATCCGTGTTCAATGGCGTTTCACCAAGCGGAGTACAACTCGAGAGGAAGACCCTTGTCGATCCTGTCCAACCGACTGGTGGCCGACGCGGTGGCCCTGGCGTTCGCCGCCGCCATCAGACCCGCCGCCAAACCGGGTGTCCGCTTCGGCGAAATCAGTGGGCACGCCGCGGTCGTCGCGATACCCACCCGCCACGGTGACGTTGCGGCGACGGTCTACCGCCCACCGTCACCGGCACCGACGCCACCGGCGGTGTACGTGAACGTGCATGGCGGCGGGTTCGTCGTGGGCCACCGCGAGCAGGACGATCCGTGGTGTCGTTATCTTGCGGCCAACGCCAACGTCGTCGTGATCAACACCGACTATGTCCTCGCGCCTCGGCGACGTTTTCCCGCCCCGGTCGAGCAGATCTACGACGTCTTGAAGTGGGCGTCGTCGGACCAGCACGACTGGGATGGCGCCCGGTTGTGCGTCGGCGGCCAGAGCGCGGGTGGAAATCTCGCCGCCGCAGCGTCGCGACTCGCACTCGAGAACGGTGGCCCCGAGGTAAGACTTCAGGTGCTGCACTACGCGCCACTCGACCTAGTCACGAACGCCGCGGCCAAGGCAACCCCCTTGGGATCACGGGCGGTGTTGCGGCCGTGGATGAGCGAGGTCTTCGACACCGCCTACCTCCCCGACGTCGGCCAGCGACGGGATCCGCTCGCGTCCCCGGCGTGGGGAGCCAACGGCATCGACCTCCACGGCATCGCACCGGCCCTCGTCATCACCGCCGAGTACGACCGGCTGCGGGACGAAGCCGCGGCGTACGCACACGGTCTCGACGCCGTCGGGTCACTCGCCGGCTATCACGACGTGCCGGGCGTCGACCACGGGTACAACATCATGAGCGACGCGACCGAGGTCACCCAGCGGATGTATGCCCTGATCGCGGAGTACGTCACCCGCCACACCGACATCGCAGAGATCGATCGGACGACGTGAGCAGCATCTGTTCGACTGATAACTTCGTGCGGATGGAGCTGCGGCAACTCGAATACTTCATCGCAGTGGCCGACGAGATGAGCTTCACCCGCGCCGCCCAGCGGGTCCACGTCGTGCAGTCAGCGCTTTCGACGTCCATCAAGAAGCTCGAGGACGAGTTGGCGGTGCAGTTGTTCGACCGTTCGCGCCAGCAGATCCGTCTGACCCCGGCGGGTGAACGGCTCCGCGAGCACGCCCGTCATCTGCTTCACTCCGCCCGCCTCGCCAAGGACTCGCTCGGTGACTATCGGGGACATCTGACCGGAACGGTCGAGTTCGGTTCGCTGGTCACCTTCGGCAAGCTCGACGTCGCGAAGGTGCTCGGTGAATTTCACGCAGCGCACCCGTTCGTTCGAATAGCGTTGCGGCTCAGCCAGACCGGATCCTCGTCATACATGTCCTCGATAGCGGACGGCTCGCTCGATCTCGCGCTGGTGTCGGCCCCGACCCGACTTCCACCGGGTATCGACATGCACGTGATCGCCGAGGAGGCAATGGTGTTCGCCTGCCGGCCCGATCATCGACTCGCCGGCTCCGACCGGGTGCTGATCGAAGACCTCGCCAACGAGGACCTCGTCGGCTTCCCCGAGGGGTTCGGAATCCGGCGAATGATCGACGATGCGTTCGCCGCCGCCGGGGCGACGGCACGGACGTCGTACGAAGTGCCCGCCGACTACACGGTCGCCGCGGCGCTCATCCGCAACGACCTCGGAACGGCGTTCATGCCGGCCAGCGAGGCCGTCCGCTTCCCGGACCTGGTGGCCATCGAACTGGCGGTGCCGATCAACTGGCAGATCCACCTGGCCAAACCGCGACCACAGAACACCAGCCCGGCGGCGGCGAGGCTGGCCTCGATGCTGCTCGACGCCGCCGCCGATCCCGGGTAGGGCGTCACTTGCCAGGCGCGGCGGCGGCCAGTCGTTGGCAGTAATCGTGGTCCTCTAGCTGCTCGCCCTCGGCTTGGTCTCCGGTGGCGGCGTCCGCGCGGTCGGTGAGGACCACGAACCCTGGGTGGCCGTCGGCTCCAACCGACCCCACCACGACGAGCGTCCGCGCGGCCATGTCGTCGCGAGCACCGGCCACGCCGTCCGCCAGCAGCACGAATGGATTGCTCCCGTCGAGATCGTCGCCACTGACCGACATTGCGTCGTACCGATGGCCGGCGAGCGGGACCGGGAACGGCGCCCAGTTCGGACCGACGGCGGCGGCGTGCTCGGTCAGTGCCTGGTGCACGTCGGGGCGCACGCAGTCGACGTGGATGTGGAGTTGATCCTGCGACCTGGCGAACGCCGAGTTGATCGCGAGGCTGAGCCACTCCCGCGGCAGGGTCGAGCCGGCCCGCTCATCGACGAATGATCGCGCGCGCCACGCCGCGGCGAAGTAGTTCGGCGCGCCGGGGGCCAGGATCGCCGGATCTTCGATGCCAGAGCTGCGTTCGGTCGGGATCAGCAGGAACTGCGTGGCGCCGACGAGGTCCTTGAGGACGGCGGAACCGCCGTTGAGATCGACCTCCGCGCACGGCGCCGGATCTTCGTGCGCGAGCTGATCCGGCACGCATTGACCATCGACGATGTGCCACAGCGCGCTTGGGTCACCGTCCGCTCGAGCCAC
Organism: Mycobacterium sp.; assembly: GCF_032161845.1. Taxonomy (GTDB): domain Bacteria; phylum Actinomycetota; class Actinomycetes; order Mycobacteriales; family Mycobacteriaceae; genus Mycobacterium. The sequence goes on from NZ_JAVRQA010000551.1 coordinate 9,086, forward strand.
TCCCGCCGTCGTGACTGACAGCGCCAGCGCCGCGAGCAGCGCGGCAAACCGGGTGCGGTACAGAGGCATCGCGGAAACGATACTGGTTGTCCGGCGCCGCCGATTCAGCTCGTCGACAAGGTGGCATCCCGCCGCTGAAGGTTCTCGTTGACCTCTTGCTGCCATACGCCGTAGGCGTGGGTGGTGTCGACCTCGAGCTCGAACCGGTTCACCATGTCATCGGTCACGTCGGCGACGTCGACGTAGAACTGCTCGTACCACCGACGATGTTGGTAGACCGCGCCGTCCTCTTCGGTCAGCAGCGGGTTGTCGATCCTGGTCTTGTGCTTCCACACCTCGACGTCGTCGAGGAAGCCCTCACCGAAGTTCTTGCTGAGCGTCTCGGCCAGCCGCCCGGCCTTGTCCTCCGGCAGTCCCTCGATCTTCTGCACGGCGACGCCCCACTGCAGAACGAACGAGTTCTGGGTGACGGGGTAGTGACAGTTGATCAGCGCCACTTCGATGGTGAAGTCGGGCGCGACGTCGTTGTGCAACCAGTTGATCATGTAGGCGGGCCCGAAGTAGGTCGCCTCCGACCGTAGATTCGTTCCCTCCCAAAGGCTTTCGAAGTTCGCCGTGGTGTCGGGGCGGGCCTTGGACTCCATGAACTGAGTGGCGGCTTGGCCCTCGATCACGTTCTTGAAGAACGTCGGATAAGCCTTGTGGATGTAGAAGAAGTGGGCCATGTCGACGTTGTTGTCGACGATCTCGCGGCAGTGGGAACCCTCGATGAGGATCGAGTTCCAGCTCCACGGCGACCACCTACCCTCGTCGTAGCCCTCGATGGTCGGTGGCGTCAGCTCCGCGGGCGGTGTCGAACCCTCCGGGTCGTGCCATACCAGTAGTTGACCATTCACCTCCTGGCACAGCCACTTTCGCGTGCGGGCCAGACGCGGGGTCCGGCGGGCATAGGGCACCTCTACGCAGCGGCCGGTCGAGCCCTGCCAGCGCCAGTCGTGAAAGGGGCACGCCAGGGTGTCACCCTTGATCGTGCCCATCGACAGGTCGCCGCCCATGTGCCTGCAGTAGCCGTCGAGGACGTGGATCTCGCCGTCGGGATCGGCGAACACCACCAGCCGGGTGCCGAAGGCATTGATCCCGTGAGGCTCGCCATCACGGAACGAATCGGCAAGGCCGACGCAGTGCCACCCCCTGGCGAATCGCGTCATCGGGGTGCCAGCGTCGATCTCGCGGACCTGTTCAGCAGCAGTCATCGTGCATCCTTCCGGCGGGCTGGCCGACAACCGAGTTAAGCACATGCGCTTAATTTGCGATAGGGAACGCCTAGGATGCGTTTCGTGGACCGTGGTTCCCGATCGAAGGACGCGCTGCTCGACGCCGCCGAGCGGCTCATCGCCGAGCGCGGTTTCGAGGTTCCGCTGCGCGATATCGCGCAGGCCGCGGGCCAGCGGAACAACTCGGCGGTCAACTACCACTTCCGCACCAGGCAGGACCTGCTCGACGCCGTCGTGGCCCGCAGGTTGCTGCCAATGGAGCGGGAGCGCGAACGCATGCTTGGCGAGCTACATGCCGACGAGGCCGGCGACGTGCACGCCCTGATGCGCATCCTCGTCCTCCCCCTGCTGCGCCTGGAAGCCACGCATTACGCACGATTCCTCCAGGTCGTCGCGACGCGACTCAGAACCGAGCCGCACGATTCGGCCGAGACCGCCTGGCCGCGCGTACTGGATGCGCTGTCGCATGCGGTGCCCGTCACCGATCGCAGGATCCGTCGCCGCCGCGTCGCCGCCGTCGCCACGGCGATGTTCGCCCTCGCCGCCGAGCACGAACGGACGGCCCAGGGCGGCACGAGGGCCGACGATCAAGAGGAGATCGTGCACATGTTGGCGGCCATGCTGACCGCCACCAGCCCCCGGCTGACTGCTCCCCGGCTGACTGCTAAGACGTAGGCGGCTTCAGGATCACCTTCACGCATTCCGGGCTTCGGGCCGCCACCGCGGCATACGCGTCGGCCGCCTCGGACAGCGGGAAGCCGTGGGTGAAGATGCCGTCGGTGCGCAGCGATCCGCTCGTCACCAACGGCACCAGGTCGGTCCACGTCTGCTGGATCGGCGCGGTGGTCATGCGCAGGGTCAGGTTGCGGATCAACGCCATCAGGATCGGCAGCGGATAGGGATTGAGATCGTGCACGCCGAGGACGGACACCGTGCCGTCGGCGCGCACGCAGGCCAGCGCGTCGTTGAGCGTGACGTCCAAGGCGACGGTGTCGATGACGCTGTCGGCCCCTCGGCCACCGGTGTGTTCGAGCACCGCCGCAACGGTCGGGAGGTCGAGGGCGGTCGCCCCCGAGTCGACGGCAAGGGCACGCCGGCCCGCCACGGGATCGGCGGCCAGAACCGTGCCTGCCCCCTGCGCGAAGGCGGCGCGGACGGCACACAATCCGACCGCACCGAGGCCGATCACGACGACCGTTCCACCCGGCGGAATGTCGGCCTTCTTCGCACCGATCCAGCCGGTCGACAGATTGTCCGTCAGCAGCAGCGCTGCCTCGTCGTCCACGCCGTCGGGGATCGGTAGGAGTTGAAAGTTGGCATGCGGCACGGCAACCGCCGTTGCCTGACCACCGCCGAGCACCCCCGACCCGAAGATCTGCATTCCGCGCGCACACGTGACCGGATTGCCCGTCGCGCACCCGTCGCACGTTCCACACCCGGTCACCGAGGCCGCCAGGACGCGGTCACCGACCCGCACGTTCGACACATCTGGGCCGACTTCGAGGACGGTGCCGATGAATTCATGGCCAACGGCCACACCATCGCCCACCGGTAGATCGCCGTCGTAGAAGTGCAGATCCGAGCCGCAGATGGCGGTCGACTCGACGCCGACCACCGCTCCGTCCGATCCAGGCGGAACCGGATCGGGCGCTTCGCGCACCTCGACGGCGCCAGGACCGGTGATGACGACGTGGTGCATCCGGCAGACGCTACTGCCCGTTCCGCCGAGCCTGCGGGGAGATCGTGAATCCGTACTCTGGGAGTGGTGAGCACCGCGCCGGTTTCGACAGTCGTCCTTGGCGACCGCTTCGCCCGCGAGCTGCCGGAGATGGCCATCCGATGGCAAGCCTCCGCTGCCCCCGATGCGCGGCTGCTCGCGCTCAACGAATCGCTGGCAGGCGAACTCGGCCTCGACTCGTCGTGGCTTCGGAGCGCGGACGGCCTGGCGTTCTTGGTCGGAGCGGCCGTGCCGACGGGAGCGACACCGGTGGCGCAGGCGTACGCCGGACATCAATTCGGCGGGTTCGTCCCCCGCCTCGGCGACGGCCGCGCCCTGCTGCTCGGCGAGCTCGTCGGCACCGATGGGCGCCTTCGCGATCTCCATCTGAAGGGTTCGGGGCGCACACCGTTCGCCCGCGGCGGCGATGGGCTGGCGGCGGTCGGTCCGATGTTGCGCGAGTACGTCATGAGCGAGTCGATGCACGCCATGGGAATCCCGACCACCAGATCCCTGGCCGTCATCGCGACCGGTCAACCGGTACAGCGCGACACGCTTCTGCCAGGCGCCCTGCTCGCTCGCGTCGCGACGAGCCATCTTCGCGTCGGGAGTTTTCAGTACGCCGCCGCCACCGGTGACCTCGAGCTGGTGCGCCGCCTTGCCGACCATGCGATCGCCAGGCACCATCCCGACGTCGCCGAAGCCGAACAGCCCTACCTGGCGCTGTTCGAATCGGTGGTCGCCGCGCAAGCGTCCCTGGTGGCTCGATGGATGCTCGTCGGATTCATCCACGGCGTGATGAACACCGACAACATGACGATCTCCGGGGAGACGATCGACTACGGGCCGTGCGCCTTCATGGACGCCTACGACCCGGCGACGGTGTACAGCTCCATCGACCACGCGGGTCGCTACGCCTTCGCGAACCAACCCGTCGTCGCGCAATGGAACCTGGCCCGCTTCGCCGAAGCACTTCTGCCGCTGTTCGCCGACGATCAGCAGCGCGCCGTCGACCTCGCGGTGCAGTCACTCGACGGCTTCAGTTCGGCCTACGAGACCGCCTGGTCGCTTGGCATGCGGGCCAAGCTGGGGCTGCCGGAGGGCGGCGATGAAGAGGTGGCGACATCCTTGGCCGCGGATCTCCTCGCGCAACTCGAACAGAGCCACGTCGACTACACCTCGTTCTTCCGCCACCTCGGCACGGCCGCTCGCGGAGACGCCGAGCCCGCCCGCGGATTTTTCGTCGACCTCGCGGCCTTCGACGATTGGCTTGGGCGCTGGCGGGGTCTTGGCCCCGACGCCGACGCCATGGACCGGGTGAACCCCGTCTACGTCCCGCGCAACCATCTCGTCGAGGAAGCACTCGCCGCGGCGACTTCCGGCGATCTCGGCCCGCTCGATCGACTTCTGCAGGCGACGACGTCGCCGTACCACGAACGGCCGGGCCTCGAACGGTTCACCGCCCCGGCGCCCGACGACTTCGGGCCCTACCAAACCTTCTGCGGGACCTAAGCTTGACCGACATCACACTTTTCTAGGTTTGTGGCTCCCGCCGCCGGGCAACAAGGAGAAATGATCTTGCTCCGTGCAGTTCAAGTCCTCGCTATCGCAGTAACGGCATCATGGGCCGCGGTGAGCGCCACGATCCCGACCGCCGCTGCCGAACCCCTTCCCAACGCATCCACCCCTGGTTGCTCCGACGTCGAGGTGGTGTTCGCCCGAGGGACCGGCGAACCGGTCGGCCTAGGCGGGGTAGGTCAGGCGTTCGTCGACTCGCTGCGGTCGAAAGTAGGCGGGAAATCGGTTGACGCGTACGCGGTTCAGTACCCCGCCAGCCTGGATTTCGCGCGCGGCGTGGACGGCATCAACGATGCCTCCGCCCACATTCAAGCCACCGCCGCGAAGTGCCCCAACACGAAGGTCGTCCTCGGCGGCTTCTCTCAGGGTGCCGCGGTCGCCGGCATCGTCACCGCCGACGCCCTTCCGCCAGGTGGCGCCGACTCGGGTCTGACGGGACCGATGCCCGCCACCGTGGCCGGCCACGTCGCCGCGGTGGCGTTGTTCGGCAAGCCCTCGCCCAGCTTCATGGGCATGTTCGGCGGACCCCCAGTCGTCATCGGCCCCCTCTACGCGGGCAAGACCCTCGACTCTTGCGTGCCGGGAGACCCGGTCTGTTCCGACGGCGGCGACTTCGGCCTGCACAACGCGTACATCCCCGACGGCCTGGTGGACCAGGCGGCGACCTACGCGGCGGACCGGCTCAAAGCGGTGCCCTCGCCTAACGGTGGTCGCTGACCGACCGCAGCCGCTCCAGGTGACGCCTGGAGATCGCGTTCACCGCGCCTAGGAACGCGAGGGCGTGGTCCAGCTGATCCGCGGTGAAGCGGTTCGACAGCGTCGTCTCCCAGTCGGCGCGGACGGGACCCCAGATTTCGCCGGCGTCGGTGTAGAACGCCGGCGTCACCTCGATGCGAACACGGCGCCGATCGCCGGGGTCGGGCACCCGTCGCGCATACCCGGCGCGCTCGAGCCGGTCGATCACACCGGTCACCGCGCCCGTCGTCAAACCCGCCTCAACGGCCAGCTCACCGGCGCCGAGGCCGCCTGCGTTCTCGACGATGTTGATGCACCGCAGATCGGTTGGGTTGAGCCGCAACCGGTCTGCGGCCAACCCGTCGAAGATGCCGTCCAGATTGCAGCTCGCCCGGAACTCCCCGACCAATTCCTCGATCATCTGTTGCTTCTTCGACTGAGCCACCCATATACTCCTCAGCTACTAAGATAATTAGTAACTAAGATAAGCCTAGGAGGCCACCTTGTCCATCACCCCGACGACGGTTCAGTACCGGCTCGAACTCGTCCAGGTCCCCGTCTCCGACGTGGACAGGGCCAAGGACTTCTACGTCACCAAGGCTGGCTTCACCCTCGACCACGACCACACCGTCAGCGACGAGATCAGGTTCGTTCAGATCACGCCGCCCGGCTCGGCGGCGTCGATCTCGATTGGGAGGGGCCTATCCGACGCCGCACCGGGGTCGGTCAAGGGGCTGCAACTCGTGGTGACGGACATCGACGCCGCCCATGCGGACCTGGCCGGGCGCGGCGTCGACGTGAGCGACGTTCAGGACTTCCCGTGGGGCCGGTTCGTGTTCTTCGAGGACCCGGACGGAAATTCCTGGGCGGTGCAGCAGATCGTCCAGGGCGGCTAGGAACGCCTTTACCGCTCCGCGAGCGGGCGTGTCTGCACACGACACGCCGACGAACTGTGGCATTTTGTGCACGCTCGCCGGCGGCTCCAAATTGCTTGTGCCACATCGGTTAGTTGCCGCGGGATCGCGCCATGGACCATCGCTGGTGGGCCAACAGCTCGAGCGCCGAGAGCACCTGCCAGGCAATGATCGTGTAGACGCTCGTCCGCTCCCACACCGCATTCGGCAGGATCAGCGTCGCCGAAGTCGTCGAGGCGAGGGCAAGCAGGACGAAACTCGACATGCCAAGCGTCGCAAGGCCGACGGACGCCACCCGGTAGTAGCGGGGTGCGGTGACGAGCGGTGAACCGGCCAGAATGGCAGCGTTGCCACCGACGATGGCCAGTACGGCGGCAGACACGTGCAGCCACGGAATGCCCTCGGGTCCGCTTGGCACCGTCGCGACGATGACGTTGCCGACCATGTTGGCAGCAGCGAGTCCCACGAAGACGCGTGAGCGGCCCCGAAGCGTTCGCGCCAACAGCGCCGCCCCGGCGAAGAAGAACGTGCCCTGCACCGCGAACCCAGTGTTCATCAGGTCGCCAAGCGGCGAATCCGGCCTGCCGAGATCGCTGATGAAGTCATGCGCGTAGCGGTATCCGGGGTAGGCCGTCGCGGCGATGGCCTCGAGGCCCGGGTACGCGACGCCGGCGATCAGCCAACACGCGGCCGTACCCCTGACGGTCATCGCGGAACCCCAAGTGCCACGGTGAGTTCGAGAATGGTTTGAGGATCGTTGAGCTGATCGCCATACAGCTCACGAAGCTGCGTCATCCGATACCTCACCGTCTGCGCGTGCACGAAGAGATCTGCGGCGACGGCATCGCGCTGGCCCTGGTGCAGAAGCCACGATCGCAGCGTCTCGGCCAGTCGCTCTGCGGTGTTGGGGCGCAGTTCTGCCAGCGGCGCCAGGGCGTGGCGGCGAAGGTCGTCGGCGGCTTCGCGGTCGGCGGTCAGCACCAACTCGACGAGATGCTCGTCGGTGTCGACGATCTCGTCGTCGACCGTCAGATCACGAGCCCGCAGGGCGCGTCGATAGGAGGATTGCGCGAGCAGCCATGGCCGGGCCGGGCCGACGAGTGCCCGGCGGCCCTGTAACGCCGACCGCAGCTGGCTACGGTGACGGCCGTCCAGGTCGGGTACCAGCAGCACCGCCAGGGACTCGGCGGATTCGACTCCCGGCAGGTCCTCGCTCAGCTGCAACGTCGACTGCCCGAACCGGGCGGCCAGGCCACGGGTCTGCGCCTCGGCAACCAGGACCGCGGTCAGGGTCTCCGGTGGGTGCCAGTCCGCCTTCTCGGCGCTGGCTCGCAACGTCTCGGCAGACTCACCGGCGAGCAGCTGTCTGGCCAATCGCTCGAGATAGCGCTGGCGGACCCGCCCGGTGGTCGCCAGCTCATCGGAATGTCCCGCGACGCTGGAGGCGGACAGCTCGTCGATGAAGGCGAACACCAGCTCGGCGAATCGGGCGACCGTCCCCGCGGACAGGCCCGCGGCGACGGCCGTGGACGACAACTCTTGCCAGGCGATGCGCGCGCCGACGCGGTAGGCCGAGAGCAGCGCGTCCATCGAGCGACCCTGACGAGCCTCGCCGCGGCCCAGCTCATAGGCCCCGTCGAGGGCAGGGGACAGCGTCGCAGTCGGGTCGGAGTCGTGCGATCGCACGGCGAGCCTCAGGAAGGCGCCGAGCGCCATCTGCACCGCATTCTCGATGGTCTGACCCATCCGGCCGCTGAAGGCGCGGGTGTAGCTGGGGACCTCGACCGTCACCGCGACCACCGTGCGCTCGGCCATCCGGGGCAGCACGGCCTGCAGCGCCTCGACGACGTCGTCGGACAGCTCAAGACCAGTGAAACGAGGTGCCGGTTCGGACAAAACTATCCTTTGCGAACAATTTAGCGTTGATCATTCACGCCTTATGGCCAAGACTTTATACCCAGACCTCAGCCAGAGTAGTGACATGACAACGACAGCACCCCGACCGACAGCCGTCGGAGCCCTGCGGGCGCGCGTCATCAAGCTCGCCGAACGGGTGACCACCCCGTTGGTCCCCGCCGACTACCTCGACGTCATCGACCCGCTGCGGTCGAGCGCCGACCTTCGCGGCCGCATCGTCGCGATCAACCCGGAGACGCGTGACGCCGTCTCCGTGGTGATCAAGCCGGGCCGCGGCTGGCGCGGGCACACTCCCGGTCAGTACGTGCGCATCGGAGTCGACGTCGACGGCGTCCGCCAGTGGCGGGCGTACTCGCTGACGTCGGAGACTTCCCGCCGGGACGGCTGCATTGCGATCACCGTGAAGGCCATCCCCGACGGCAAGGTGAGCAATCACCTGGTTCGTCGGGCGACCGTCGGCACCATCGTCCAGCTCGATCAGGCCGCAGGCGAGTTCACGCTCGGCCAACAGGCGCCCGCCAAGATTCTGTTCCTCACCGCGGGTAGCGGTGTCACCCCGGTAATGGGCATGTTGCGCAACATGGCCGCCGATGGCTCAGATGTGGTCGTCGTGCACTCCGCGCCGACGGCCGATGACGTCATCTTCGGTGGCGAACTTCGTCTGCTGGCCCGGCAGGGCCGAATCCGGTTGGTGGAGAAGCACACCGACACCGACGGCATGCTCGACGTCGCCGATCTCGACGGTCTGATCGACGATCTCGGCGAGCGGCAGACCTGGGCATGCGGTCCCGCCGGGATGCTCGACGCACTCGAATCCCGCTGGGCGGCCGACGGCATCGCCGACCGCCTGCACACCGAACGCTTCCGCCCCACCATCATCGCGGCAGGCGACGGCGGTGAGGTCAGCTTCACCAAGACCGGCACCGTCGTCGACGCGGCAGGCGCCGAAACACTGCTCGACGCCGGCGAGGCCGCAGGCGTACTGATGCCGTCCGGTTGCCGGATGGGCATCTGCTTCGGCTGCGTGGTTCCGCTGCGCCAGGGCACCGTACGCGATCTGCGCACCGGCGACGTCACCTCCGCCGCTCCCGGCGACAACGTCCAAATCCAGACCTGCGTCTCTGCCGCCGCGGGCTCCTGCGAGATCGAACTTTAAACTCCAAGAAGGAGATTCGACATGACTAGTACTCAAATCAGCACCAATGCCACGACCGCACACCTCACATCCGAGGACATCGAGAACCTCGGCCGCGAGCTCGACGCCATCCGCGAGCAGATCATCGCCAGCCGTGGCGAGCGCGACGCGGCCTACATCCGCAAGGTCATCGACGGCCAGCGCAAGCTCGAACTCGGAAGCCGCGCGGTACTGCTCTTCTCGCTGTTCCCACCTGCCTGGCTGATCGGCACCGTCGGCCTCTCCATCTCGAAGATCGTCGAGAACATGGAGATCGGCCACAACGTCATGCACGGTCAGTGGGACTGGATGCGCGACTCCAAGATTCACTCGACCACGTGGGAGTGGGACAACGCGTCGCCCGCGGAGATGTGGAAGCACTCGCACAACGAGGTGCACCACACCTACACGAACGTTCGCGGCAAGGACCACGACCTCGGCTACGGCATCATGCGCGTCGACGAGAACCAGAAGTGGGTGCCGTTCTACCTGGCCCAGCCGCTGTGGAACTTCATCAACGCCTGCCTGTTCGAGTACGGCATCGCGGCGTACGACCTGCAGATCGGCAAGTACCTCAAGGGCCGTTCCGACAAGGCCGACTTCCAGGCCAGGAGCAAGCGGGTGCTGGCAAAGATCCGCCGACAGGCCGCCCGCGACTACGTGCTGCACCCGCTGCTGTCGGGCCCGTCGGCGCTGACCACCTTGACCGCGAACCTGACGGCCAACCTGGCGCGCAACCTCTGGACGCACTCGGTCATCATGTGCGGCCACTTCCCCGAGGGCGTGCAGACCTTCGAGAAGAACTCGATCGACGGCGAGACCCGCGGCGAGTGGTACCTGCGTCAGATGCTTGGCTCGGCGAACATCTCCGGAAGTCCGCTGATGCACTTCATGTCCGGCAACCTGTCGTTCCAGATCGAGCACCACCTGTTCCCCGACCTGCCAAGTAATCGCTACCAGGAGATCGCCCCCAAGGTGCAGGAGCTGTTCGAGCGCTACGGGCTGACCTACACGACCGGATCGCTGCCCAAGCAGGTCGCGTCGGCGTGGAAGAAGGTCTTCAAGCTGTCACTCCCCAACGACTTCAAGGCCACCGACCTGCTGCGTCGCCGTCGGGCCACCTCCACCGAGGTTCCGACGACTGAGGTCAGGGCCGCCGCCTAGCCCCACCCCCCTCGCGATTTGTGTGCACGTACCCGCGCTGAGCGCGGGTACGTGCACACAAACCCGTCCAACGCGTCGCACAGAAAAGATTGTGAGCACTCGCAATCTTAGGTACGCTTCCGGCCATGCCCTATGACGTAATCGTCCGCAATGGCCTGTGGTTCGACGGAACCGGTGCCCCGCCGCTGGTCAGGACGTTGGGAATCCGCGACGGGGTGGTGGCGTCGGTATCGGTCGAGCCACTCGACGAGACGGGCTGCCCCGACGTCATCGACGCCGACGGCAAGTGGATCGTGCCCGGCTTCATCGACGTGCACACCCACTACGACGCCGAGGTGCTTCTCGATCCGGGGCTGCGCGAGTCGGTCCGGCACGGCGTCACGACGGTTCTGCTCGGCAACTGCTCACTGTCCGCCGTCTACGCGAACAACGAGGATGCCGCCGACCTGTTCAGTCGAGTCGAGGCCGTGCCGCGTGAATACGTCCTCGGCGCGCTCAACGAGAAGAAGACGTGGACGACGGCCGCCGAGTACGTCGACACCCTCGACAAGCTCCCGCTCGGCCCCAACGTCGGCTCACTGGTTGGACATTCGGATCTGCGGACTTCGGTGCTCGGTCTCGACCGCGCCACCGACGAGACCGTGCGGCCGACGCCTGCGGAGCTGAAGGCGATGACCGCAAAGCTGGGCGAGGCGCTCGACGCGGGTCTCCTCGGGATGTCCGGCATGGACTCGGCGATCGACAAGCTCGACGGTGACCGCTACCGCTCACGCGGGCTTCCTTCGACCTTCGCCACCTGGCGGGAGCGGCGCAAACTCATTGCGGTACTTCGCAATCGGCGCCGGATGCTACAGAGTGCGCCGGACGTGGCGCGCCCGTGGACGGCACTGCTGTTCTTCGTGTCGAGCAGCGGCCTGTTCGGCCGCCGCCATGGGGTACGGATGAGCCTGTTGGTGTCGGCGGACTCCAAGGCAGCACCAGGCGCCGTCAGCGTCTTCGGCAGGGGCACTCGCCTGCTCAACGGCCTGCTTGGGGCCAGCGTCCGGTTCCAGCACCTGCCCGTGCCGTTCGAGTTGTACTCCGACGGCATCGACCTGCCGGTCTTCGAGGAGTTCGGCGCGGGCACCGCTGCGCTGCACCTGCGCGACCAGCTGGAGCGCAACGAGCTGCTCGCGGACACCGAATATCGCCGGGAGTTCCGCCGCGAGTTCGACCGCAGGAAACTCGGTCCGACGTTGTGGCACCGCGACTTCCACGATGCGGTGATCGTCGAATGCCCCGACGCGACGCTGATCGGCAAGAGCTTCGGCAAGATCGCCGACGAACGCGGACTGCACCCGTTGGATGCCTTCCTCGACGTCCTCGTCGAGAACGGCGAACGCAACGTCCGCTGGACCACGACCGTCGCCAACCATCGTCGGCGCCAGCTCGACAAGCTCGCCACCGAGCCGACGGTCCACATGGGCTTCTCCGACGCCGGCGCGCACCTGCGCAACATGGCCTTCTACAACTACGCACTCCGCCTGCTCAAGCGCGCCGTCGTCGCCCAGGCCGCCGGTCGGCCGTTCATCACCGTCGAGCATGCGGTGCATCGACTCACGGCCGAGGTCGCCGACTGGTTTGGCCTCGACGCAGGCACTCTGCGCACGGGTGAGCGCGCCGACTTCGTGGTGATCGATCCGGCCGGCCTCGACGACGCCGTCGATGGCTATCACGAAGAGAAGGTCCCGTTCTACGGTGGCCTGAGCCGCATGGTCAACCGCAACGACGCCGCCGTCGTGGCGACCGCCGTCAACGGTCACGTGGTGTACCGCAACGGCGGCTTCCGGGATGGCTACGGGCAGACCGCCAGGTCCGGACGATTCCTGCGCGCGTCGGACGGGACGCGACCGACCGCCGACGTCGCCGTGCCCGCCTGACATGGCCAGGACCCAGCAGGAGCGGCGCGAGGAGACCGTCGCGCGACTGCTCGACGCAAGCATCGCCACGATCATCGACGTCGGCTACGCCAGGGCGTCGGCCGCCGTGATCACCCGTCGCGCAGGGCTTTCCGGCGGGGCACTGTTCCGCCACTTCGAAACCATGGGTGACTTCATGGCGGCGACGGCCTACGAGGTGATGCGCCGCCAGCTCGACGCCTTCGGCAAGCAGGTCGCCGAGATACCGCCCAACCAGTCCGCCCTCGAGGGCGTGCTGCACACCATGCGGGCCATCACCGGCAACGACACCAACGTGGTGATGTACGAGCTCCTCATCGCGGCGCGAACCGACGAAAAGCTCAGGGCCACTTTGCAAGACGTCATCGAGGAGTACAGCACACGGATCTTCGACACCGCCCGCGCGATGCCAACGGCGGACGAGTATCCCGAGGGCTCCCTCGCCGCGATCGTGGCGTTGCTCACCAACGCATTCGACGGTGCGGCCATCGTGCGTACCGTCCTCCCCCAGCCGGAGATCGAGGCCGGGCGCATCCCGCTGCTGATGGCACTGCTCTCCCCCGAATCGAGGAACCATGACTGAGCGCATCCGCGAGTTCGCGAACGACGGCTTCACCTTCCCCGTCACCGACGAGGGTCCGATCGACGGCGAGGTCGTCGTTCTCCTTCACGGGTTCCCTCAGACGTCGAAGTCGTGGGATGCGGTGTGCGCCCGACTGAACGGGTCGGGGTATCGAACACTGACCTTCGACCAGCGTGGTTACCGGCCCACCGCCAGGCCGCCCGGTCGCCGGGCCTACCGGATGAGCGCACTGGTCTCCGACGTCGCGGCGCTCATCGACCAGACCGGAGCGCCGGTACACCTGGTCGGCCATGACTGGGGCGCGGGTGTCGCCTGGTCGGCAGCGGCCCGCTTTCCCGCCATCGTCCGCACGTTGACGGCGGTCTCGGTGCCGCACCCGTCGGCCTTCCTCGGCTCGATGCTCATCAGCAGTCAGATCTTTCGCTCGTACTACATCGGGCTGTTTCAGATTCCGTGGCTGCCCGAGTTCATGTTCCGCAATCCGCGCGCGGTCGGCCGGATACTCGCCGAAACCGGGATGACGACCGAGCAGATCGCACAGGTTCAGACCGACATCATCGACAGCGGAGCGTTGACGCCAAGCCTCAACTGGTATCGCGCCATGCCCTTCGGGAGCCCCAAGTACGCCAGAAAGGTCTCTGCGCCAACGACATACGTGTGGAGCACCGGCGACACTGCGCTCAGCAAGCGCGGGGCGACGCTCTGCAGGCGATTCGTGACCGGCCCATACCGATTCGAGATCACCGACGGTTCGCACTGGATACCCGAAGAGCAGCCCGACCTGCTGCACGACCTGATCGTCGAGCGCATCAAGGGCTGAGAGCGCCGTTCGTCAACTGTTTGCCATGTAAATTCAGTGTTACGTCCATGTTGCGGCTAGAGTGTGGGCATGGACGATAGGTCGGTGTTCTTCGAGGTCGAAGCGTTGCGCGCCGATCGGTCGCGCCCGATTCTGTCGCCGGCTTCGCTCGAGGTCCACGTCCGTGTGGTCGACCATCTCGCCCACACGACGGGCGCGAACTTCATCACCGACGAAGTCCTGGACACGCTGGCCCACGGCAGAGTCACCACGATGGCGGCGATCGAGTTGTCGCTCGCGGGCTGGTGGCGCCGACTGGACGGCGGCTACGTCATCGTCGACCAGGAACTGATCGACGCGTTGTCGCACAGCCCGACGTGGCGGCGGCTCGGCGCGGCGTGCCGGCGCCTATGGACGACCCTCAACAGCGAGACCGTCATCCCGCTGTAGAGCATCCCGTCGCGGCTCAGGCCGCGGAGCCGGCGTGCCCCAGTGAGACGATCTCGGGTAGTGGCAGCTGACAGATGCGGTGCGCCTCATCGGCGCGCATGCCGAGCAGCTTCAAAACGTGTTCGGTGACGGAGTCCGCCGCTTCGGCGTCGTCACGATCGGGCTCGTCGTGAAGTAGTTGTCCGAGACCCAGCAGCGCGCCGCCGACGACGGCCATGGCCAGGCTCAGATCCTCGACGTGAAACCTGCCCGCGTCGACGCCCGCACTGATGTCACGCCGGGCCCGTGGGGCGACGCCGCGATCCGATGACAGCAGCGTCAGGCCGCTGGACAGCAGGACCTTGGACTCCTGGGGACGTTGACGGAACAACCGGCCGGTCAAGCGAAAGCTGCGGGCGAACGCCTCGGCGGGGTCGTCGAGCGATGTCGTGAGTTCGTCGAGAAGGGCGCCGTGCACGTCGAGCACCTCGGTGAGCGCCGCGTCGAACAACTCCTCCTTGCTGTCGAAGTGGTTGTAGAACGACCCCATGCCGACGTCAGCTGCCTGAGTGATCTCCAGGACCGGGACGTTGAGCTTGCCTGCGGCAATGAATGACTGCGCAGCCGAGATCAGGGCGGCGCGGGTCTTTTGCTTGCGTCTCGCCAGCCGATTCGGCGGCTGGTCCTGCCCGTCGACCGATTGCGTCGCCATCCGACGCCTCCTTCCCAGATCGATCGATACTAGCGTGTTCCTCATATTTGAGGAATTCGTCAGTTTTGCTTGACTGAGGATAGCAGCGCATGTGACGATTTCGTCAGACTGACGAGTGAAAGTAGGCAGCTGATGACCACGACCGTCCTCCGCACTGCGGATGCCTGGTACGTCCAGACCGACACCGGGGCCGTGAAGATCGAGACCACCGCGACCACCACCGGGGAACTACTCCGCGACCGGCCCGCCGTCGACGCGGCCGCCATCGGAACCAACGGCGTGCCCGTCGAAACCCTCGCCCTTGTCTCTCCGGTGACGGCACCGTGCCGCGTCGTGGCTCAGATGACGAACTTCGTTTCCCACGTCAAGGACTCCGGCATGGATCCGGCGACCATTCCATTGACGTTCTTCCGCAAGGCATCCGGCTCGATCAACGGGCCCACCGACGACATCGTCAAGCCTGCGCACGTCCGATTCATGGACTACGAGGTCGAGATTGGCCTGGTCTTCGGCACGGAGATGCCCGTGGGCACCACGCTCACCGAGTCGAACCTCGCCGACTACGTCGCGGGCCTCGTCGTCACCAACGACGTCTCCGCCCGCGACGTCCAGCTCCCGAAAACCCAGTTCTACGAAGCCAAGTCGTATCCGACGTTTACCCCCGTCGGCCCCGTCCTGGTGTTGCTCGACGCCGGCGAGCTGATGCGCTTCGGCGACCTACGGCTCCAACTGAGCGTCAACGGCGAGGTGCGGCAGAACTCGGTCGTCGCCGACGACATGATCTACCGGCCGCTGCGCGCACTGCAGGAACTCACCCGCTTCCAGCGGATGGACGCCGGCGATCTGCTGCTCACCGGCACCCCGGTCGGCACCGCACTGAGCGCACCCCCCAAGCCGATCGAGATCATCGGCCACCTGCTGCCCCCAGCGATGAAGTGGAAGACGTTCTTCAACAGTCAATCCAAGAACCCCAAGTACCTGAAGGCGGGCGACGTCGTCGAAGCCAGTGTCGCCACCGACGACAAGGCGATCGATCTGGGCACCCAGCGCGCGGTGGTCCGATACGCATGACCGCCGAGGACGTCCCGCGCGTGCCCGTGGTCGTCATCGGCGCCGGTCCCACCGGTGTCACGGTCGCCACCCTGCTGGCCAAGTATGGCGTCGACTGCCTCGTCCTCGACCGGTGGGCGCAGGTGTACTCGCAGCCGCGCGCGGTGCACCTCGACGACGAGGTCTTCCGCATTCTCGCCCGGTTGGGCATCGCCGACGAGTTCGCCGCAATCTCCCGTCCCGCCCTCGGACTACGGCTGCTCGACGCAGACATGAACACCCTTGCCGAGTTCACCCGCGATACCGGCCTGAGCCGCAACGGCTTTCCGCAGGCCAACATGTTCGACCAACCCGACCTCGAAGCGCTGCTGCGGACCAACCTGAAGCGGTATCCGCGCGCCGAGTTGCGCGGTGGCGTCGAGGTAACGGACGTCGCAACCGACGGTGGCGGACGCGTCCGCGTCACCTATGCCGACCGGACCGGTGGGGGCGAACACACCGTCGAAGCCGACTACGTACTGGGCTGCGACGGCGCCAACAGCATTGGCCGCGCCCGAATCGGTTCCAGCATGACCGATCTCGGGTTCGACCAGCGCTGGCTGGTGGTCGACGTAGCCACCTCGGCGGACCTCGACCAATGGGAGGGCGTCCATCAAGTGTGTGACCCGGTCCGTGCTGGCACGTACATGCGGATCGGCGAGACCCGTTACCGATGGGAGTTCCGCCTCCTCGACGGCGAGACCGCCGCCGACTTCAGCACCCTTGACACGCTCGGCCCGCTGATCGCGCCATGGGTCGCCAACGTCCGAGCCGATGACCTGGAGCTGGTGCGCGTTGCCGAATACACGTTCCGGGCTCAGCTCGCCGACCGCTGGCGTCGGGGCCGGATCTTTTTGCTTGGCGACGCCGCTCATCTCACCCCACCCTTCATCGGACAGGGCATGGGGGCCGGGGTGCGCGACGCCGCGAACCTGGCCTGGAAGCTGGCAGGGGTCCTCGACGGGTCGCTGCCTGCCGACGTCCTGGACACCTACGAGCAGGAGCGAAAGCCGCACGCCCACCACATGATCCGACTCGCCCTTGGGGTTGGACGTTCGATGACGGCCGGCGGTGAGCTCGGCAGCCTGGTCCGTAGATTCGTGGTGCCGCTGCTACACCGACTGCCCGGTTTGAGCGCCAAGGTCCTCGACGGCAAGACGCCTGCGCTACGCCGGACGGCCCTCATCCGCAAGTCACGGACCCCAAGGGGGCTGGCCGGCGGGCTGTGCCCGAATTCGATCGTGGCGGGCGCCGCCCGGCTCGACGACGAGCTCGGTGACGGGTTCGCAGTGGTCGCGACCTCCGTGCCCGGTCCCGTTCAGAGAACCCTGATCGAGCAGCGCGGCGCCGTCCTCCACGTCGCGGGCCCCGACACCGAGTTGGCACATTGGCTGCGGCATGGCCGGGCCACCGCCGCGATCATCCGGCCCGATCGGACCGTGATGCAGGCGGGCAAGGACCTCGGAGCGCTGTGTACCGCCCTACCCACCTCCAGAATCAGGACGAGCCGATGAGGAAGTCGCCCGGCGGCGTACCGGTCTATCGCCATGACGTCTATGCCACGGCGGCAATCGTCGACCCGTATCCGCACTACACCCGGATGCGTGCACTCGGGTCCGTGGTCTGGCTGCCCAAGCAGCGCATCTACGCCCTTCCGCGATTCGCGGAGTGCAAGGCAGTTCTGCGCGACGACGGGACGTTCATTTCCGGCAAGGGCGTCGCGCTCAATCCCCTGATCAACCGGCTCTCGCGGGGCACCACCCTCAACAGTGACGGCACCGACCACGACAAGCGTCGCAAACTGGTCGCGCATCGGATGCTGCCACGGGCGCTCCGCGCGATCAGCGACGACGTCGACGCGCAGGCCGCGGCAGTCGTCGACGCCGCGCTCGGCAAGGGCGCGGTCGACGGTGTCGCCGACGTCGCGATGGCCTTGCCCATGGCGGTGGTTCCCGACCTCGTCGGCTGGCCCCGCGATCAGCGCGACAATCTATTGCCATGGGGCGGAGCCACCTTCGACGTCCTCGGGCCGCTCAACAGGCACGCAGTGAGAGCGCTGCCCGGCGCATTGCAGATGTTGCGCTTCGCCCGCCACGTCGTGCGCAAGCGCGCCATGATCGAGGGCAGCCTTGGCCACGACGTCCTGCTCGCCGCCGACGCGGGCAAACTGTCGCACGCCGACTGCTCTCCGCTGATGGTCGACTACATCGCCCCGTCGCTGGACACCACCATCAGCGCCATCTCCAACGCGCTGTACCTGTTCGCCGCACATCCCGAGCAGTGGCAGCTTCTCCGCGACGATCCCGCCCTGATCCCCAACGCGATCAACGAGGTCATCCGCTACGAATCACCACTTCGAGCGTTCTCCCGAAAAGCGCTTCACCACACTGAGATCGATGGCACCGCCATCCCGGCGGGCGCCAGGGTGCTCGTCGTCTACGCCTCGGCCAACCGCGACGAACGCGAATGGGACGCCCCCGAGACGTTCGACATCCGCCGGGATGCCACGCGCCAGCTCGGCTTCGGGCAGGGCACGCATGCCTGCGCGGGCCAGGGTCTGGCCAGACTCGAGACGACCGCCATGCTGCGCGCTCTCGCCGCGAGGGTGGAGCGCATCGAGTTGACCGCGCCGCCAACGTGGGCCATCAACAACATCATTCGGCGCCACGAGCACCTCCCGATCAAGCTGGTCGGTAGCTAGTCCCCTCCGCCACGTGGACCGGTGCTCGCCACCGGTCGCGAGGGGAGTAGAAAGCAAGCATGTTGCGAACCGTCTACGACGACGACCACGAGGCCTACCGCAAGACGATCAGGGAGTTCATCGAGTCCGAGGTCGTCCCGGTGTACGACGAGTGGTACCAGGCCGGGATGGTGCCCCGCGAGTTCTACAACAAGCTCGGCGAACTGGGTGTCTTCGGGATCGAGGTCGCCGAAGAGTACGGCGGCGCAGGCATCGAGTCGTACAAGTTCCAGGCGGTACTGTCCGAGGAGACCAGTCGCGCGGCGGTCGCCCTCGGCGCCTCCGGCGCACACGTCACTCTGTGTCTGCCCTACCTCCAGGCCTACGCCACGGACGAGCAGAAGCAACGCTGGCTGCCCGGTTTCGTGTCTGGCGAGATCATGTTCGCCATCGCCATGACAGAACCCGGAACGGGTTCGGATCTGGCAGGCATGCGCACGACCGCCAAGCTCACCGACGACGGCAAGCACTACGTGCTCAACGGCTCCAAGACGTTCATCACCGGTGGCGTGCTGGCCGACCGAATGATCGTGGCCGCCCGCACCGCTCCGGCCCGCGAAGACGACCGCCGCTACGGCCTGTCGCTGCTGGTCGTCGACACGTCGCTGCCGGGATACTCGGTGGGCCGCAAGCTCGACAAGCTCGGGTTGAAGGTGTCCGACACCGCTGAACTGAGCTTCACCGACGTCATGGTGCCCGTCGAAGATCTGCTCGGCGAGGAGAACCGCGGGTTCTCCTACCTGGGCAACAACCTCCCGCGGGAACGGCTCGGGATCGCAGTCAACGCCTACGCGCAAGCCAAGGCGGCCGTGCAGTTCGCCAAGAAGTACACCCAGGACCGCACGGTCTTCGGCCAGCCCGTCGCCAGCTTTCAGAACACCAAGTTCGAACTGGCCGCCTGCCAAGCCGAGGTCGACGCCAGCGAAGCGGTGATCGACCGCGCACTCGAAGCCATCGACAAGGACGAGTTGACCGCCGCGGACGCCGCGTCGGCCAAGCTGTTCTGCACCGAGGTCGCCTCCCGCGTCATCGACCGCTGCCTGCAACTGCACGGCGGCTACGGCTACATCACCGAGTACCCGGTGGCCCGGCTGTTCGCCGATAGCCGGGTCAACCGCATCTACGGTGGCACCAGCGAAGTGATGAAGCTGATCATCGCCAAGAACATGGGGCTCTGACGTGAACCTGCTGGACATGTTCCGTCTCGACGGCAAGGTCGTCGTGGTCACCGGGGCGTCGTCCGGCCTGGGGGTGGCCTTCGCGCAGGCGTGCGCACAGGCTGGCGCGGACGTGGTGCTCGCCGCCCGGCGCATCGAGAAGCTAAGCGACACAGCCGAGTTGGTGACGTCGGCGGGGCGGCGCGCGTTGACCGTACAGACCGACGTCACCGACCCCGACCAGTGCCAGGCGATGGTCCAGCGGGCCATGGACGAGTTCGGTCACGTCGACGTCCTGGTGAACAACGCGGGCGTCGGGACGGCCGTGCCCGCGACACACGAGACGCCCGACGAGTTCCGTGCCGTCGTCGACATCAACCTGCACGGCTCGTACTGGGCGGCTCAGGCGTGCGCGCGGGTCATGGGACCCGGCAGTTCGATCGTCAACGTCTCGAGCATCCTCGGCCTGACCACGGCCGGCCTACCGCAGGCCGCCTACAGCGCGAGCAAGGCCGCCATCGTGGGACTAACCCGAGACCTGGCCCAGCAGTGGGGTTCTCGCAAGGGCATCCGCGTCAACGCCATCGCCCCGGGATTCTTCAAGTCGGAGATGACCGATCAGTACAAGCCGGGCTACCTCGAATCGTTGAGCTCCCGCTTCGTCCTGCCGCGGATGGGCGATCCCGCGGAACTCGCCGCGACGTTGGTCTGGCTGGCCTCACCCGCTGCGGGTTATGTCACCGGCCAAACCATCGCCGTCGACGGCGGCGTGACGATCACGTAGAGCCCGCCCCCACGCCCGCCGTCAGTTCTCGAACCGGTCGCGGATGCAGTCCAGGTTGGTCTGCATGTTCTGCCGCCACTCGGCGAGCCGTCCCGCGACGATCCGGCCCTCTTTGTCCGGCTTGGCGGTGATCGCATACGTCAACCCCGACGGCCCTGGCCCCATCCTGGCCCACTGCCGGATCAGGACGCCGTCGCTGGTCGGTTCGATCTCGAAGGCCCATGTCGCCGACGGCCCCTCGGAACCCATGACGTTCCACACCCAGCGGCGCTCGTCGACGACTTCGACGACCTCACACTCGGTCTGCCACGAGCCCATCGCGGCGTGCTCGTTGCAACCTCGAAAACGGGCGCCCACCTCGACACCGTCCGCATCGCCGAGCCATTCCGCGCTCTGCAGCTCCGACGAGCAGCGGGCGGGCAGCCCGATGTCGGTGACCAGTTTCCAGGCGGTGGAGGCATCGCACTTGACCCGCTGCGTCACTTCCACCGTCGGCTGATCGCTGTAGCGCATGCAGCGCAGCCTGCCATAGTGCAATGGACGAATCGGCTGAAACGAACCCGGGAGTGAAAGTGTTGGTCGGAGCCCTCATCGAACCGCGCGCACCCGGTGCGGCGGAGTTCGCCGCTGCCGCGGAGAGCATCGGCGTCGCGTCACTGTGGGTGCCCGAAGTGTGGGGGTACGACGCGCTCACCGGCCTTGCATTCATCGCCGCCAAGACCACTCGCATTGGACTGGGAACCTTTGTGGTGCAACTGGGTTCCCGCAGTCCGGCCCTCCTGGCGACGTCAGCCCTTAGCCTGCAGGAACTATCCGGGGGTCGCTTCACGTTGGGCATCGGCACGTCAGGCCCCGGGGTGATGGAGGGCTGGCACGGGGTCAGGTTCCGTCGTCCCGTGCAGACCACGCGCGAAACGATCGAGATCATCCGGACCATCAGCCGCGGGGACCGCCTCGAGCACGCCGGCGAGATCTATCCACTTCCCCTGCCGGACAGCGACGGCAGCGTTCTGCGCCCGTTGGTGCGCCCGGACCACGTTCCCGTCTACGTCGCTGCGATGGGCCCGCAGAACCTGCGCCTGACCGGCGAGGTAGCCGACGGCTGGCTCGGCAACGCGTTCATCCCGGAAGCCGCCGACGTGTTCCTCGGCCCGCTTCGCGAAGGCGCCGAACGCGCCGGCCGCACGCTGGCGGACCTCGACCTCGTCGCCCCGGTCGCGGTGGAGTTCACCGACAGCCGGACCGAGGGCGAGGCTGCCGCCCGCAGGCACGCAGATGGGTACGCGTTCACGATCGGTGCGATGGGGGCTCGCGGAGGGCAGGAGCGCAGCGACCCGGGAAGCTATTCCGGAGGGCAGGAGCGCAGCGACCCGGGAAGTTATTCAGGCAAGAACTTCTACAGCGACGCCTTCAGTCGGCTCGGCTACCAGGCCGAGGTCCAGACGGTCGCCCAGCTCTGGCAGGCCGGCCTGCGCGACGAGGCTCGCCGGGCGGTCCCGATCGACCTTGGCCGACTCACCAACATGCTCGGCACCGACGACGCGATCGCCGAGCGGGTCGCCAGGCACCGGGAAGTCGGCATCACCACGCTGCTGGCCAAGCTCGACGGGGACTACGGCGCACAGTTGACGGCGCTGGAGCGGCTCGTCGCCATCGTCGCCGACCAGTGACGGCGCCTGAGCGCAAGGGTGGTGCGCCCGTCGGCCCGGCGCTGCTGGTCGTTGGCGCCGCCACCTCGCAGGAAGTCGGTGCAGCGTTCGCCGTCGGGTTGTTCGGCGCGCTCGGCGCGGGCGGTGCGACCTTCGCCAGGTTCGCCTTCGCCGGCGTCGTGCTCTGCGTCGCCGTCCGTCCGAGGATTCGTCGGCTCACCCGGGGCGCCTGGGGTGCCGCGGCCGCCCTGGCGGTAGCGCTGGCAGTCATGAATCTTTGTTTCTACGAAGCCATCTCGCGGATTCCGCTGGGCATCGCGGTGACCATCGAAGCGCTCGGTCCGCTGACGCTGTCCGTCGCCCTTAGCCGACGGAGGACCGCCTGGCTGTGGGCACTTCTCGCGTTCGCGGGGATAGCCGTGCTCGGCGCAGCACCGAAGCAGATGGGTCACCTCGACTGGGCGGGTGTTGCCTTCGCCGCGGCCGCCGGGCTGAGTTGGGCCTGCTACATCGTGGCGACTTCCCATGCTGCGCAGGTATTTCCGAAGCTTGACGCCCTGGCGATCGCCACCGCCATCGGGGCGCTGCTACTGGCACCGTTGGCCGCCGTCACCGTCGACGGCACCACGGCGTTGCACTGGCACGTCGCGGCCTTGGCGATCGCCGTCGGCCTGATGAGTTCGGTGATTCCGTACTCGTTGGAGCTGTGGTCGTTGCGCACCCTGCCCCCGGCGACCTTCGCGGTGTTGACCTGCCTGTCCCCCGTCGTCGCCGTGCTCGCCGGGTGGGCGGTCCTCGGTCAACGCCTGACGGTGATCGACTGTCTGGCGATCGTGTTGGTCACCGTCGCCAGCGCAGGCGCCGTCCGCTCGGCGGGCTACGCCGCGGCGACACCGCCTGCCTGAAGCTCCCGAAGCGCCGTCCGCAGCCCACGTCGCTTACCCGTCGCCGGGTCGATGCCGAAGCTCTCCCGCACGCCGTCTCGGATGCGGAACTTCAACTCCGAGTTGGTTTCCGGCGCGTTGTCGGGCGTGCCCTTGAGGAACCTGTTGGGCAGCGCCAGTTTTGCGATGGTCCAGAACGACTGAGAGTACTGGCGCAGGA
>NZ_JAVRQA010000552.1:0-10374 GCF_032161845.1 Mycobacterium sp.
CTCGGAGCGGGTCGCCTGGTTTGGCCTGCCCGTCGGCGTCAGGCCCCTCGACGAGTCCGACGAACTCGCCGGTGACCCTGTCGGCGTGCGCGGTGAACGTCAGCTGCTGGCAGGCGGGGCTGAGCACCTGGGCCAGCGGAGCACTGACGACCGGGGTGTTGCGCACGATCACCAGCAGGTCGGCGCCGACGCGCTCGATGAGTAGCCCGCGATCGACGGCTTTGGGCGCCTGTTTGGGGACGGTGGACAGCAGCACGGTCCGATTGGCGTTCTCGGCGCCCACCAGGCCTGCGGCGGCTCGGCACGGGATGCTCACCTTGAGGTCCGTCGCCACGTATCCGATGAGCGGCGCATCGACGCTCTGCATGACGCCGTTCTGCGGCCAGTTGAGCTGGGCGGTGGTCTGGGTGACCGGAAGGAACGGCGTGGCGATGGCCAGCAGGGATCCGAGCAAGCCGGCGACGATGGCGACGAGTCGCGCCGTCTTGTGGTTGGCCCCGGCACCTGTCACGGGGCTAGATGCTAGTTCCCCGCCTCGCGGTCCCTCACTCGTCACGGCGACTCACTTCCGGATCGCCAGGACGAAGGGCCCGATGTCGGACACGTCCCACCGCGGATCGTCGAACACGGCGGCGTCCAGCGCCACCTGGTAGCGGCGGACGTTGGGCTGATTCGGGTAGACGTCGCTGGCGAGCCTCAGCGTGTAGGTGTCGTTGGCGCCGTGCCGCATCAGGAAGACGGTCGGCGGCTGCCACGGCAGCGCGTCGAGTGCGGCGATGAACTGGTCGGGCTTGGTGATCGTGGCCCAGCCCTCGATGGCCGCCGACCGTTCCTTGAACTGTGCGAGCGGGTTGGCGTAGTGCGACGTCAGGCCTTGAAATCCGTAGTACGGGTAGTAGGCGAGGAAGCTGTAGTCCGCAGTCATCACGACGGTCTCGCGGCGCGGGCGCCCCGTCGCTTCGCTGATCTTGGTGTCGACCTCGCGGTAGTACTGCTCGGCGCCCGGTGGCCGACGATCAGCGCGTTGACCGCTGCCGTCGGTGTCGGTGTAGGCCACGACGATGTCGGGCCGCAGCACGTCGGGGATGTCCTGGGTGAACGTGACTGCCCCGATCGCGCCGATCGCCGCCCCCGCGGCAACGACCCGCCGACCCGTTCGCGGGGTGTATCTGGCGGCGATGGCCAGCGTGGTCTCGACGAAGCCGAATGCACCCGCCGCGACGAGGAGCACCGTCAGCGTGGGCTGCAGCCGGAAGGACAGCAGCGTGGTGCCCACCAGGGTGGTCAGCATCGACAGCAGTGACCATGCATAGACGGCGAGCACCCCCACCGCCAGCGCGCCTGCGCGGATCGAGCTGCGGGCACGGACGACCAGCCACAGCGTGCCGACCATGCAGAGGGCGCCGAGCAGGGTGAAGTCGAGCATCGGGAAGGTCAGCTGGGCGCCGTCGGCGGGCAGGTAGTGCTGGGCGGTGCCGGCGTCGGCGGGGGAGCCCCCCGAGGCGGCGAAGAAGTACGGCCCCCAGTGGATCGCCGCGAGCGCGCCGGAGATCGCCGCGATGAGGGCGACCCTCAGTAGCGGGTCCCAACTCCGCCGGGTAGCCGCCAGCAGCACCCCCATGATCGCGAGCGTGAACGCCGCGAAGCCGAAGAGCAGTGTGTAGAACAGCGCTGCCAGGCCGAGGAAGATGCCGACACCGACGATGGCCGCCCAACCCTGTCCGCCGCCTCCGCCGCTGCGTGCCTTGCCGCGCAGTCCCGACCACGCCAGCACGAGCACCGGCGGCAGCAGCACCGTGATGATCGCCGCGTACGGCTCGGCGGGGGCGTACGCGAGGGTGGCCGCGGCCGTCGCCGTCGACACCACCAGGGCGAGCTCGAAGCGAATCAGCGCCGTCCACAGCACCAGGGCGACGACGATCGCCACGGTGATCGACACGATCGACCAAGGCTTGAACATCTCCCAGGCGGGCGTACCGGTCAGGTCGGCGAGCCTGCCACCCAGCCAGAACCAGCCCGACGGGTAGTACGGCGGAAGGCCCAGATAGGTCATGTCGTGCGGCGCCGCGGTGTCGGCGAGTCGGGTCAGGTACTCGGTGCGGAACTGTTGGTCGACCGAGACGCCGAACAGATACAGCTTGGTGGCGCCAAGGGGCATCGCCAGCGTGACGGTCGACAGTGCCGAAAGGGATACCACGGAGACGATCCGGGCGATCAGCTGCCGGTTCGTACGCCACAGCCATCCCGCTGCGAAAAGGCCTACCAGGCAGACGAACTGGCCGACGGTCGTGAGCGCATGCAACTGGTTCGACGAGTTGAACGCGGGCCACTGGACCCGCGCGATGGCGACCAGCGAGACCGCTGACACGACGACCGCGACCGCCGCGGCTCCGAGCATGGCGGCCGCCGGTCGGCCGACTGCGCTGACGATCGTCATTCCCGGGTCGCTCCGCTCCAGCCCGCCGGAGGTCAGATCGGCAGCTTGCGGAAGATCGGCCGCGGCACGTGCCGCAGCACCATCATCACGTAGCGGAATGCTCCCGGGGCCCACACCAGGTCCTTGCCCTTGGCCGACGCCGTGACGGCGAGCTCGGCGACGTACTCCTTGTCGACGGTGAACGGCGCCTCCTTGGCGCCCGTCGCCTTCAAGTGCGCGATCGTCGTCGCCGTGCGCACCTGCCCGGGACGGATGACGAGCACGCGAACGCCGTACTCGCGCAATGCCTCTCCGAGGCCGAGGTAGAAGCCGTCGAGACCGGCCTTGGTCGAGCCGTACACGAAGTTGGAGCGTCGGACCCGCTCGCCGGCCGCCGAACTCATCGCGATGATGCGGCCAGAACCCTGGGCGCGCATCTTCTCGCCGACCAGCACACCCACGGAAACCGCTGCGGTGTAGTTGATCCCGGCGATCTGGACGGCCTTGCGCTGGTTCTGCCAGAGTTCCTCGGCGTCACCGAGCAGGCCGAACGCCACAATCGCCACGTCGATGTCGCCGTTGCTCCACGCCTTGTCGATCACCGCGGGGTGGTCGTCGCTCTGCACGCCGTCGAAGTCGATCCACTCCACGGACTTCGCGCCCGCTGCCGTCATCGCGGCGATGGCCTCGTCCTTGCGGGGATGGTTCGGCAGGTCGGCCAGTACCACCCGCGCGTGGCTGTCGCGGAGGTAGCGCTCGGTGATCGCCAGCCCGATCTCGGAGGTGCCGCCGAGGACCAGGATGGCCTGCGGATTGCCCACGCCGTCGAACACCATTTACAGCAACTCCAAACGTCGGGCCATGTCGGAGACGAACACGCCGTTCGGATCGACCTTGCGGCGCACCTTGATCCATTCGTCGATTCGCGGGTACATGGCGTGAAAGGTCTCCGCGGTGGTGCGGGAGTCCTTGGCGGTGTAGAGCCGGCCGCCGAATTCGAGGACTCGGCGATCAAGCTCGGTCAGCAGCTGGCCGATCCCCGACTTCGTCGGAAAGTCCATGGCGACGTTCCAGCCGGCCATCGGAAAGCTAAGCGGCGCTTGGTTTCCCGGTCCGAAGACCTTGAAGACGTTCAACGCCGAGTAGTGTCCGCTGCGTTGGATGTCACCGATGATGCGCTTGAACTCCTCGACCGCCGACAACGGGACCAGGAACTGATACTGCGCGAATCCGGCCGGTCCGTAGCCGCGGTTCCACTCGCCGAGCAGGTCGAGCGGATGGTAGAACTGCGTCAGATTCTGGACCTTGCCACGGTAGTGACCGCCCCTGCGGTAGTACAGCTCGCCGATGGTGCTCAGCGTCAGCTTGTTCATCAACCCGTTGGGAAAGACATCGGGCACCGTCATCAGTTGCGGCGCATCGAATTTCAGCGGGTTCTTGGCCAGCTTCTCTGGCAGCTCGTCGAGGCGCGCGAGACGTCCTCGGGTGATCGCCGCCCTTCCGAGCTTCGGCGGTGCGCTGATGGCGTCGAACCAGGCACTGGAGTAGGTGTAGTTGGCCTCGCTGCCGTCGCTGTGAAAGGCGACGGTCTCGTCGAGGTTCGCGGTGTTGTCGCCGTCGTTGATGAAGTACGCGGTCTCGGTCGGCGTCATGGAGATCGTGGCCCGGAGGATGATTCCGGTCAGGCCGTTTCCGGCCACGGTGGCCCAGAAGAGTTCGGCCTCGTCGCCGTCGGGGGTGAGATGGCGGATCTGGCCGTCCGCGGTGAGCAACTCCATCGAGCGGACGTGGTCACCGAAGCTTCCGTCGCTGTGGTGGTTCTTGCCGTGGATGTCGCAGGCGATGGCGCCGCCGATGGTGACTTGCCGGGTGCCCGGCAGCACCGGAACCCACAGTCCGAACGGAAGCGCGGCCTTCATCAGCTGATCGAGACTGACCCCGCCATCGACGTCGACGAGCCGGGTCTCGGCGCTGATCGAGTGGATCTTGTTCAGGGCCGTCATGTCGATGACGAGGCCGCCGCCGTTTTGCGCATTGTCACCGTAGGAGCGGCCCAGCCCACGCGCGATGACGCCGCGGCCGTCCGCCTTGGCGACGGCTTCGACGATGGCTTCGGGATCGGGGGTCGACAGCACCTGTGCGACGCTCGGCGCGGTGCGGCTCCAGCCCGTCAGCCGCTTGGGGGTGGTTGCAAACATCGTGACGAGGGTACCGCCCTCACTTGAGCTTGAAGATCACCGCGCGCTGCACCACGAAGTTGATGACCGTTGCGGTGCCCTGCGCGATGACGAACGCCACCGGCACGCGCCACGGCTTGTCGTCCCAGAGCGTGTAGAAGGCGTAGTTGATTCCGACCTGCACGGCGTAGGTGACGGCGTAGAGCCCGACGACCGCAATGAAGCGAGCCCTGCTGGGTGGCGCCTGGAAGGTCCAGCGGCGGTTGATCAGGTAGGCGGTCGTGGTGCCCGCGATGAAGCTCAGTGTCTTGGCAACGTTGACGTTGAGGCCGAGGTGAAGAAACAGCACGTAGAGCCCGAAGTCGACGATGGCGGACAACCCGCCGGTGACGACGAATCGCCAGGCCTGGGTCGTCAGGCTCAGGTTCGGCGACATCGGGGGCTCGGCCACGGGGGCAGCATAGTCAGACCGTTAGTGCGGGCTCAGTGGCTGGCGCCGGCCAGCACTGCGCACAGCGCGTCGACGGCCGCGGTGAACGCGTGCTCGGCGGGGGTGCCGAAGCTGACCACGATGCCGTCGGTGATGGGCGTTTCTCCTCCGGCGTCCGGATGCCGAAGGAGGCTGAGCCCCGACAGTGCGATGCCTTCCTCGCCCGCCCGTCGGATGACCTCGTGTTCGGTACCGTCCGGCAGGGTCAGCAGAAGGTGCAGGCCCGCTGACAGCCCGCTGATTCCGACGTCGAAGGGCCGCAGGGCCTCGATCAGGCGGTCGCGCCGACTCCGGTAGCTCAGCCGCATCCGCCGAATGTGCTTGTCGTAGCTGCCCTTTGCGATGAAGTCCGCCATGGTCAACTGCGCGATCACGTTGACGTAGAACTGCTGACCGCCCGAGGCGGTGAGTACCCGGTCGATCAGGTGGTCGGGCAGCGCCATCCACCCGAGGCGCAATGCCGGTGACAGACTCTTGCTCGCCGATCCGAGGTACACGACGCGATCGGGGTCGAGGCCCTGGACCGCCCCGACGGGTTGGCGGTCGTAGCGGAACTCGCCGTCGTAGTCGTCCTCGAGCAGGTAGCCATCGGTTCGGTAGGCCCAGTCGACCACCGCCTTGCGTCGCGCGGGAGACAGTGGCCCTCCGTGCGGGAAGTGGTGGGCAGGAGTGAGCAGAGCCGCGGACGCGGTGGTGCGATCGAGGTCGTCGACCATGGCACCGTGCTCGTCGACCCCGATCGGCGTCGTCGCCACGCCCATGGCGGCGAGCGCCTCCCGGAACAGGAACAGCCCGTACGCCTCGACCGCGATCGGCCCGCCGAACACCCTGGCGAGGATCTCGACGGCGTGCCGGGTGCCCGCACAGATCACGATGGACTCCGGGGAGGTCCGCACGCCACGGACCCGAGCGAGGTATTCGGCGAGCGCCTCGCGCAGTTCGACGCGGCCGCGGGGATCGCCCATTCGCAGTGCCTCGGTGGGCGCGGCCGACAGCGCCCGGCGGGTCGACGCCAGCCACGCGTCGCGGGGGAAGGCGGCCACGTCCGGTGAGCCAGGCATGAAGTTGTGCGTCGGCACGACGGGAGTGCCGCGGGGCTGGGTCGGCAGGGGGTTCGCCGCGGCGTCGACCACCCAGGTGCCCGCGCCCTGGCGGGATGCCAGCCAGCCCTCGGCGACCAGTTCGGCGTAGGCGTCGGCAACGGTGTTGCGGGCCAATCCGAGGTCGGACGCGAGCGTTCTCGAGGGTGGCAGCATCGTGCCCGATGCGAGCCGGCCGGATCGGACGGCGTTCCGCAGCGCGGTGATCAGCAGTTCTCGCGCGTTTCGAGCGCCGGGGGTGATGGCCTCCCGGAGGTCGAGATGCAGGTCTCGGGTCCCCGATGAGCGCTTGCGCGAAGAGCCGACTGCTGCCGAATTGGCCCATGAAGTCACTATCGAATTGAACCATGGAGACGGTTCTTTGGCCGCTAACGTGGTTCTCGTGACGCAAACACTGGAACACCCCACCGCCATTGACCGCCTCGAGATCTACAAGGTTTCGCCCGAGCTGTACGACGCGATGATGAAGCTGAGCACCGCAGCGGCCAAGGACGTCGACCCGACGATCGGCGAGCTGATCAAGATCCGCGCCTCGCAGATCAACCACTGTGCCTTCTGCCTCGACATGCACGTCGCCGATGCCCGCAAGCACGGGGAAACCGAGCAGCGGCTGGCCCTGGTCGCCGCGTGGGACGAGGCGGGCACGCTGTTCACCGCGCAGGAGCGGGCGGCGCTCGAGCTGACCGAGGCGATCACCGAACTCGACAAGGGCCACGTGCCCGACGAGGTCTACGCCAAGGCTGCCGCGGTCTTCACCGACAAGGAACTCGCTCAGGTGATCGCCATGGCCGTGACCATCAACGCCTGGAACCGGTTCAATGTCGCCACCCGGATGAAGGCCCCGCGCCGCTGATCGCATCTTCGCGAGATCGACGCCAGCGTCGTGACCGAGGCCGGTTCACGACGCTGGTGTCGATCTCGCGACGGGACCTACACCCAGTAGGGACCTATACCCAGTAGGGCACGCGGGCACGGTATTGCCGCATGGCGAACGCCGTGACGGTCCAGCCGACGATGGTCAACACGATGACCACCACCCAGTGCCGCAGCTCCTGGTCGGCGCCAAGCAGTGGGGCCCGCACGATGTCGACGTAGTGCAGCAGCGGGTTGAATTCGATGACCTTGGCCCACGTGCCTGCGCCCTGCTGCCGAAGCGTCTCGTCATTCCAGATGATCGGTGTCACGTAGAACAGCAGCTGCACCAGGCTGAACAACAGCGGGCTGATGTCGCGGTACCGGGTGGCCAGGATGCCGAAGCACAACGCCACCCACACGCAGTTCAGCGCGATCAGCGCGAGCGCCGGGATGAACGACAGGTCGGTCCACTTCCAGGGCTGCGGGAAGATGATCGCGATGATCACGAAGATGATGATGTTGTGGGCGAACAGGATGATCTGGCGCCACACCAGTCGATAGACGTGCACCGACAACGGTGTCGGAAGTTGTTTGATCAGGCCCTCGTTCGCGACGAAGACGTCGGCGCCCTCGAGGATCGAGGCGTTGATCAGGTTCCAGATGATCAGCCCAAGCGTGACGTAGGGCAGGTGCTCGGCCAGTGGCAGATGGAACAGCGTGGAGTACAAACCGCCAAGGGCGACGGCCATGGTGCCGGTGGCGATGGTGATCCAGATGGGCCCGAGCACCGAGCGCCGGTAGCGCTGCTTGATGTCTTGCCAGCCGAGGTGCAGCCACAGTTCGCGCCTGCCGAAGCCCGCGGTGAGATCGGCCCACGCGCGGGAAAAGGTCTTCGACTGCGCCGCCGCGTCGGTGAAGGTCATCTCGTAAACCTCTCGCGTCTACCCAAGCCGCGCAACCGAATCCACTCCTTGAAGCCGGCTGGGTCGCGGCGGGTCACCAGGAAGTACCACCCGAATCGCAGCCACTCCTGTGGCACCAGCCTTCGCAATCCGCGCTGCGCCTGCAGGTACCCCCGGTTGCGGTAGGTGAAGTACCGCTTCGTCTCATCCGAAGGGTACTGCGTGTGCATGCTGCCGCCGAGGATCGGCTTGAACTCGTCGGACCCCTGCGGGTGCAGGTAGACGGCCTCCAGGCACGTGCCGAACGGCAGACCGGACAGCACGAGCCTACGGTGCAGGTCCACCTCGTCGCCGCGGATGAAGAGCCGAATGTCCGGCACGCCAACGGACTCCACGGTGGCCGCTCGAAACAATGCCCCATTGAACAGCGACGCGATTCCTGGCAGTAGATCACCGGATCCGTCGGTGCGCAGTTCGGAAACCCGTCTGCGCCACCTCAGGCCGCGGCGCAGCGGGAAGGCCAGGCGGGTGGGGTCGTCGAAATCGCACACCATCGGCGATACCTCGGCCAGCGAATGCCTTGCCGCACAGGCCAACAGCGTGCCGAGCACATCGGAGTCCGCTGGCCTGCCGTCGTCGTCGGCCAACCAGATCCAGTCCACGCCGAGGGCCAACGCGTTGAGCATCCCGAGCGCGAAGCCTCCGGCTCCGCCGAGGTTGCGTCTTGAGCCGACGTAGGTAGTCGGGATGGGTTGGGCGGCAACCAGTTCCCGCACGCCGCTGTCGTCGTCGTTGTCGACGACGATCAGGTGGTCAGGAGCCCGTACCTGGCCGGTGACGGCCTGCAGGGACAGTGCCAGTTCGGCGACGCGCCGGTGGGTGACGACGACGGCGCAGACGGTTTCACTCATGGTCCGCTGTTCTCGCGTGCGTTCTCCTCGAGGATCTCGTGCACGTGGTGGGCGGCGTCGTCACCCTCGTAGGCGCGCACCACGTCCTCGATACCGCCGGTCATCTTGATGGTGCCGTGGTCGATCCACATCGCCGTCTTGCACAACCGGGCGAGGAATTCGTTTGAATGACTGGCGAATACGAGGATGCCCGAGCGCGCCACCAGTTCCTGCAGTCGGGTGCGGGCCTTCTTGAGGAAGTCGGCGTCCACCGCGCCGATGCCCTCGTCGAGTAACAGGATCTCGGGGTCGATGCTGGTGACGACGCCCAACGCCAGACGCACCCGCATACCTGCCGAATAGGTGCGCAGCGGCATCGACAGATAGTCGCCGAGTTCGGTGAACTCGGCGATCTCGTCGACCTTGGCGGCCATCTGCTTGCGTGTTTGCCCGAGGAACATCCCGCGGATGACGATGTTCTCGAAACCCGAGATCTCCGGGTCCATTCCCACGCCGAGGTCGAAGACCGGCGCCACCCGACCGCGGACGGTCGCAGACCCGCGGGTCGGTTCGTAGATGCCCGACAGCAGCCGCAGCAGCGTCGACTTCCCTGCGCCGTTGTGCCCGACCAGACCGACACGGTCGCCCATCTCCAGCGACATCGTGATGTCGCGGAGGGCCTCGATGACGACGACGTTCGACTCGTTGCGGCCGATCGTTCCGCCCGCCTTGCCGAGGAAGGCCTTCTTCAGCGATCGGGACTTGGCGTCGAAGATCGGAAACTCGACCCAGGCATTCTGGGTATGGATGTGCGGATCGGACACAGCTAGAGGTACTGCCCGGTCCCGGGGCTGGACGGCCCACGCTGCCCCGGTACGCCGCCGACCCCCGGCGGCAACTGACGCATCTGCTCGAGCTGTGCGCGCGCCGCCATCTGCTGGGCGAACAGCGCCGTCTGGATGCCGTGGAAGAGGCCCTCGAGCCAGCCGACGAGCTGAGCCTGCGCGATCCGCAGTTCGGCGTCCGAAGGCAGGGTGTCATCGCTGAAGGGCAGGGCGAGCCGCTCGAGTTCCTCACGCAGCTCTGGGGCCAGACCCTCTTCCAGCTCGCGGACGCTGCGGTGGTGGATCTCGCGGAGCCGCCCCCGGCTGGCGTCGTCGAGCGGTGCCGCGCGCACCTCCTCGAGCAACTGCTTGATCATGGTGCCGATCCTCATCACCTTGGCCGGCTGCTCGACGAGGTCGGTCAGCGACTTGCCGTCGGCGTCGTTCCCCATCTCGGAGTCCATTGTCGGCATGTCACCGAGGATCTCGATGTCCTCGACGTTGTGATCGTCGGCGCTACTGGTCATCGTTCTTGACTACTTTCCCTGCCACTCATCGATCTGGGCCCGACCGTTGTCGTAGATCTGCTTCCAGGACTTCGACTTGCCTAGCGACACTAGTCCGTCGGGCATGACGAACCCGCGCACCACCGTTCTGCTGGTGATGACGTACCGGATGTTGAGTGCGCGGACGGCCTCGGCAACGCGGGGATCGGTGTCG
>NZ_JAVRQA010000553.1:0-2534 GCF_032161845.1 Mycobacterium sp.
CATTCCTCTCGAAGCCAGTCTCCGAAGAGATCACCCCGCTGTAGCCCTCGCCCGGGCGTCCACGCACCGATTACTCACGGCCGGACTACTCGGTCGGTCGCGAGCGGTGTCCTCTCCGCTCGCGGGCTGTGCGTGCTCCCGCACGCCGGCTACGAGGCCGCATCCCGAATCTGCACGCGAAGCTCAGTCTCGTAGACGACAGCTGCGGCATCGTTGGCTTCGGAAATCTCACGGCCGAGATTGCGGGAGCGATGCGCGTCGTTGAGCGGATGGATAACGGCTCTCTTCTCGCGTTCGGGGATCGCGTAGATCTCGACGCCAAACAGCGCAGCCAGTGCGCGCCGCGCGGCGAACTCGGTTTGTCGCGCCGATCGACTCGTAAACGACGGCGGCCATCTCCGCGAGCCGCGCGGACGCGATCTGCAGCGTCATCCCCTCAGGCAGCGAGATCGGGTCAGACAGGTTCGCCGAGTCCTTCGTGAGGCCCTCCGCGATCGCCGTCGACGCGTCAGCGAAGAAGTCAGCGAGTGAAGTGGCGAGCGCCTTGCGCTCGAGGACGATCCCAAGGCTCAGCGCGCCGAGGCTCCATGAGCACATCAGCTGGATTCGCCCGTCGATGACGTCATCGCGCTTGACGGCACGCTTGCCGAGGCGATTGATGTGCGGGGGCATCGACGCTGGTCATGACGGCTCGGTGTGGCGCTCGATCTGCGACGCATCCCAGCCGCCCTTGCGGCTGTTGGGGATCCACAGGCCCTCTACGTCGCGTCGCGTCAAACCAAGGACCAAGTCGACTGTCTGAAGTTGCGCTCGCGCCCACGACCGTCACGATGCCCACCAGTCGGCGAGTTGCGCCAGGGCGAGCTGGACACGGTCGGTGCGTTCCATCGGCCCGGGCATGACGAACACCTCGGCTCCAGCGAGCATCCGATCGGCGAGGAGGCCGTGTCCCTCGAACGTGCCGAGCAGCGCCTGCGCCCCGCCTTTGAACGTGAAGAGCACCCGCGGGACGTGCAGGGCCGCGAGCTTCTCGTCGAGCAGCGCGCGTCCGTGCTGCAGCTCGCCGGGCCGCAGGCCTTGTGCGCGCGAGGTCGGTCGCTTGACGACGTCGGTGAACCCGATCCCGGCGGCGTACGCGGCGTCGTCCGCGGAGCCTGCGGCTGCGAGATTGAGGATGCTGGCCTGTGCGAGTCGGGCGTAGAACCGCTGGCCGATCTGGCCCTGGTAGTAGTGGCCGGCCGCTACGGACACGGGCGATGGGTTGATGCCGACGATCACCATGCTCAGCCCTGGCCGCAGAAGGTCGGCCAGAGTCGTGACCGTTTCGCCCATCCACGCCGCGGTGATCCGGTGTCCCCGGTCGGTGGACATCGTCAAGCCCGAGAAGGGGTCATCGGCGGCGGTGTCCCGCCCGGGGTGGGCGCGTGCCGGTGGCGGATCGGACGGCCGGCGGCTGGTGCGGAGGTGTGTTGTGCCGGACTGGAACTCGGTGGCGAGCTGGTCGGCTTCGGCGCGAGTGAACCGATAGCGGCTGCGGTACTCGTGCCCGGCGACGATCGGGTGGCCGGCGTGCTTCTGCGCGCGCAGCTAGTTACGGAACTGAAGGCCGGTCACGCCCAGCCACCTGGCGATCTCGTTGGGAGTGACTTCTTCCATGGCACGTAGTCGACCTGACGACGGCTGCTCTGACAAGAGCCTCAGTCGCGCAACCATTGCTGAAGCAGCACCACCTCCACGCCGGATGCGACCCTCGCCTGCTCGGCGTACGTGGCGGGGAACCCGTGATCGGCCTCCTCGACCGCCACGACGTACCCGCGCGTGGCCAGGCCGGAGCGCAGGTACTCGGCGACCTTGGCGACGTCCGCGTCGACCTTGACCAGCATCGGGCGCGGTGATCCGGCGCCGTGTTGCCAGAAGTTGCTGGCCAGCGCGAACTCGAACACCGCGTCCAGTGGAAGCGCGCCGGTCGCGGCGGGTAGCGTGGCGGCGGCAAGGTGGTCGCGCCGCATGATCGCCAGGTCGATCCGCTTGGGCCTGGCCGCCGACTGGGCCTGATACATCCACTGGCCGGGGCTGAGCTCCAGATGCATGTCCTCCCAAGGCACGCCCGCGTCGGCGAGGAAGCGCGCGAACTGCAAGACGCAGTCGTGCTCGCTGAGGAGCGTCGGACCGAAGTGCGCCGACACGGTCCCGGTCGCGTTGACCGGGTGCGACGGCCACTCCGGCAGCGCCCGCAGCCACCTTGCCATCCGTGCCGCGGCGTCGGCGATCTGCTCGGCCAGCTTGTCGGTTCGCGGATCGCTCACGTGTCCGAGGCGACGTCATCGGCCGCGTCCTCGGCATTGACCATCCGCTGCCGCTGCTGGGCGGCGAGGATCTCGTCGCGTAGGTCCTGCGGGATGTCGATGATCTCGACGTCCACGTTCCAGGTTCGTAACGCCTGGGCGACCCACCCGTCGCGCGTCGCGTACCTCGACGCCTCCTCGTCGGCGAAGGCGATGACCAGTCGCGTGTCGGGGTGCTCGCACCGGATG
>NZ_JAVRQA010000554.1:0-6787 GCF_032161845.1 Mycobacterium sp.
AAAGTGTAGGTGCTGGTGTGGTGGGCAGCCAAGTTGCGGGCCGGGTCACGACCCGTCGAATGCCCCTTGTCGTGGAGCACTTCCGCCGACGGCACGTATACGTTCTGCCAACCCGCTCCGGTAAGACGATCCCCGAGGTCAACGTCCTCCATGTACATGAAGTACCGCTCGTCGAACCCTTCGATCGCGTCGAACGCCTGCCTGCGAAGCAGCAAGCACGACCCCGAGAGCCAGCCGACGGGACGTTCGCTGGGCGTCAACCGCTCCTGGCGGTAGGCCGCCGTCCATGGGTTCGATTTCCAGATCGGACCGACGACGGCGTGCATGCCGCCGCGGATGAGGCTCGGCTGGTGTCGGGCGGACGGGTAGACCGAGCCGTCGGGGTCGCGGATGAGCGGTCCGAGGGCACCGGCGCGCGGCCATCGCTTGGCTGCCTCGAGGAGCACGTCGATGCTCTTCGGTCCCCACACCACGTCGGGGTTGGCGACGATGAAGAATTCCGGATCGCCGGCCGGAGTGTTCCCGTCGTCGGTGAAGAGGTACTTCCGCGCCGCCCGGTTGACCGCTGACCCGTAACCCAGGTTGGCGCCGGTGGGCAGCAGTCGAGCGTTCGGATAGCGCTGCAGCGCTTCCTCGGGGACGCCGTCGGTGGAACCGTTGTCGGCCATCACGACCGTCACCGATCGCTCGGTGGCGTGACTCAATGAGGCGAGGAACCGGTCGAGGTGGGGGCCCGGTGAGTAGGTCACCGTCACCACGATCAGGTCCGGGGTCACGGCGTAGAGGGTAGTGGGCCGGCCGGAGAGTCCGGGAAGAGTGCCGCGGCGAGCGCGTCCCGCCACGGACGCAACGGGGTCAGCCCGGCAGCCGCCGACGATTGGGACGCCAGTGCCGAGTACGGCGGCCGTGGCGCGGGGCGGGTGTGACGATCCGTGCCGACGGGCCGGACCCTTTCCGGGTCTGCGCCCACCAGCTCGAACACCGCGCGGGCCTGGTCGAAACGGCTGGCCGCCCCCTGGTTCGCGGCGTGCAGGACGGACTCCTCGATCGACCCATCGGCCACCTGGAGTAGCGCGCCGACGAGGTCACCGACGTAGGTCGGCGACCCGATCTGGTCCGCGACGACGTCCACCTGGCCGTCGCCCGCCGCCAATCTCCGCATCGTGGCGACGAAGTCGCTGCCGTCACCGCCGGAGAAGACCCAGGCGGTGCGGACGACGTGCGCGTTGGGCATCGCGGAGAGCACCTCGAATTCGCCTTCGAGCTTGCTGCGGCCGTAGACGTTCATTGGATTGGTCTCGTCGTCGATCTCGTACGGTCGCGGTTGCCCGCCGCCGAAGTCGCCGCTGAACACGTAATCGGTCGAGACGTGGATGAGTTCCGCTCCGGCGCGGGCGCAGGCGTGCGCCACGTTCTCGGCCCCGGCCGCGTTGACGGCGCGGGCGCCTGCCTCGTCGGCCTCGGCCTTGTCCACGTTGGTGTAGGCGGCACAGTTGATCACCACGTCACCCGCGGCGATGTGACGTTCCGGCGCCGTCGGGTCGGTGACGTCGCAATCTGCCGAGGTCAACGCCAGCACGCGGTGACCGCGGCGGGCCGCCTCGGCAGCCAAGCTTCGCCCGACTAGTCCCCCGGCACCTGTAATCACCAAACGCTCAGACATGTCTGAAGAGTCTGGCACGCCGACTGTCGCTTCCCCGTCTTCGGGCGACTCGCCAGTAGCCTGGGCTGATGCCAGGTCGCCTCTCCCGCATCGTTGCCGTGGTTGCAGCAGCGGTGATCGTCATCGGGACCGGCGTCGCGTGGGGGAAGATTCGCTCCTTCGAGAACGGCATCAACCATGTCTCGTCCGCCGCGCTCGGCGGCGGAGGCGAGGACGGCGCGATCGACATCCTGCTCGTCGGCATGGACAGCAGGACCGATGCCCACGGCAACCCGCTCTCGGCAGACGAACTCGCCACCCTCCGCGCCGGTGACGACGTGTCGACCAACACCGACACCATCATCCTCGTGCGCATCCCGAACAACGGCCGCTCAGCCACCGCGATCTCGATTCCACGGGACTCCTACGTGGAGGCACCGGGCGATCTCGGCAAGACCAAGATCAACGGCGTTTTCGGCCAGGTCAAACTCGAGAAGATGAAGGAGCTCGTCGAGCAGCAGGGCGAGGATCCCGCCGCCGCCGAGCCAAAGGCCACCGAGGCGGCACGCGAGGCCCTGATAAAGACAGTTGCCACCCTCACCGGTGTCACCGTCGACCACTACGCGGAAATCGGACTGCTCGGCTTCGCCTTGATCACCGATGCGCTTGGCGGCGTCGACGTCTGCCTCAAGGACGCCGTCTACGAGCCGCTCTCCGGTGCCGACTTCCCTGCCGGCCCGCAGAAGCTGGACGGCCCTCAAGCGTTGAGCTTCGTGCGGCAGCGCCACGACCTGCCGCGGGGCGATCTAGACCGGGTGACCCGGCAGCAGGCAGTGATGGCCGCGTTGGCCCATCAGGTCATCTCGGGCAAGACCCTCTCGAGCCCGTCCACGCTCAACCGCTTGCAGGACGCAGTTCAGCGCTCGGTCGTCCTGTCCGACGGCTGGGACATCATGGACTTCGTCACGCAGATGCAGAAGCTGGCGGGCGGCAACGTCGCGTTCGCCACCATTCCCGTGCTGCAGGAGGACGGGTGGAGCGATGACGGCATGCAGAGCGTCGTGCGGGTCGACCCGACGCAGGTACAAGATTTCGTCTCGAGCCTGCTGCAGGACCAGGACGCGGGCAAGACCGAA
Organism: Mycobacterium sp.; assembly: GCF_032161845.1. Classification (GTDB taxonomy): domain Bacteria; phylum Actinomycetota; class Actinomycetes; order Mycobacteriales; family Mycobacteriaceae; genus Mycobacterium. The sequence continues at coordinate 2,779 of NZ_JAVRQA010000554.1, forward strand.
AAGCTCGCTTACTCACCGGCCAAGACCACCGCAGACGTCGTGAACGACTCCGACATCAACGGGCTGGCCGCCTCGGTGTCCGAGGTGCTCACCGGCAAGGGGTTCGTCGCAGGCAGCGTGGGCAACAACGAGGCCGAGCGCGTGGCGAGCAGTCAAATTCGGGCCGCCAAGACCGATGACCTTGGCGCCCAAGCGGTCTCGAAGGAGTTGGGCAATCTGCCCATCGTCGAGGACCCGTCGTTGGCGCCAGGGTCGGTCCAGGTCGTTCTCGCCGGTGACTACACGGGCCCGGGCTCGGGGCTGGGCTCCGAGGTGTCGACGAGCGATACGACCGCGACGTCGGGCGACACGGTCGATCCGGCCGCGGCCGAGTCCACCGATACGTCCCTACCGGCGCCGCCCATCATCACGGCCGGCTCGGATGGTCCGGAGTGCGTGAACTGACGAATCTCGGCTCGGCGGTGATGGATCCGCTACTCGCGCTCCCTTCGGCACCGCGCATCACCTACTACGACGACGCGACGGGTGAGCGCATCGAACTGTCGACGGTGACCCTCGCCAACTGGGCCGCCAAGACCGGCAACCTCCTGCGCGACGAACTCGGCGCCGGGCCGGGCAGCCGAGTCGCCATCCTGCTGCCCGCCCACTGGCAGACCTTGGGCGCGATACTCGGCGTCTGGTACGTCGGCGCGGAGGTCGTCCTTGGGCAGGACGGCTGCGACATCGCATGCTGTACGGCCGATCGCCTCGCGGACGCTGACGTCGCCGTGGGTCAGACCGGCGAGGTGGTGGCCTTCTCCCTGAACGCCTTCGGCAGACCGGTCGACGGACTTCCGTTCGGCATCACCGACTACGCCACCTCCGTCAGGGCACATGGTGACCAGATCGTGGCCGAACGCAATCCCGGATCCGCGTTGAATGGGCGTTCGGTGGCCGAGACGCTGTCAGCGGCAAAAGCCTCGGCGACCGCGACCGGACTGGTCCCTAGCAGCAGAGTGCTCTCGTATGCGGCTTGGGATCACGCCGACGCATTCGTCGACAACGCGCTTGCCGTCCTGGTGGCCGGTGCGTCACTGGTCCAGGTGGCACATGCGGATCCCGAGCTGCAGGCACGGCGCAAAACAGCCGAAATGGTCACCACAGAGCTTTGAGCTCGCAGACGGTCTTCGACCGGACCGACTATTCGAACGGCTAATTAGCTGTTTCAACTTCCTGATGATCTTGATCGACGTCGGCGCCCTGCGGCGGCGCTAGACCTCGTTGCGAGATCTATCGCAGTTTGCTGCGCGACCGACCGCATTCGTCGACATCGAGGAGTGTGGTTAGCCGGGCGGCCAAACTGCGCGGGCCCGATTTCGCGGGCGGGACGACCAATGCGTCGCGAGCCCGCGGCAGACGTTTCGACCGAACTCGAATGGGCCCGTACGGGCGCTTGACGCGAGGGCTGTCAGATCAACTAGCCGCTTTCGCGTCGGCTTCATTAGCGCAAAGCTGGCGGTCCGTAGAACCTACGACACGCCATGGTAGACATTCGTCGAGTCATTCCGCTGCAAGTTGTTGAATATGCGACAGCAAAACAATTGAACAGGTAGCGAGATCCAGATATGACCAGGTTGGGCCGATTATCTTGACCTCTCTGTGCAGACGTAGTGAACCCACGAACAGTTGCCATACCTCACCAGTTTTCCCATGTTCAAGTCTCGTTCACAGAAATTGAGGCGGATGTCAAACCCACTCGAGTTTTCGTACAAAGGGGATAATTTGCATTTGAATGGCGAAGGGTTGCCGCATGGGTTAATTTCATTCGATCGCGCTGGCGATGCACTACTGGCCAAGACTGGAGCGGAGCACCCCATGGGGCACACGATGAGGCACCGACTGCGGCGCTACGGTACTCGAGCATTGATTGCCGTCATCCCCACCGCCATGGTGGCCATGATCTCGACCAATTTGCTCGCGCCAACGGCATCAGATGGGCCGACACTGCGGACCGTCTCCTTCGACATCATCAACACCGCATCCATCGTCAACGATTCGAACACCATCGGGATGGCCGACTCGGATCTGTATGGCCTGAGCAATCCGGACGGCACTCTGGATACAGCGGCGGTGAACAAGACCCTCGACGCGATGCAAGCGCTTGGGGTGAACGACGTGCGGGTGCTCATTCCGTGGGCCTTCGTGGAGCCGGTGCCCCCGGGCTTCCTCGGGTTCGAGCCCGACTACAGCAGGCTTGACTACATCATCAACGCCGCCAACTCCCGTGGGATGGGCGTGCTCGGCGACATCACTGGCACGCCCGCCTGGGGCATCAATCAGACCACCGGTGGGTTGGGTTATTCGGCCAGTCCTGATGTCGCGGCGTACACCGCTTTCGCCTCGGCCGTGGCCGCCCGATATGCAGGCAAGATATCGGCCTACGAAGTCTCGAACGAGGTCAACTCGATCTACGGCTGGACGCCATCGCCGGATGCCGCGGCCTACACGGAGCTCTTGAAGTCCGCCTACACCGCGATCAAGCTGTCCGATCCCAACGCGTTGGTCGTCGCCGGTGCGTTGGTAACGGTCTTCACCGTCCCCGGGCTGACGGTCAACGGCGCCGATTACGTAGCCCAGATGTACGCCAATGGCGCCAAGGGCTTCTTCGACGCCCTATCAATTCACCCGTACCAGTACACGACGTTGTTCTCGCAGGGTGGCTACGATCCGAATGGTCCGATCAGCCAATTGATCGACATCAGGCAGCTCATGATCGACAACGGCGACTCGGCGCTGCGGATCTGGGCGACCGAGTACGGGCTGCCAACCTCGGGCCCCACCGGGGTCGGCGAACAACAACAGGCCGATTTCATCAAGGACTTCCTCGAGACGTGGGCTGCCACTGGCTACGCCGGCCCCGCGTTCATCTACACCACTCGCGATCAGACGGGCTTGGAGAACACCGAGAACGGTTCGTTCGGGGTGTACACCTCGGACTGGCAGATGAAGCTTGCGGCCAAGGTGATCAAGGCGATCCTCAATCCCGGTAACCCAACCGGCCCGACCGACCCAGGCCAAGCGATTGCGGACGCCTTGAACGCAATCTTCCAGCAATTGGCCAACACCATCGCGCAGGCATACGCTGCCGCCGTTCAGGCGGTGGTCCAGAGCGCAGTGACCGCCTACGTCAACGCGATAGCCCAGGCGATCAACGACGCGTTGGGCAGTTTGTTCTCCAGCTTGGCCCTCCCGGCGGCCCAACAGCAATCAATCGTCGAGGGTGTCAGCGCCGCGCGGATGAACATCTCGAGCCTCAGTGTCGACCCCGAGGCAGAGATCGAGACGGTCAGCTCGACTGACCCGGATACGTCGACCGAGGCGGTCACCACGACCGAACCGACCACGACCGACACGGTCACCACGACCGAACCGACCACGACCGAGGCGGTCACCACGACGGAACCGACCACCTCGACCTCGACCGCTCCGACGACATCGACTGAACCGACCACCTCGGCTGCGCCGACCACGTCCGCCGAACCGACCACGTCGACCGCGCCGACCACGTCCGCCGAACCGACCACCTCGGCCGCACCGACCACCTCGGCCGCGCCCGACCCGACATCGGTCACGAGCAAGCCGGTCGTCACCGATCCGACGGGCACCGACAAGCCAGTCGTGACCGACCCGACGGGCAGCACGCCAAAGTCGGATCCACCGTCGGATCAGTCGGGGACGAAGACCGACCCCGACGCCTCGAATCCCAAGAAGGGGAAGCCACGGGATCCTGATGGCACTGGCGGGAACGGTTCACCGATCGCCGGTCTGCCGGGCTCCGGCACACCCGGGTTCAAGAGCCGCTCGGGGTCAGCGTCTGGTGCCGCTACGCCGCGCGCCGTCGAGCCTTCGGCGACGGACCCGGCGGCAAGCGGCGTGAGCCCAGTCGCGGTAGAGAAGGCGTTGGCGGGGGCTACCGCATAGAAGTAGTCCAGTGCGGCGATCGAACCGCCGAGGGGTAGTAAAGACGTGG
>NZ_JAVRQA010000555.1:0-3403 GCF_032161845.1 Mycobacterium sp.
GTGATCAGGAACGGCGTGATCAACAGCGTCCGGACGGCCCCGCGTCCGAGGAACGCGCGATCCAACAGCAAGGCGATCCCCAACCCGAGGAGAGCTGAGATCAGGACCACGCCGACGATGAGGATGACGGTATTGCCTGCCACCGACCAGAACTGACTGTCCTTCACCACCGCGATGTAGTTGTTCAGCCCCACGAACTGCCGTGACCCTGGGCGAACCAGGTTCCACGACAACGTCGAGTAGTACAGGGTGAACAGGAACGGCACCTGCGTGACCGCGATCATGAAGATCAGGGCGGGCAGTAGCGGTCCCCGCCTGCGCCATCCCTCGGCACGGCTCACGCCGGTGTCCTGGGCTTCCCGGATCTTGCGGACCCGTTCCGCCACCGCCTCCTGACTGGCGTCGGACTCGGTATCGACAGTAAGAGTCATCATTTCTCCTTATATGTCTTGCCGACGACCTCGGCGTATTGCTGTGCTTGGGCAAGGGCGTCATCGACGGACTTCTGTCCGGCGATCGCCGCACTGATCTGTTGGCTCACCCGCGTCCCAAGATCTTGGAACTCGGGAATCCCAACGAACTGCACGCCGGTGTACGGAACCGGTTGCACCGTGGGCTTGTTCGGCGTCGCGTTGGTGATCGACTGCAGAGTCAACGGTGCGTAGGACTTCGAAACGGCCTTGTACTCGGGCAGATCGGTGTAGGTGGAGGTTCTGCTACCGGGTGGCACTCGCTCCCAACCGAGCTTCTCGCCGACCAGCTTCATGTAGTCCTTGTTGGTCATCCACGAGATGAACTTCCATGCCCCGTCGGGATTCTTGGCAGCCTTGGGGATACCGAGTGCCCAGGTGTAGAGCCACCCCGAGTTGGGCTTCTCGACGATCGGTGCGGGCAGGTAGCCGATCTTGCCGACCAGGTCCGGGTACGTCTTGGGATCCTCGATCGTCGAGACCGCGGACGTCGCGTCGTACCACATCGCCGTCTGGCCCTGACCGAACAGGTTGGCGCATTCCTGGAAACCGGTTGAGGACGCGCCCAATTCACCAGACTTCTTGATGGTGTCGACGTAGAAGTTGACGGCCTTCTTCACCTCCGGGCTGTTGAGCTGCGCGTTCCACTGGTCGTCGAACCAGCGACCACCGAACGTGTTGATCACCGTGTCCAGGGGTGCGAGCACCTCACCCCAGCCCGGCTTGCCGCGCAGGCAGATGCCGGCCCGGTCGTCGGTCTTCAACTGCTCCGCCCACCCCGCGACCTCTTGCCACGTCGGCTGGTAGCTCGGGTCCGGATTGACCTTGATGCCGGCCTGTTCGAACATGTCCTTGCGGTACATCAGGAACGATGACTCGCCATAGAACGGGACCGAGTACATGTTGCCCTCGTAGGACAACGATTCCCGCAGCGACGGGATGAAGTCGTTCTCGTCGTACCCCGGCGTCTTCTTCGCGTAGTCCGAGAGGTTGAGCAGCCAGCCGTCCTTGGCCCACTGGGGGGTCTCGAAGTTGCTGATCATCACGACGTCGAACTGACTGCCGCCCATGGCGGTCGACATGGTGATCTTCGCGCGCGCCTGGTTCTCCGACAGCGAGATGAACTTCAGCTTCGTGCCGGGGTTCTCCTTCTCGAACTCCGACGACAACTTCTGAGCGTCCGCCATCTGCGAGTTGGATACCAGGGCGATCGTCACCTCGTTCGCCGAACCGCCCAGGCTGCCCGCGCCTGCGCAGCCGGCGGTCAGGGTCAACCCCGCCGCGACGACGCACACCGACAGCTTGCGTAGTGCTGTTCGTGTTTTCATCTCACTCCATCCACTATCGGGATTCCAAAAGCCAACGAGCACAGTCGATATCGCATACCAGGAGCTTGGCCAGCCCGCCGCGCAACGCCCCGAGCGTGGCTTGGTGCTTGGCCGCTCCGCTGGAGACCAAGATGGTCTTCGGGCAAGCCCGCACGTCCTCGAGCGGAACCGATACCGCGCGGTGCGCCAACTCGGTGACGATGGGCGTGCCCGTCTCGTCGTAGAACCGGCCGCCGATCTCGCCGACCGCGCCGAGTCCGATCAGTTCGTCGAGCATGCGGTTGTCCAGGAAGCTGCCCTCGAAGAGCGTGGTCGACGTGGACGCCGCGCCGACGCCGAACAGCATCGCGTCGGCGCGTCGGCCGGCTTCAAGGGTGCGGGAGATGTCCGAGTCGCTGCGCATTGACACCACGGTGGATGGGTCGGCGTAGAGAGGGGCCGGCAGGCGGATCGCGCTGGCCCGCAATACCTCTGCGCTGCGGCTCAGGACGTACTCCATGCCCGTCTGGTAGGCCGCCGTCGACATGGCGCCGTCGAGCTGAACCACCGTCCGGCAGCTCGCCACCCCGGGAGCGAGACCCGAGGCGACCGCCACCTGCTCCGGACCCCAGGTGAAGCCGAGCACGTCGTCGGCCGACAGGCGGCGCATCAGCAGTGCAGCGGCCGCGCGACCGACTCCGGCGAACCACGCAGGCCGTCCCGGTGCCCCGTCATCGATGCCATGCCCGGTGACGACGGCTTCGGTCAGACCGAACTTCTGTTCGAGCTCGCGCTCCTCATCGGCGTGCAGGTCGTCCTGCAGCGTCGTCGGCACGACGATCTCGATGCGTACCAAACCCTTGGCCTTGGCCCTGGCGATCAGCCGTCCGGCGGTCGGGCGGGAGACGCCGAGCCGCCCGGCGATGTCGGCCTGCGTCAGGCCGTCGAGGTAGTAGAGCGTCGCCGCACGCAATGCGAGGCGCAGGTCCTCCGGCGTGGAACCAGCAATGCCGACGGACTCGGCCACTTGGCCGTTCGACGTCGGTGTCGCCACGGGTCCGCCCTTCTCGATCTTGATGAACAAATGCTCATGGGTGCGGCTAGATGCTCATCACGCTAACATGTGAAGTGTGACGTACACAACACTTTCGACATCGCCCAAAATGTGGGTCGCTGTCACCGATGAGGCCAACCGCATTCCAGGTACCGTCGACTCGGTGGTGAACGTGTCATGAAACTCAACAGCGCAACGTTGCCGGCGATCCCGATCGCCAAGCCCACCTATGACCGCGACGAGATCCGGGTTGGCATAGTGCATTTCGGTGTCGGTGGCTTCCACCGTGCACACCAGGCGATGTACGACGACCAACTGCTCGAAAAGGGTGTCGCCAAGGACTGGGGCATCTGCGGTGTCGGCGTGATGCCCGCCGACCGCAGGATGGCCGACGTCATGGCCGCCCAGAACGGGCTCTACACCCTGGTTGCCGAGCACGCCGACGGCAGCCGCGAGCCGCGCGTCATCGGCTCGATCATCGACTACCTCTATGCGCCCGACGACCCCGGCGCGGTCGTGGAGTTGCTCGCCGCACCGAGCACCCGGATGGTCTCGCTGACCATCACCGAGGG
>NZ_JAVRQA010000556.1:0-8036 GCF_032161845.1 Mycobacterium sp.
TCGGCCTTCACGTCGATGACGGCGTAGATGCCCTCGGGGTGCTTGAGGATCTCGTACGCCAACCGGCGACGGCCCCAGATGTCGATCTTCTCGACCGAGCCGCCGTCCTTGCGGATGACGTTCAGGAACGTCTCCAGCGACGGAGCTACTGTCCGCTCATCGAGCGTGGGGTCGAGGATGACCATGATTTCGTATGGACGCATATGAACCCATCACCTCCTATGGTCGTGTGCGGCCACGGCTTGTCCGTGGCAGGAGGGTCGCCTGCGTCGGCAACTCGGCAAGGTTACAGCAGGAGCGCCTGAGCAGCGAAATCGTCGGCCGGCGGTCAGCTCGTCGCCGTTCGCACTTCCTTGGTGAAACTCTCGATGACACCGGGTGTCGGCTGCTATCTTTCGCACATCGCGGGTTCGGATTGACGAACCTGCAACGGTGAGTTGGGGGATTCGCCATGGCGGTACTGGGGGAACATGCGGTCGTCCTAGGCGCGAGCATGAGCGGCTTACTGGCAGCCAGGGTGCTGGCCGATCACTTCCGAACCGTCACGGTCGTCGACCGTGACGTGTTGTCGACCGATCCCGCCAACCGTCGAGGAGTACCGCAGGGCCGACATCCGCATGCCCTGCTGGCACGCGGCGCGCACGCGTTGGACGAGTTCTTTCCAGGGATTCTCGACGAGCTGGTCGCCGACGGCGCGCCCGTGTGGGACGACGGCGAATACTCCCGTCTCTACCTGTCCTTCGCCGGGCACGTGATGCCCCGCTCCGGAAAAGCAGCCGCCGATCCCAAGCGATACGCGATGTATCAGCCGAGTCGGCCGTTCCTGGAGTGCCACGTTCGGCGGCGCGTGCAAGCCATCGAGAACGTCACGCTGGTCGACGGTCACGACGTGGCGGAGCTGACGTCGACGGCCGATCGAAGACGCATCACCGGGGTTCGGGTGGTGAAACGCGACGGCGGCGCCGAGCAAACGTTGACCGCCGACCTCACCGTGGACGCGATGGGACGCGGTGCGCACACGCCCGCCTTCCTCGAGGCCCTCGGATACGGGCGACCGGACGAGGACCACATCGTCGTGCACACGACCTACGTCAGCCAGGTGCTGCGGATTCCGCCAGGCGCCATCGAGGAGATGCTCGTCATCGTCAGTCCCGTTGCCACCCGGCCAACCGGAATGTTCCTCGTGCACAACGAGAACGACACGTGGATCTTCACCGTCTTCGGGATGTGCGGCCACGAACCGCCGCGGGATTTCGCCGGCATGCTGGCCTTCGCGGAGCCCTACGCTCCAGCGCATCTGCTGGCGGCGGTGGCCGCCAGTGAACCGATCGCGCCGGTGATCCAGCACCGGCTCCCGTCCAGCCAGTGGCGCCGCTACGACAAGATGCGGCGTTTCCCGGACGGTCTGCTGGTCACCGGTGACGCCATCTGCAGCTTCAACCCGGTGTACGGCCAAGGCATGTCGGTCGCCGCGGCAGATGCCATGGCGCTGCGGAAGTCGTTGCGCGGCGGTGCCACCGATCTGCCCCGACGATACTTTCGAGCCGCGGCGAAGCAGATCGGTGTGGCGTGGAGTCTCGGAGCCGGTACTGACCTGGCGTTTCCAGAGGTCGACGGACACCGCACACCGGCAACGCGCCTCACCAACCGGTTCGCGGGCTGGATGCTGACCGCCTCCGAGACCGACCGTACGGTGCATGCCCAGTTCACCAAGGTCACGGGCCTGGTCGACCCACCAGCCCGCCTTTTGCACCCAGCGTTCCTCTATCGAGTCGCCCGCGCGAATCTCTCGCGCCAACAACGTGATTCACGACTAGGACGAGTCACGGCGCCGGTCGCGACCGGACCCGTCACGCCCTTACCGTAGTGTTCGCCAACTGTTCCGCTTCGGCCGCGCGTCATCGTCGCGACGTGTCAGGATGTCGACCATGACGGTCGTCCTGGTGCACGGCAATCCGGAGACGGATGCGATTTGGGGTCCGCTGGTCGACGCCCTCGGGCGGGATGACGTGGTGCGGTTGTCGCCGCCGGGATTCGGCGCCCCGCTGCCCGAAGCATTTCCCGCGACGTACCTCGCCTACCGGGACTGGCTGGAAGGCAAATTGCAGGACATCGACGAACCGGTCGATCTCGTCGGGCACGACTGGGGCGGTGGGCACGTCATGAACCTGGTGATGCATCGGCCCGAGCTCGTCCGCAGCTGGGCCACCGACGTCGTCGGATTGTTCGATCCCGACTACGTCTGGCACGACCTCGCGCAGGTGTGGCAGACGCCCGGGGAGGGCGAGCAGCTGGTCGACACCATGTTGGGAGGCACGTCCGAGGACCGCACCGCCCAGCTCGTCGCGCTGGGCATACCTCAGGACATCGCGACGTCGATCGCCCTAGCCCAGGGCCCGGAGATGGCGCGGGCGATCTTGCTGCTCTACCGATCCGCGCGCCAACCCGCGATGGCCGAGGCAGGACGCGCACTGGAGCGGGCCGCGACCCGGCCGGGACTGTCACTGCTGGCGACCGAGGACCCCTACATCGGCTCCGACGACATCCGGCGTCGCGCCGCAAACCGCGCAGGCGCCCGAACCGAAGTGCTCGAGGGGCTGGGGCATTGGTGGATGGTGGAGGATCCGCATCGTGGCGCCGCCGCACTCACCCGCTTCTGGGATTCCCTCGTTTAGCGGCTCGTCCTGACCCACCCGGATCCGGCTCAGCCGCCCTCGGCCGTGCGCTTGATCGCCGCCAAGGTGACAGGGATGCCCTCCCTGGCCGCTCGCGTCCGAATCGCGATCTGCTCATCGGCGTGCTCCCCGAACCGGCCGTGAAAGCCCTGGATGCCCTCGGGCAGGAACGCCCACGACTCGGTGAGGCGGGTACCGCCATCTGGGTCCTTCAAGGGCTCGACCGTGAAGCCCCACCGCACCCAGCCCTCATTGACCACCCACGCGAACTCGCGGCCGGGATCGGCAGCCACGACCCGGCTGCGCGTCTCCCACGTCCGCTTCCCGTCGTCGTTGCGCCCGGTGAAGTACGCGCCGACGGTTGGGCCGCCGCCCTCGTCCCACCAGCACGCCCGGCACTGCGGGCTCCACTCGCCCATTCGGGTCACGTCGGACACCAGCCCGTAGAGATCGTCGGCATCGACGTTCACCACGACGGAGTCGCTGAATTCGAGATCGCTCATGTGCGTACCAACTCCTGCTCGGGTTCCACGGTTGGCTCGGGCACGGCCGGCCGCAACCGACCGGGCAGCCACTTCGGCGGCGCATCGGGAGCGTGCTCGAACACCCCGCCCGACGGATCGTCGACGCGGCCATCGACACCGAAGTGGCGGCGAACCACGTCCAGCTCCGGACGGTAGATCTGACGGATCACCAAGGCGCACAAGGCCATCACCGCGACGTCCCGCAGCAACACCGTCGTGGTGAACCACTGCTGCGGCAGGCCCATCTTCTGCTCACCGAAGAGGTACAGCATCCGAGGCACCCAGACGATTGCGTCAATCGTCATCCACGCCAACAGGATTCGACGTTGCGGCAAGGCGAGCACGGCCAGCGGCACCAGCCACAGTGAGTACTGCGGACTCCACACCTTGTTGGTCAGCAGGAAGGCCGCGACGACGAGGAACGCCAACTGTGCCAGCCGCGGACGCTGCTTGGCCGTCAGCCCCACGTAGGCGATCCCGCACAGGCATGCGGCGAACAGCACGGCGGTCACGGCGTTGGTCACCGACGGCGGCTCCCAGAACCCCAATTGCGAATCGAAGCCCCGCCAGCCGGTGAACGACTTCACGACGTTGTAGATCGAATCCATGTCATCGCCGCGCCGGGTGTTGAGCCGGAAGAACTCCGACCAGCCGCGCGGAAACAGCACCATGATCGGCAGGTTCACCACCAACCACGTCACCACCGCGGTGGCGGCCGTCTTGCCAACCTCACGCATCCGGCCGGTCCGCAGGCCAAGGATCACCATGGGCACCAGCAGCAGAAGCGGATAGAGCTTGAGCGCCACACCGACGCCGATCAAGGCGCCGGCCAGCGCCGGTCTTCGCCGAGCCCAGGCCAGCATCGCGCCCGCCGCGCACGCCGTCGCCAGCGCGTCGAAGTTGGTGAAGATCTGAAAGATCACCAGCGGTGAGGCCGCGACGAGCGCCGCGTCCCAGACCCGGCGGCCCGCCAACCGCGCCGTCGCCCACACCGTGGCCAGCCACGCCAGCGCCAAGCCGAACGCGGCGATGTTGAAGAACATCACCACCTCGGCGAGGATCGGGATCGAGACCAGCTTCGTCAACGCCGTGTACGTCTTCGCCAACGCCATCGACACGTACTGGTACATCCCCGTCAGGACCGGATACTCCATGTATCGCACCGCCGGTGCCCCGTCGTACTGCTTCTGCGGCGCGCCCGCGGCGTCCTTCTCGGTCCAGGACGACTTGTACGGAAACTTGCCCTGGCTCAACAGTTCTGCGGTGTACAGCGGCACCGTGTCCGAGTAGCAGAGCTCGTAGTACGCGCGCTGGTTCTCCCACACGGCCACCCGCTTATCGGCGGTGCCGGTACCCGTCGACTGCAGGCACGCCGCCTTCGTCGAATACCCGAGCGCCAGGAACAGCAGCGCGATGATCAACATGACGCGCAGCGGGGTCATGAACCGGGCCCTGCCGATCAGGGCGTGCCTGCCGACCGGACCACCGATCACACCCGACAGCGCCGCTCCGATGGTGTCCGTCCGGCTGGGCAGGTCGCGGTCGTCGTCGCTGCGCAGATCGTCGGCCAGCGGTTGGGGGGACACCGTCGACCGACTCGGCTCCTCACCGGTCACGGCGGAGGCGGCGGCGCGGTGGCGGTCGGGGTCAGAGCGTTCGGGTCACCGGGCGGCGGCGACCCGGGTGGCGGCAGCGGGATCGTGGTCGGCGGGCCGAACGGGATCGTGATGCCAGGGCCCAACTCGATCGTCGGCTGAATCACCGTCTCGGACGGTGGCGGTGGAGGGGGCGGTGGCGGAGGTGCGACTGGCGGCCCCGCGTAACCGCCGATCTCCGTCGGCTTCGGGAACGTCTCGTTGTCGGTGCCCTTGAGGGCGCCGTCCATCGTGGCCTTCCAGATGTCGGATGGCAGCCCCGACCCGTAGACGGATCCGCCTGACTTGTTCTCCAGCGGCTTGGTGCCCTCGGTGGTGCCGACCCAGACCGCCGTCGACAGCGACGGCGTGTAGCCGACCATCCACGCGTCGCGGTTGGCGTCGGTGTCACCGAGCTGATTGGTACCCGTCTTGGCTGCCGACGGCCGGCCGCCGGCCAGGTTGTGACCCCGTGAGTAACCCGCGATGGGCTGCATCGCCGCGGTGACGTTGTCGGCGACGGCCTTGTCGATCTTCTGCTCGCCGGGGTCGTCCTGCTGAGACGCGTCGAACAGCACCTGGCCGTCGGAACGGACGACCTTCTGAATGAAGTGCGGCCGGTGGTAGAGCCCGGAGTTCGCCAGCGTGGCGTACGCCGACGCCATGTCGATGACACGAGACTGGTACTGGCCCAACACGATTCCGTCGTACGGCGGTCCGCCCTTGCCGTCCTCGGAGAGGGTGTGCTCGACGCCGGGGAAGCTCTCGGCGATACCCGCCGCGTGCGCGGCGTCGGCGACGTCCTTCGGGCCGTTCTTCAACTTCAACATCAACCGGTAGTAGCTGGTGTTGAGTGACTGCTTGAGCGCCTCGGCGATGTTGCACGTGCCGCACGCCTCACCGTCGACGTTGGTGATCTTGACGCCGTTGACCTCGACGGGCGAGCTGTCGATCTGATAGCCAAGACCGATGCCCTGCTGAAGCGCGGCGACGAGTGCGAAGACCTTGAATGACGACCCCGTCGGCAGGCCGGCCTGCGCGAAGTCGAAGCCATTGGCGTCCGAACCGCCGTAATACGCCCTGACCCCGCCGGTCTTCGGATCGATCGAGGCGACGGCCGTCCGCATGTCCGGGTCCTGGCCCTCCAGGTACTCGGCCACCGCGTCCTCGGCAGACTTCTGCGCCTTCGGGTCGATCGTCGTGGTGACCTGCAGGCCCTCGGTGTTCAACGTCTGCTCGTCGATGTTGAACAGGTCCATCAATTCCTTGGTGACCTGCCGCTCGATCAACCCGTTGGGTCCGCTGGTCTGATTCTGCGCGCGAGCCTGATCGGGGGGCAGCGTCGGCGGAAACACCTGCGCGGCGCGGTCATTGGGCGACAGCGCGCCCATGGTGACCATGCCGTCGAGCACCCAGTTCCACCGTTCGGCGGAGCCCTCGGGATCAACGGCCGGGTCCAGCCCCGACGGCTGCTGGATCAACGCAGCGAGAAGCGCGCCCTCGGCGACGTCGAGCTGTTCGATGGGTTTTCCGAAGTACGCCTGCGACGCGGCGCCGATGCCATACGCGCCGCGGCCGAAGTAGATGATGTTGAGGTACGACTGCAACACCTGGTCCTTGGACCACTCACCCGACATCTTCGTGGAGATGACGAGCTCCTTGGCCTTTCGTACCAGGCCACCCACCCCGGAGCGGGCGTCGCCGACGAGCGCGTTCTTGACGTACTGCTGGGTGATCGTCGAGCCGCCCTGCAGATCGCCACCGAAGATGTTGTTCTTGAACGCACGAAGGAAGCCGGTGAAGGAGAACCCTGGGTTGGTGTAGAAGTCACGGTCCTCGGCCGCCATCACCGCGTTGCGGGTTTGGACCGGGATCTGCTCGATGTCGACGTCGACCCGGTTGCCCTCCGGCGGCACGATCCTCGCGAGCTCGCTGCCGTCGCTGGCGAGGATCGTCGACACCTGGTTGGTCCGGATATCTCCGGGTTTGGGGATGTCGACGATCATGTAGGCCATCGCGAACGTCACGATCGGCAGCAGGATCGCGAGTGCTAGCGCGATGTACGACCCGCGCCGCACCCACTTCCAGTTGACGTGGAATTGGCGTCCACCCGGCCCCTTGCCGCCGGGCGGCCCGCCACCTCGTGGCGGACCCGGTGGCGGGAACTTCGGCGGTGGGGTGCCATCCAGCGCCGCCTTGACGACGTCGATCGGATCGCGGTAGGGCCGCTGGGGTGAGGCGGGGACCGGCGGCAGGAGCATCGTCCTGCGGTCATCGGGCGGAAACGCCTCCCGCGGTGGCAACTCACGCGCCTGCGGGAACGCCTTCGTCGCACCGTCCGACGGGGATGGTGCCGAATGTCGTGGGGGTGCGACTTCACCGCCAGCCGAGGACCCCTTGGGAACGTCGTCGGCTGACCGTTCGTGTCGCCCTTCGCTATTCACTGGCCGTGCGCGCTCCCGAGCGCGCCGTCCTGGTGCCGCGCGCCTTCGGCGGACGGGGCGCGCCGAGCACGTAGGACTTGACCAAGTGGTTCCAACTGCACGTTCGGCATACCTCCACGACGTGCACCGCGAACTCGTCGAACTTGGCTGCCAGCATCACCAACTCCTCCGTGGTGCGGGCTGATCCGGACACGGCGCCCAGGTGATCGCCGAACACCCAGGACACCAGCGTGAGCTGTTCCTTGCGACATATCGGACACATCACCTGACTGGACTTGCCGTGAAATTTGGCGGCGCGCAGCAGGTAGGGATTGGCGTCGCATACCTCTGAAACACCCGTCCGCCCCGAGTACACCTCGGCAAGCAGGGACCGCCGCTTGAGCGCGTAGTCCACCACCTGTCGCTGCAATCGCACGAAGACCAGAGTACGTCGGCCCTCCCTCGGCGCAGCTTCGAGTCCGTCACCTTTGGGCCGTGTTCGGCATCTGGTCTGCACCGATGGCGCACCAACTCCTACGATCTGTTCGTGGCGACACGGCAGACGGCTGGAACACGGGCCAAGGACACCGACCGGAACAACAAGTGCCAGGTACTCGACAGCGCACTGAGCGACGGTCAGCTCTCGATGGAGGAGCACCGCACCCGGGTGGCGACGGCGACGACGGCTGCGACGCTTGGCGATCTCCAGCACCTCGTGGATGACCTCCAGACGGAGAACTCCCCGGTCCAGATGCCCAACCTGAGCAAGCCGTCGCGGTT
>NZ_JAVRQA010000557.1:0-4646 GCF_032161845.1 Mycobacterium sp.
CGGAGATGACGCAGATCCACGCGACGCCGATGCCGACCGAGAGCCCGCCGAACACGCCAGGAAGGATGCCCGGCAACACGACTCGCGCCAGCACGTCCCATCGGCTGCCACCGAGGGTGCGCACCGAGTCCTCCCACAGCGTCGGCAGGGCGCGGACGGCATGGCGAGTACTGACCATGATCGGGAAGTACGCGGCGAGGAACGTGATGAAGACGATGCCCGCCTCGTCGGTGGGAAACAGCAGGATCGCGACGGGCACGATGGCGATCGCGGGGATGGGCCGCGCCAGTTCGGTGAGCGGACCGAAGACATTGGCGAACTTCGGCGATCGGCCGAGCAAGATGCCGGTGGCGACGCCTGCCACCGCGGCGAGCGCGAAGCCGGAGAGGATGCGGATCAGTGACTGACCGAGATCGAGCCAGTAGTCCTGCGCGACGATCCGGTGGGCGAAGGCCGCCCCGATCTCGGTGACCGTCGGCAGCGTGTCGAAGCGCAGCCAGAGCCGAACGTGGTTGGCGGTCAACACCTGCCACAGCGCGATGGCGGCAGCGACGGAGCCGACGCGCACCAGCCAGGAAGGCCAGGTGCGTCGCGGCGCCGTGGTGGTGACAGCGACGGCGACGGCCGGTTCGTCGGCGGTCAACACCGCGGGCGGGGCGGTCACACCGCACCCGCCAACGCCTGCTGATAGTCGACGACCGTCGCGCCGGGATGGGCGGCGGTGTAGCGCCCGGCGCCTGCGACGGTGCCGAAGGGCAGGTAGCCGGCACCGTCACGGACCCAGATCGACTTGTCGGCGAACCAGCGGGTGCCGAGTTCGGCGTCGGGAACGTATGCGGCGCGGACCTTCTCGCCACCAGCGGTGGCTTCACGGATGGCACGCAGCAGGCAGCCGGGGTTGGCGGCCGGTTGGGTGGTGTCCTTGCCGTCTAGCCACAGTTCGCCGGCCAGCTTGGGGTCGGTCACCGCGACGTTGCAGACCGGGTCCTGGCCGCCGAGCGTCGATGGGTTGGTACTGCTGTGGAGCGCGGAGTCGTAGTTCTGACCGCGTGCCGAGAAGGCCTTGCGGATCGCGGTGTCGGACACGAAGCCGTCGATGTTCAGGTCGGCGAAGTCACCGATGGACTTCAGATACGGCACGTCGCCCTTGAACGCTTGGATCAGCGACGGCTTCAGGGTGGTGTCGAAGCTCGTCCCACCGGGGCCGTTGTAGAGGTAGACGACCTCCTGGGGCAAGCCACTGCCGTCGGCGACGAGCTTGGCGGAGTCCAGCGGGTGCTGGTTGAGGTAGTCGGTGGCGTCGAGCTGGGCCTGCAGGAAGGCATCGAGCACCTCCGGATGCTGACCGGCGTAGTCGCGACGCACGACGACTCCGTGGAAGGTGGGGTACTTGCCTTCGGCGCCGTCGTAGAGCAGCTTGGCCTTGTTCTGGAAGACCAGCAGGCCGGGCCAGGCGACGAACTGCGAAAGTGCCTGTGCTTGACCGGATTCCAAAGCCGATGCGCCGACCTGCGGCTGCTGGTTGAGCACCTCGACACCGGTGGCCGGGTCGAGGCCCGCGTTGCCGAGGGCGCGGACGAGGGTGCCGTGGCCGGCGGAACCGACGCTGGCGGACACCTTCTGACCCTTGAGGTCGGTGATCGTGCGCGCCGGCGAGTTCGGTGGGACGACGACCATGTTGAGCGAGCCGGTCGGGCTGTATCCGGTGATGGAGACGAGTTCGGTGCGGGCCCGCTCGTTGGCCTGGGTCTTGGAGCCGTTGATCAGCAGCGGGTAGTCGCCCATCGAGCCGATGTCGATCTTCTCGGCGACCATCTGGGCCGTGATGGGCGCGCCGGTGTCATAGTCCTGCCACTGCACGTCGTACTTCTTGCCGGTGGACTTGCCGATGTCGGCCAGCCGCTTCTCCAGAAACCCCTTGGCCTTCAACAGGGTTCCGGCGGTGACGGTGTTGATCGTCTTGGACTGGTAACCGACGACCACGTTGACGGTATCGGCCGATTGGGACGTGGAGTCCAGTGAGCAAGATGATGCGGTGAGTGTGACGACGGCAGCAAGCAGCGCCGCAATTGTGCGATTCATGTGAGTTCCCCGGGGTTTCAGCGAATGAGATAGGGCATGTTGACGGTGACGGCGCCGGTGGGACAGCGCGCGGCGCACGGGCCGCAGTACCAACACTCGTCGACGTGCATGAACGCCTTGCCGTTCTCCGGGTTGATCGCCAGCGAGTCGAGCGGACAGATCTCGACACAGAGAGTGCACCCCTCGATGCACAGGGACTCGTCGATCGTCACCGGCACGTCGACTCGCTGATTGACCTGGGCCATCAAACTCCCCTAACTAGATTGCCGCGCAGCGTAATTCGATCTCCACGCATGCGGATGTACTCGAGGTCGACGGGGCGCCCGTCGTCCAGATGGGTGAGGCGCTCCAGAAGCAGGACGGGGACGCCGTCGGGCACTTGCAGCAGCGCCGCGGAGTGCGGGTCGGCGGGCACCGCTTCGACTGCGAGGTTCGCCGCACCGAGGCGTCGGCCGGTGACCTGTTCGATGAGTGCGAACACGTCGTTCACCTCGAGATCGTGTTCGACCACTTCGCGGCCGATGTCGGCGGCCAGATACGTCATGTCCAGGCTGAGCGGTAGCGCGCCGAGAAAGCGCAGGCGTTCGATGAATACGGCGGGCTCGCCGGGGCTCAGCTGCAGTCGGTTGGCCACCGCAGGCGGCGCGGATACCGTCATCGCCGCACGGACCTCGTTGCGGATGTCGCCGTAGCCCTTGAAGGTCTCCTTCAGGCCGACGAGCGAGTCGAGACCGTGGTCGTACTTTCGGATGGCGACGTGCGTGCCGGTGCGGGGGCCGCGATCGATCAGCCCGTCGTCCTTCAGCGTCGCGAGTGCCTCACGGACGGTGTTGCGAGACACGAAGAACTCGGTCGCCAGGTCGGCCTCCGACGGTAGCCCGTCGGCGTAGCCGCCGGCATGGATCTGGTGGCGCAGCACGTCGGCGACCAACCGCGCCTGGTCGGCCCGCGGCCGACGCATAGGTGTCGGTTCGACGGGCTCTGCCGATGCTGCTTCGGAGGCCACGGGTCACCTCCTGGGCTGTGGTGTGTGACTGACCTGCTCAGGACGGTATCGGCGCTTCTCGGGGTGGCCGTGACGTCGCCTCCGGGGGCCGCGCGGGGGTGGCCGATTGCGCCGGTGCGGGCGGCCATCGACCTGCTGCTAGGGCGTCGTTTTCGGCGATTGCGCCACCACTGGTTCCGGCGGACCGATTTGAATCGCAGTGAGCCGAAGGCGGGCAGGTCGGCGAAAGCTGCAGGGAGGTGGGGATGCGGTTTCGAACTCGATATCACCCGCGATATCGATCGCCAGCGGGCTTCCCCGAGGTCAGACGCAGATGTTGACGAAGTACAACCCCGGCGTGGCGCAGACGCTCCTGTCGCCATAGGCGGCATACGGAGAGGGTGTGGACGGCCCTGGCGTGCGATCGCCGCCCTGGACGACCGGCACCTGGGGCTCGACGGGCGGCGGTGCGGCGTTCGCCACACCGGAGAAAATGCCCAGTGCCAGCGATCCCGCAATGGTTGCCCCGCCGACGATGGTCTTCAAGCTGATCATGGTGAACCTCTTCGATTACTACGGGTCCGGCGTTCGACCCAAACTAGTAAGCACAACTAAAGAGGCACGGCGTCCTATTCCACGAAGGCCAATTAGCGAAGCTTTGCGGTGATTTCGCCGAGAAACACTACAAAAGCGTCAATATCTGCAATCGGGGTCATCCGCACTGATGCTTGGGGGAATCGTTGACGACATTCGCATCGCGTCTACGTCCGGAACTGGCGCCGCGCGAGAAAGAGGTCCTGCTCGCGTGGATCCGCCTCGACAACAAGGCCGACGTCGCCAGTCAGTTGCAGATTTCGGCGACCACCGTCCGAACCCACCTGCAGCGGATTCGCGACAAGTACGCGGCGGCGGGACGGCCCGCGACCACCAAGGCCGCGCTGGTCGCCCGCGCCATCCAGGACGGGCTGATCGACGTCAACGACCTGTGAGCGTTCGGGCGCGCACCACCTTCTCGACCTGACGAGCGGCGGTCTGCGGGTCTTCGTGCTCCCAGATCCTGACGCTCACCCAGCCGACCGCGGCGAGTCGCCCGTCGGTATCGCGGTCCCTTTTCCGGTTGCCCTCGACCTTGTCCGCCCAGAACGTGGCGTTCGCGGACGCGACGGTGTGATGTTCGGGGCAGCCGTGCCAGAAGCAACCATCCAGAAAGACTGCGACCTTGGCCCGCGGGAACACCAGGTCGGCGGTGCGCCGCAGCTCGGCAAGCGGTTTGGCCGAGACGCGGTACCGCAGTCCAAGGGCATGCACGGCGGAGCGCAACGCCAGCTCGGGTTTGGTGTCGCGACTCTTGTTGGACTGCATCCGGGTCCGAGCCGCCGGTGAGGACGCCCACGAGTCGGCCATGGCTCCAGACTATTGACGGCGCGCCGCCGCAGGTGCCGGGACTCGGCGACGGCGCTGCATACGATCGGCGGGTGAGCAGCCCCGCCGACGCGCCTCACGCCACGACCCGCGGGTCCGCGGTCGGTCAGGCCGCCGGTTTCGAACGCTTTCGCACCCGCAACGGCACCTACGAACG
>NZ_JAVRQA010000558.1:0-4564 GCF_032161845.1 Mycobacterium sp.
ACCGACGCCCACCGCGACATCCTGGCGACCCTGGAGCACGGGGGCGCCTACTTCTTCCGGCAACTGACCGACGCTGCGGCCTCCGGCGACGCGGCATCGACCGTGAAACAAGCTCTGTGGGAACTGATCTGGGCCGGCCGGGTGACCGGTGACACGTTCGCACCAGTTCGCGCGCTGCTGGCCGGGTCGGGCCGGCGGGGTGGCACCCACCGGCAACGCCAACGCCCCCCTCGATTGAGCCGCTACAGCGTGGCGCACGCTCAGACCCGCACCACCGACGCGACCGTGGCGGGCCGCTGGTCAGCTCTGCCGCACGCCGAACCCGATTCGACGATCCGGGCGCACTTCACGGCAGAGCTCCTCCTGGCCCGGTACGGCGTACTCACCAAGGGCTCATCCGAGGGGGCGGCGGGCGGGTTCGCCATGTTGTACAAGGTCCTCACGGCTCTGGAAGATGCCGGCCGATGTCAGCGCGGCTACTTCGTCGAGTCGCTCGGTGGTGCTCAGTTCGCGGTCGCATCGACGGTCGATCGACTGCGGACCTACCTCGACGACCTCGATCAGCAGCGCCGCGAATACCACGCCGTCGTTCTCGCTGCCGCTGATCCCGCCAACCCGTACGGCGCCGCATTGCCGTGGACCGGGGACCACGAGACCGGGCACCGGCCGGGACGCAAGGCGGGCGCGCTGGTCGTACTCGTCGACGGCGAGCTGACGTGGTTCCTCGAGCGCGGCGGCCGCTCGCTGCTGTCGTTCTCGTCGGACGCCGAGGCGCATGCCGCCGCGGGCGCCGCGTTGGTCGACCTGGTCGGTACGGGCCGCCTTCAGTCACTGCTCGTCGAGCGAATCAACGGCGTCCCCGTCTTGGACACCGGTGCGGGCCCGGAGCACGGCGCCGTCCACGACGCGTTGACGGGAAGCGGCTTCTCGCGCACCCCGCGGGGGCTGCGACTGCGCTAATCCGAGACGCGAGTAACCCAGCTCGGAAGGGGTGCTGACCTCGTCGAGATGAGCCTCTCTCGATTCTTTGCTTGAATGGATAGTCGTGAGGGCTCTGAATCCTGATCCGCGGCGCGCCCCAGAACGTCGTCGCATACTTACCTCGAAGCTCTCCTTCGGAGGTGTTCGATGGCACTAAAGACCGACATCCGCGACATGGTCCACGACTATCCGGATTACTTCATCGTCGGCCGCGAGAAGATCCGCGACTATGCCAAGGCCGTCAAATCGACTGACGCCGCGAACTTCGACGAGAAGTCCGCTGCCGAGCTTGGCCACCCGGCGGTCGTGGCGCCGCTGACGTTCACCGCGGTCTACGCCCTCCTGGTCCAACAGGACTTCTTCCGCGCCGTCGACGTCGGCATCGAGACGATGAGGATCGTCCAAGTCGACCAGCGATTCGTGTACTACAAGCCGATCTACCCGGGCGACAAGCTCTGGGCCCGGCTGGAAATCCACTCGGTGGACGAGCGGTTCGGCGCCGACATCGTGGTGACCAAGAACGTCTGCATGAACGAGGCGGGCGAGGTGGTCCTCGAGGCATTCACGACGTTGATGGGCCAGCAGGCCGAGCAGACGGTGACGATCGACGGGATGTAGCGGAGATCTGCGCCGCCAGAATGGCAAAAGTGACAAAACTCTGGCGGCGCCGTTCCATACTCGGACCATGGTCTCGCTGATCGTTCACGCCATCCTCGGCGCCCTCGTCGTTCTTTGGATCGTCCGCGCCAACACGCAGATCTTCGCTCGCCCGGCGGGCGCGTCTGCGTTTTCCGCGCTGGAGATCGTCTACTACGCCATCGGCATTGCGTCGATTGGCCTCGGTTACTACTTCAACCACCAGTTCGTCGACCAGTACGCCGTTCCTGGCGGCAACCCGATCTGGGGCCCGGGCAGTTGGCAGCAGTTCATCGCGCTGGGCTACGTCAATCCCGCAGCGGCATCGGCCAGCCAGGACTACACGATCATCAACGTCATCCTGCTGCCGCTCTTCACCGTCGTCGATGGGTATCGCCGTGGGATTCGGCGGCCGTGGCTCTTCTTCGTGAGCAGCCTGTTCACCAGTTGCGCGTTCGCCTACGCCTTCTACTTCGCGGTCATCGAACGTCAGCATCGGCACCAGAAGGCCGCGAAGACGATGGACACAATGGCAGCCTGACCCAGCGCGGCTGCCTACAGTTCAGGCATGGCCCTGCTGTCGGCGTTCACGGACATGTTCGAGATCGATCACCCGATCGTGCTCG
This sequence comes from Mycobacterium sp., assembly GCF_032161845.1. Classification (GTDB taxonomy): domain Bacteria; phylum Actinomycetota; class Actinomycetes; order Mycobacteriales; family Mycobacteriaceae; genus Mycobacterium. Next base: position 2,244 of record NZ_JAVRQA010000558.1, read on the forward strand.
CTCCGATGGGTGGCGTCGCGGGCGGCCGCTTGACGGCAAGCGTCGCCGAGGGCGGCGGACTAGGCATGATCGGTGGTGGTCGAGGCAACCGGGACTGGCTGGAACGGGAGTGCGCGCTCGCCGAGCGCGGTACCGGAAAGCCCTGGGGCATTGGTCTTTTGAGCTGGGCCATCACGCCGGAGACCATCGAGTGGACGATCAGCCGACGGCCCGCCGCGATCATGCTGTCGTTCGGTGATCCGGCGCCGTTCGCCGACGCGATTCGCGGCGCCGGCATTCCACTCATCGTTCAAGTCACCACGTTGACCGAGGCGCGCCGCGGGCTCGAGGTCGGCGCCGACGTCCTGGTCGCGCAGGGGACCGAAGCAGGCGGTCACGGCGGAGGGCGCTCGACGCTGCCCTTCGTCCCCGCCGTCGTCGACATCGCGGGTCACGTCCCGGTCCTTGCGGCGGGCGGGATCGCCGATGGCCGCGGGCTAGCCGCGGCATTCATGCTCGGCGCCGCAGGCGCAGTGATCGGCACCCGGTTCGAAGCCACCACGGAGGCACTCATCACCGCCGATGAGGCCAGGGCGATCACCGCGGCAACGGCATCGGACACCATCCGGGGCCGCGTCGCAGACATCGCCGCCGATGCCGGCTGGCCGCCCGTCTACCCCGCCCGCACCCTGCGCAACGCCTTCACCGACACCTGGCAGGACCGCGAGAGCGAGTTGAGCACCGACGCTGAGGCATTGGCCTCGTTTCGCGCAGGCGTGGACCGGGCGGACATGGACTACGTGCCGATCTGGGCAGGCGAGGCCGTCGACCTGATCGCCGAACTGGATACCGCATCGGCCCTGGTTCCGCGCATCAGCGCCGAGGCCACCCGCGCCATGGACTCCATCCGCCGGGAACACCGTCGGGACCCGACGCGTTGGGAAGGGTCGTGACGAACCGCCTGATTACCACTCCGTTCGGATTCGATTCGACCGCCGCGGAGGTGATCGCGGGCATCGACCTGTCGGGCCGGCGCGCGATCGTCACGGGTGCTTCGTCGGGGATCGGCATCGAGACCGCCCGCGCCCTTGCCGACGCCGGTGCCGAGGTGACGCTGGCCGTCCGCGACGTCGCCGCCGGCGATCGGGTGGCCGCCGACATCGGTGGTGCAACCAGGGTGGCTGCCCTTGACCTGAGCGACCTCGCGAGTGTTGACGCCTTCGTGGCCGCCTGGGACGGCCCCCTTCACATCCTGGTCAACAACGCCGGAGTGATGGCGATCCAGGAACTGACGATATCGCCCAGTGGTCACGAAATGCAGTTCGCCACAAATCATCTGGGGCACTTCGCACTTGCCGTCGGCCTGCACGACGCGCTCGCCTCGGCGGGAGGAGCCCGCATCGTCTCGGTCAGCTCGGGCGGTCACCTGCGCTCCCCGGTGATTTTCGACGACATTGACTTCGCCTTCCGAGACTACGACCCCTTCGGCGCGTACGGCCAATCGAAGACCGCGAACGTACTGTTCGCCGTGGAGGCCACCCGGCGCTGGCAGGCCGAGGGCATCGTCGCCAACGCACTGATGCCCGGCGGTATCTCCACCCCGCTGCAGCGCCACCTTCCCGCCGACTACGCCAAGCAGGCGTTGACGGCGTTCCGGGCCGGGGGTACCGACTTCAAGACCGTCGAGCAGGGCGCCGCGACGTCGACGTTGCTGGCGGCGTCTCCGCTGCTCGAGGGTGTCGGCGGCCGCTACTTCGAGAACTGCAATCAGGCCAGGGTCGTCGATCGGCGTGGTGGCCCCGGCCAAGGCGGCGTCGCCCCGTACGCCCTCGATCCGACCAATGCCCAACGGCTGTGGGATCTCTCGTCGGAGTTCATCGGCACCCGCTAACGTTCTTCCCATGCCAGAAGGTGACACCGTCTTCCGCGCGGCGGACAAGCTGCGGGCGGCACTCGTCGGCAAGACGCTGACGCGATGCGACGTGCGCGTGCCGAAGTTCGCCACCGTGGATCTCACCGGACAGGTGATCGACGAGGTGCTCAGTCGCGGCAAGCACCTGTTCATCCGGGTGGGCGACGCCAGCATCCACTCACATCTGAAGATGGACGGCGCCTGGGTGTTCGGCGGCCAGATCCGCCGCGTCCCTCCCCACAAGGTGCGGATCATCCTGGAAACCGAGGACTCTAGAGCTGCCGGCATCGATCTCGGGGTGCTGGAAATACTGAAGCGCGATCAAGACCTGGAGGTGGTGGCACATCTGGGGCCCGACCTACTCGGCGACGACTGGGAGCCCCGCACCGCGGCGGCCAACCTGGTGGCGGATCCGGATCGGCCGTTGGCC
>NZ_JAVRQA010000559.1:0-5566 GCF_032161845.1 Mycobacterium sp.
GGTACTTCGCGCCTGCCACCATCGAACTGAGGTCGAGGGAGACGACGGTCTTGCCCTTGAGGCTCTCCGGTACGTCACCCTCGATGATGCGCTGGGCGAGGCCCTCGACGATGGCGGTCTTGCCGACTCCTGGCTCGCCGATGAGCACCGGGTTGTTCTTGGTGCGACGGCTGAGTACCTGGACGACGCGACGAATCTCGTTGTCGCGCCCGATGACTGGGTCCAGCTTGCCCTCGCGAGCAGCGGCTGTCAGGTCGGTGGAGTACTTCTCCAGCGCCTGGTAGGTGCCCTCGGGATCAGGGCTGGTGACGCGGGCGCTGCCGCGCACCTTCGTGAACGCCTCGCGCAGTGCCTGCGGCGACGCACCGTGACCGGTCAGCAGCTTGGCGACGTCGGAGTCCCCCGACGCCAGACCGACCAGCAGGTGTTCGGTGGAGACGTATTCGTCGTCCATCTCGCCGGCCAGCTGCTGTGCGGCGGTGACTGCGGACAGCGACTCACGCGACAGGTTGGGCGTCGAGTTGGCGCCGCTGGCCTTGGGCAGGCGGTCGACGAGACCGGCGGCCTCGGTCCGGATGATCGCGGGGTCAACGCCGACGGCCTCGAGCAGTGGCGCGGCGATCCCGTCATTCTGGGCCAGTAGCGCCGTCAGCAGATGGGCGGGCCGAATCTCCGGGTTGCCTGCGGCACTGGCCGCCTGCAATGCCGAGCTCAGCGCCGCCTGGGTCTTCGTGGTCGGGTTGAACGAGTCCACGACACCTCCAATTCCTTCTTGAGAAAATGCTTGTCCTCTAGACCAACGCAGTCAAGGTTGAGTCTGTTCCGCTCAACTCTAGCCAATTTCCCCGAAGGCAGATAGAGCCATTGGACCTCTGGCCGCGACGCTCAGTTTCGATAGTCCCAGAACTGCAACCACGTCACGGACGCGAAGAGTGTCAAGGTCAGGGCGTAGCCGGCCGCGACGATCACCGCGCCGATGGCGCTGATCCGGCCGCCCGCGCCGTCGACGGGATCCAGCCACTTGCGAAACGGCCGCGTCACCGTTGGCATCAACCACCACTGCAACGCCGAGACGCTGACGATCTGGCTGACCCACAGCACCAGCCAGGGTTCGGCACCAAGACCGTCCAGCACCGGGCCGAAGAACCTCGACAGGATCATCACGGTCGGATAGAGCACGAGAAGCACCAGCATCGCCGACTTCCAATTCGGCGTCATCAACGTCCGACCGCCCTGAACCCGCACCGTGGTCGCGAACGGCGTCGTCTGCGACACGGCCGAGAAGCCCTTCGTCAGACTGGACCGCAGACCGGGCAGGGCCTGATCACGCTCTGGCGACCGCAACCAGTCCGCCAATTGGTCCGCCGTCCTGAACCGCAGCATCGTCAACCAATCGTGGCCCGTCTCCGGGGGGAGCAACACCGTGCCCTGATAGCCGGGGAACGCACTGCTCGCCGCGGCGAGGCGATCCTGCACCGCCCGGAAGTCGGTCTCCTTGCCCGAGGCGACGTCGTGCCGGAACGCGCTCACCCCAGGTACCGGCTCGATACCATCGCCAAGGATGAGATCGGTTGTCCGACACCAAAACCCAAGCGACTTGCCGTCCTCGAGCACGGCCTGCCGCACGCTGCCGTCGAGCCAGCGATGCAGCAGGTCCTCGCTGGAGAACGTCGCCGCCATCGCCCAGTCCAGGTCGGCGTCGTGGATCGACGCGGAGGTGGACAGCGAGCCCTCGGCCGACGCAGCCGATTCCCGCAGCCTCGCGAGCCACTCGTCGAAGCCCGTCGAGTCGGCGGCGGGATGGAAGATCGTCACCGCGGTGAACGCGCGGCCGGTCCCTGCATTCATGCCGACTCCACGATCGCCCGTCGACCCTGCACGTAGACCTCCTTGATCGACGATTCGCGGATGCCCATCAACAGCCCGAAGAGCGTTTGGTCACGGGCCAGCCCAGGATCGTCGGAACGGACCGCGTTCGCGAGCGTCGCCTCGAGTTGCGGAGTGCGGAGGGGGTCGATCACGACGAAGTCGGCTTCCTTGCCGACGTCGAAGTTGCCGAAGCGGCTCTCCATGTCGAGTGCCCTTGCGCCGGCGAGTGTTCCGAGGAAGAGCAGCTCCGCCGGATGCAGGGAGACTCCAGCCGCTCCGTCCTCACTGATGTGCTGTTTGAACGCGTCGCCGAGGACCCGCGGGATGAGCCATTCGTCGCCGCCGCCCATGTCGGTTCCCGACGAGATGTTGACCCCGGCGGCCACCGTCCGCTTCCACGGCATGGTGCCCGACCCGAGGAACAGCTGAGAGATCGGGCAGTGCGAGATGGAGGAACCGGTCTCGGCCATCCTGGCCAGCTCGACGTCCTGCATGTGCACGCAGTGCGCCAGAATCGAGCGCCTGCCGAGCAGACTCTTTCCGCCGACCTTCGAGCCCGACAGGAACTTGCCGTCGTAGGTGTCGAGGTAGGTATCCACCTCATACACCTGCTTGGTGCTGTCGACCTCGCCCGTGCCGGGCCGATTGTTCTCGTTGAGGTGGCTGTGGAAGTACACACCGCGGTCACGGACCTGGTCGTAGAGCTCGCCGAGCGCCTCGAGGGTCCTGGTCGTCACCGAGAGCGAGAACCGAGGGACGACGGCGACGTGCAACAGGGCGGTGTCGACGTCGCCGGTGTCGGCGGCGTGCCACTTGTCGATCTCCTCACGGGTCAGCCGGATCGCGTCCTCTTCCGAGGTGATCAACGCGGCGGCGCTCTCGGGCCCGACGGTCTGGATGCCCCTGCCGCTGACGATGCGCAGGTTCGCCTTTCGCGTCTCGGTGAACAGCGCGTCCTGAGCGTGCGGGAACGCCGAGCCGAAGGCCATCGCGGCGGTGGTTCCCGCCGCGACCCTGCGCTTGCAGAAGTCCACGGCCGCCCGTTGCGCGAAGTCGGGGTCGGCGAACTTCGACTCCGAGGGAAACACGCACAGGTTCAGCCACTCGAGCAGCTGGCCGCCGCCGTAGGAGTCGCCCGCGTAGGTCTGGGGGAAGTGAACGTGGGTGTCGACGAAGCCGGGAAGCAGGTGACCCGGGCGATGGTCGTGCACGTCGCCCGACACGTAATCCGTTGGTATCTGCGAACGTTCGCCGCAGTAGACGATCCGGCCCACCTCGTCGATCACCAAGGCACCGTCGGGAATCGACACCAGGGCCTCCGCGGCCTCCGTCACCAGCGGGCTGCCTGCGATGTGGAAGAGATGCCCCAAGTGGACGTGGTTCGCCATCTGCTGCTCCTCAGAGATTGCACCCGGCGCTCACGATACCGCCGACATGGGCGAGAGAGCCGCGAAGATGTCTTACAGTCAGCGGGTCGCAGCGAAGCCGGGGGCATATGGACATCACCACGATCGAAGAGGTCATCCGCGAACCGTCGAACCCGCCCGGCCCCATGTGGCGCCCGGGCGACGCCTGGCTGGCGGGTGGCACGTGGCTCTTCTCCGACCGGCAACCCGACGTGCGACGGCTCATCGACCTGGTGCCGCTTGGCTGGGACGCCCTCGTGGCCACTGACTCCGGCCTTGACGTCGGCGCGATGTGCACGATTCAGAAGCTGTATGCCTTCTCGGCGCCAGAGGATTGGCGTGCCGCCGCGTTGTTGCCGACCGCCTGCGAAGCCTTCCTGGCGTCCTTCAAGGTGTGGAACTCCGCGACGGTCGGCGGGAACATCTGCATGTCGCTGCCCGCGGGACCGATGATCACGATGTCGGTCGCGCTCGAGGCGACGTACACGCTGCTGGGTGCCGGCGGCGTCGATCGCGTGGTCGACGCCTGCGACTTCGTCACCGGCGACCACGAGAACCTGCTACGACCGGGAGAGTTGTTGCGCAGCATCGACATTCCAGTTCGCGCACTGCGCAAGCGGCATGCCCACCGACGCTTCACGCTGACGCACCTTGGCCGATCGACCATCTTCCTGATCGGCACCAGGAGTCCCGACGGCGATGACCTGTTGCTCACCATCACCGCAGGGACCATCCGCCCGGTGCAGCTGGCGTTCGACTCCATGCCCACCGCAGAGGCCCTGCTGCACCGCATCGAGTCGATCAGCGACGACGTGTGGTTCGACGACCCGAACGGCACTCCCGACCATCGCCGCCACCTGGCCAAGTACTACGCCGAGGAGATTCGCGCCGAACTCGCCACGGAAGCCCGGCCATGACCTACACGGTGAACGGCAAGGCGTCCGACCAGCAACCGCAACCCGGCCAGTGCCTGCGCACCTTCGTACGTTCGCTTGGCTGGCACGGGGTCAAGAAGGGTTGCGACGCAGGCGATTGCGGTGCGTGCACGGTGTGGCTGGATGGTGCGCCGGTGCACAGTTGCATCACGCCGGCCTTCCGCGCCGACGGCCACCAGGTGACCACGATCGAGGGCCTCGGCACACCGGATGACCTCCATCCCATGCAGCGGAAGTTCATCGACGCGCCCGGATTCCAGTGCGGGTTCTGCACGGCAGGGATGATCATGACCTCGGCGACCTTCACCGAGGCGCAGAAGAAGGATCTGCCGCGGGCACTGAAGGGAAACCTCTGCCGCTGCACCGGATATCGCGCGATCGAGGATGCCATCAACGGCGTCTGCGAGATCCAGGAGGCCAAGGCGGGCGAGGCCGTCGGAACCAGCGTCGGCGCGCCCGCGGCAGCCGGTGTGGTGACCGGCACCGTCGAGTACACGATGGACACCGAGATGGAGGGCATGCTGCACCTCAAGGTGTTGCACTCGCCGCATGCCCACGCCCGCATCGTGTCCATCGACAAGACCGCCGCCCTCGCCGTGCCAGGGGTGCACCGCGTGTACACGTGGGAAGACGTCCCGCGCAAGCACTTCAACACCGCCATCCACACCGACCACCTCGTCGATCCCGACGACACCTACATCCTCGACGACGTCATGCGCTTCGTCGGGCAACGGGTGGTGGCCGTGCTTGCCGATTCGGTCCGTGCCGCCGAGGAGGGCGTCCGCTCGGTGGTGGTCTCCTACCAGGTGCTCCCCGCGGTGTTCGACCCCGAGGAGGCGATGGCCGACGGCGCACCGCAGCTGCACGGTTCCCAAGACCCCTTCGTCCAGGATCCGGAACACAACGTCCTGCTGGAACTGCACGGCGAAATCGGCGACGTGGATGCCGGTTTCGCCGAAGCGGACGTGATCCACGAGGGGACCTACTTCTCGCCGCGCGTGCAGCACGCGCACCTCGAAACCCACGGCTCGATCGCGTGGATGGAGGACGGCCGACTCCACGTGCGCACCAGCTCGCAGTCGCCGTCGATCTGCAAGGGCAAGCTGGCCCATCTGTTCGACCTCCGCCCCGATCAGCTGCGGGTGTTCTGCAAGCGCGTCGGCGGCGGCTTCGGCGGGAAGCAGGAGGTCATCTCAGAGGATCTGGTCGCGCTCGCAACCATGGACACGGGGCGGCCGGTGTGCTGGGAGTACACCCGCGAGGAGGAGTTCACCACCGCCTCGCCGCGGCATCCGATGAAGATCACGGTCAAGCTGGGTGCCAGGACCGACGGCACCCTCACCGCGTTCCACTACC
>NZ_JAVRQA010000560.1:0-19086 GCF_032161845.1 Mycobacterium sp.
GCGCACCTCGGCGCTGCACCTGACCAACCGTCAGTACGTCTACCGAACCAGCTCCGACGCGGGGTCGCTGGTGGTGGCGCTCAACGTCGACGATTCCACCCTGCGGAAGTCGTTGTCCGAGTTCGGCATCGACAGCGGTCGGGTGGTTGCCGGGTCCGGTGTGCCCGCGGAGGACGTCGTCGTCCAGCTCGAGGTGGAGCCGCACGGTTGGGCCGTCCTCACCGTCTAGCTCGAGGCCAGCATCCGAAGGGTCTGCTTGTCCCGCTGCCCGGCGTAGTACTTGTCGAGCACTGCCGTGAAGTCGTGGTCGTCATCGGTCACCTCGGCGAACAAGGTCATCGACGACGAGAGTTTGAGTGCGTCGACCGAGCCCATGAACTCCGAAGCGGTGACGGCCCCGGACTGCGTCACCAATTGCGCACACCGCCGTAGCCGGGGACCGAGGACGTCGTGGGCGACATAGGCGGCGGCCTCGTCGCGGGACTCGATGCCGTACTTCTCGGCCATCGCAGTCGTGCCAAGCCCGCGCAGCTGAGGAAACACGAACCACATCCAGTGCGACCGTTTGCGGCCGGCCCGCAGTTCGTCGATGACGGTGTCGAATACGGGGTTCTGCGCTTCGACGAAGCGCCGCAGATCGTATGGATCGTCCATGCCACCACCGTGCCCGACGACGGGTTGTCTGTCGACGCCATCGAACATTCATCGAGTCGAGCCGATTAGGTGGTCTAGCGGGTTAGTGTTTGGAACCGATGACGACATCGCAGGCGACTGACGCCGAACCCACGGACGAACTGGGCTCCGTGCCCCTGCGCGGCAAGCGGACTCGACGCCAGGTGCTGTCCCGGGTCAGCATCCAGTCGAAGCTGCTCGTCATGCTGCTGTTGACGAGCATCCTGTCGGCCGCCGTCGTCGGGTTCATCGGCTACCAGTCCGGCCGCAACTCGCTACGTACCTCGGTGTTCGACCGGCTCACCGAGATCCGGCAATCACAGAGCAGACAACTGCAGACCGGCGTCCAAGATCTCAAGGACTCACTGGTGGTGTACTCGCGTGGCTCGACGGCGGCCCAGGGGGTAACTGCCTTCACGACCGCCTTCGATCAGTTGAACACCGCGACCATCAATCCAGCCCAGCAGCAATCTATCGTCGACTACTACGCCAAGCGGTTCGCCAAGGACGAGGCGGCGCAAACCGGGGACGACGTCGACGTCACCGCACTGCTGCCGACCTCGCCGGCGCAGAAGTACCTCCAGGCGTATTACACGACCCCCTTCGGCGACTACGCCAAGCCGACGGCGGACTGGGACGCGGCGATCAGGTTCGACGACGCTCGAGACGGCAGTGCGTGGTCAGCGGCGAACGCGCAATACAACGACTTCTTCCGGGAAATCGTCACGCGCTTCGAGTTCGAGGACGCGCTGCTGCTCGATACCCGCGGCAACGTCGTCTACTCCGCCTACAAGGGCGTGGACCTCGGCACGAACATTCTCAACGGGCCCTTCAAGGGAAGCGAACTCGGCGACGCCTATCAGAAGGCGTTGGACTCCAACGCGGTCGACTACGTCGGGCTGACCGACTTCGGCGACTATCAGCCGGCCGACGAGCCCACCGCGTGGTTCGTCTCGCCGGTCGGTCCGCAGGGCCGCGTCGATGGCGTGCTCGCGCTGCAGTTCCCGATCTCGAAGATCAACAAGCTCATGACGATGGACGGGCACTGGGAAGAGTCCGGCATGGGGAAGACGGGCGAGACGTTCATCGTCGGCTCCGACGACCTGATGCGGTCCAACTCCCGGTTGTTCCTCGAGAATCCGGACGCGTTCAAGCGCGACGTCGTCGCGGCGGGCACTCCGCCCGACGTCGCCGAGGACGCGATCCGACAACACGGCACCACGCTCGTGCAACCCGTCGCGACCGAGGCCACCAAGCTGGCGCAGCAGGGCCAAAGGGGCACGCTGATCGCCGACGACTACCTCGGCCACGAGACGTTGCAGGCGTATGCCCCCGCCGACATCCCCGGGCTGCGATGGGCTGTCATCGCCAAGATCGACACGTCGGAGGCATTCGCGCCCGTCTCGGCCTTCACCAGAACCCTCGTCCTGTCGACGGCGGGCATCATCTTCTTCGTCTGCATCGCGGCGATGTTGTTGGCGAGATTGTTCGTGCGCCCGATCCGACGACTCGAAAGCGGAGCGCAACAGATCAGTTCGGGTGACTACGGCATCGTGCTACCCGTCACCTCGCGGGACGAGTTCGGTGATCTGACCGTCGCATTCAACGACATGAGTCGCAATCTCGCCGTCAAGGAGGATCTCCTCAACGAGCAACGGCGCGAGAACGACCGCCTCCTGCTGTCCTTGATGCCGGAACCCGTCGTGCAGCGGTATCGCGACGGCGAGGAGACCATCGCCCAGGATCATCAGGACGTGACGGTGATCTTCGCCGACATCGTGGGTCTCGACGAACTGACCGCCGATCTCACCTCCGACGAATCATTGGCGATCGTCAACAAACTGGTGCGTCAGTTCGACGCTGCGGCAGAGAATCTCGGCGTCGACCGGGTACGCACGCTGCACAACGGCTACCTGGCGAGCTGTGGTCTGAACGTCCCTCGCATCGACAACGTCAGACGCACGGTGGACTACGCGATCGAAATGCAGCGCATCGTCGACCGCTTCAACAGTCAGACGGGAACTCAATTGCGTCTCCGGGCCGGGATCGACACCGGCACCGTCAGTAGCGGACTAGTCGGCAGGTCGAGCCTGGCGTACGACATGTGGGGATCGGCGGTCAGCCTCGCCTATCAGGTGCAGAGCGGATCACCGCAACCCGGGGTGTTCGTGACGTCCCGGGTGTACGACGCGATGCGCGACACGCGACAGTTCACCGCGGCGGCCAGCATCACCGTCGATGGCGTCGAGGAGCCCGTCTGGCAGTTGTCGGAGCGGCAACCGTGACGAGCGTGCTCGATTCGCCATGGTTCTTCTGGGCCGTCGGCGTTGCGGTCGGGCTGCCGATCGGTCTGGTCGTCCTCACCGAACTGCGCTCGGCGCTCGCCCGCCGCGGCAGCGGCCTGGCCCGGCCAATTGGCATCTTGCGCAACTACATCCTGCCGCTCGGTGCGCTGCTGGTCCTGCTGACGAAGGCCAACGAGATATCCGCCGAGGCCACGCCGGTGCGCATGGTCGCAACGGTCCTCGGCTTCGTGCTGCTCGTGCTGGTGCTGTCCGGGCTCAACGCCACACTCTTCCAAGGCGCACCAGCGGGGTCGTGGCGCAAGCGGATTCCATCGATCTTCCTCGACGTCGCCCGCTTCGTGGTCATCGCGGTGGGTCTCGCGGTGATCTTCTCCTACATCTGGGGTGCGAACGTCGGCGGCCTCTTCACTGCCCTCGGGATCACGTCGATCGTCCTCGGCCTGACCCTGCAGAACTCCGTCGGCCAAATCATCTCGGGTCTTCTGCTGCTGTTCGAGCAGCCGTTCCAGCTCGGTGACTGGGTCGACGTGCCGTCCGCACGTGGTCGTGTCGTCGAGGTCAATTGGCGCGCAACGCACATCGACACCGGCAGTGGTCTGCAGATCATCCCGAACTCGGTTCTGGCGGCGGCGTCATTCGCCAACCTGAGCAGGCCGCCCGGAGAACACTCGATCTCGGTCGTCACCGAGTTCGCCCCGAATGATTCCCCCGACGACGTCTGCACCCTGCTGACCCGCATCGCCGGCGGGCTACCGCACCTGCGGACCGGGGCGGTGCCGTCGACGGCCACCAGTGGCGCCGGGCAGTACAGCACGTCGATCCCACTCCGCTCGCCTGCCGACGACGCTGCGACGCGGGCAATGTTTCTGCGGTGGGCCTGGTACGCCTCTCGGCGGGCCGGCCTGCGACTCGACGACGTCGAGGACGACTTCGTGACCGAGGAGCGTCTGGAGAGGTCGATGCGGATCGTGGCGCCGACGTTGCGGCTCAGCGATGCCGACCAGCGGGCGCTGCTCCCCCAGATGCGGCTCACGCGGTACGGCGCCGAAGAGGCGATTCAATATCCCGGTCAGGTCCCGAAGCGGATGACGTTCGTCGTCAACGGCCGGGTACGTCTGATCGCCAGAGGCGAGGACGGGGCGGTGATTCCGGTCCGGGTTCTCGAGGAGGGCGACTTCCTCGGTTCGACGACGCTTACCCGTGAACCCGTTACCGGCGGTGCCTACGCGCTCGACGAAGTCACCGTGCTGCAAATCGAGCGTGCCGGCGTCGAGGAACTGGTGATGGGAAAGCCGTTGCTGCTGCAGGAGATCGGACGCTCGATCGAAGAGCGTCGGGCCGACGTGCAACGGGCGCTCGCCGCGGCCGCCGGTAGCTAATTCTGCGCGTAGCTCCAATTGCACTGGGCGCCAATTCAACTGACTCCCAACCCGGCGAACTGCACTCCGGCTGACCGACTGGCGTGTTTGCTGAAGTATGCCTACGGGGCGAAAACGGCGGGGTCATCGCACTTTGGTTGCCGCGCCGTTCGTCGAGGCTCGACACGCCCGACGTCCGACGTGTCGCCGGTGGGCAGTGTTTGGCGTGGCGAGCGATTCCTGGTCATCTTCGCTGTTCAGCGTGCCGTCCGTTCGTGATGGCCCGCGTGGCGGGTGTGTCGGCGCCGGCGTTTCGTCCGATTCGGCGTGACCACAGAAACCACTCCATTCACACAGGTCACACCCTGAATTGGCGCCCCGGACGGCTCGAAGGTCTCTGCGCCGAGTCGCAATCGTTAGCCAACCGCGACGTCACAACTCGGCGTTGGAAGCCGAAGCGAACCACATCTGCGTGATTCACTAACGCACGAAAAGCAACGGCGATTGCTTGGAGACACAGGGATGCAAAAGGAAGGACGGTCTGTTGCCGTTATGAAGTTCGTCAGAAATATTCGTGGTACGTGGTTGCGCCGGCTGGTCGTTGGCCTCCTGGCAGCTGTGACCCTGCCCGGGCTGATCGGCTTCGTCGGGGGTTCGGCGACGGCGGGAGCCTTCTCCCGGCCAGGGCTGCCGGTGGAATACCTGGACGTGTTCTCCCAGTCGATGAACCGGAACATCAGGGTGCAGTTCCAGGGCGGCGGCCCGCACGCCGTCTACCTACTCGACGGCCTGCGCGCGCAGGACGACTACAGCGGTTGGGACATCAACACCCCCGCATTCGAATGGACCTACGGGTCCGGTCTCTCGACGGTGATGCCCGTCGGTGGACAGTCCAGCTTCTACACCGACTGGTACCGGCCGTCGCAGGGCAACGGCCAGGACTACACGTACAAGTGGGAGACGTTCCTGACGCAGGAACTGCCCGCGTTCCTCGAGACCAATTACGGTGTGTCGCAGAACGGCAACGCAGTCGTCGGTCTCTCGATGGCTGGCGGCACCGCGCTCACCTACTCCATCTACTACCCGCAGAAGTTCGTCTACGCAGCGTCGCTGTCGGGCTTCCTCAACCCGTCCGAGGGCTGGTGGCCGATGTTGATCGGGCTGGCGATGAACGACGCGGGCGGCTACAACGCGGAGAGCATGTGGGGCCCTTCGGGTGACCCGGCGTGGAAGCGCAACGACCCGATGGTGAACATCAACCAGCTGGTCGCCAACAACACCAGGGTCTGGATCTACTGCGGCACCGGTACGCCGTCGGATCTGGATTCCGGCACCGATGGCGGCAACCTGATGTCGGCGCAGTTCCTCGAAGGGTTCACGTTGCGCACCAACGCGACCTTCCGCGACAACTACATCGCCGCAGGTGGCACCAACGGTGTGTTCAACTTCCCGGCCACCGGTACCCATAGCTGGGGTTACTGGGGTCAGCAGTTGCAGCAGATGATCCCCGACGTCCAACGGACGCTGGGAGCTCAGGCCACCGCATAGGCGTACCTGAGATCCAAGAAGGACCAGGGAACCTGCCGTCACCCCCCCGGACGGCAGGTTCCCTTCTTTCCGTTCGGGGGGTCGGGCAGCGCCGAGTGGTTACTCGCCGGCCATTCCTCAATCGAAGAACAGGAAGGGCGCCGGCGACGAGAAGTTGCCGTAGGAGTTCGGTGCCGAGACCGTCGGCGGATGAACGACGATTGCGTTGTGCCCCTTCTTGTCCGTGGTCGTGGTCCGGCCGTTGTCGATGGTGTTGCTTGGGTTTGCGGCGCCGGCGATCGGGGCGGCAGCGATGGCCGCAGCGGCGAGTCCGGTCATGACACCCGTCGCGAGATGACGTAACTTCATTTTCTGCTCCATTCTTCGGTTGTTTTCGCCTTACAAGGGCCAATTTACCGACGCGCGAGCATGTTTCGGTCTTCCGCGTTACCTTCATGCCAAACGCAAATCTGGTCGGGTGTCACCGCGCTCGAAAGATAGGCATTTGCCCTGAGATTGGCCGGCGCCCTCGCGAAGAATCAAGTGCCGCAGCGGGACTATGTCTGTAGCGCACCGCAGCGACGTCCCAGTTGGCGAGGTGTTTCCGGCCCCACGTCCGCCACGTCGACGGCCGAACACAGCGACCATGCTGCTCCGCGTAGTCCATCGCTCGACCCCAGCTCTCTCCGTACGGTTGATCTCGATAGCACGTGAAAACCAGTAACGGACAGAGGAGTTCGGCTTGAAGAACCTTGAGACCGCCGCCGCGATCGTTGGCTTGACGACAGTGATGGGGCTCGGCTTTGCCGCTCCGTCAGCCGCTGGAACACGCTCAGCCGCCGACACCATCGCACAGCTCGAAGCGCAGGGGCATCACGTTCAACTCAACGGAACCTCCACCGTGCCACTGTCCCAGTGCAAGGTCACGGGGGTGTACGGCTTGAACAATTCGAACATCGACCCGTCGGGAAGTCGAATCGACGAGGACCTGTTCACCACCGTCTACGTCGACGTCGCCTGCAGTGATGTCTAGCCGTCGGCGGGAGGGAGCAGAACCCGGAACTGCGTGCTGCCGCCGCCAGAGCTGGCCGAAACGGTACCGCCGTGGGCCTCGGTGATGGACGCGACGATCGACAGCCCCAGGCCAGTGGACTCCGGCTGGTCGGAGCGGGCTTGATTGCCGCGGACGAACCGGCCGAACAGTTCTGGTATCAAGGCCCGGTCGATCCCGGGCCCGTCGTCGGTGACGGTCAGTTGCACTCTGGGACCGGGCTCACCTTCTACGACTCGCAAGGCCGTGGTGACGGTGACACCCGGTGGGGTGTGATGGCGCGCGTTGGCCAGCAGATTGCTCACCACCTGGTGCAGCCGCGCCCGATCGCCCATCACCCACACGGGTTCGTCGGGTAGTTCGGTCAGCCACCGGTGATCGGCGGCGGAGACCACGGCATCGTTGACGGCGTCGACGATGAGATCGGTGAGATCTACCCGCCTGATCTCGAGCCCCTGACCCTCGTCGAGCCGGGACAACAGGAGCATGTCACCGACGAGTGCCGTCATCCGGTTGGACTCAGACTCGATGCGCGCCAACGCATATTCAGTCGTGGGCGGCAAGGACGCGCTCTCCTGGCGGGTCAGTTGGGCATATCCCTGGATGGCGGCGAGTGGGGTTCGCAGCTCGTGGCTGGCGTCGGTGAGGAACCGGCGCATCCGCCGGTCGGATCTCGCGCGGGTGGCCAGCGCCGAGTCGACGTTGGCCAGCAAGTTGTTCAGTGTCTCGCCCACGATGCCGACCTCGTTGTCGGGATCGGAATCGGCGCGCCGCACCCGCGTCGTGATGCGATGGTCCTCGTCGGCCAGCGGCATCCTGGCTGCCTTCGCCGCAGTTGCGGCGACCCGGCGCAGTGGGCGCAGGGCCCAACGCAGCAGGATGACGGTGCCGAATCCGGCAAACAGGGCAGCCAGCACGGTGATCCCGATCACGCCAACGGACTTCGCGGCGACCGCGCGGTTGGCGTTCTCCAACGAGACGGCCGAGACCAGTCGCTCGCCGGAACCGGTGTCGCTGCTTGCCATCCGGTACTTTCCAAGGTCGCCGAGTTCGACCGTCCGGGGCGAAACATCGCTCCAATCCAGCGCTTCGATCGAGTCAACGGCGGCGGCAGGGGCGGCCTCCGTGTCGCCGTCGGAGAAGACCGCCGAGTCGACGACCGCTCCCCCGTCCATTAAGGCGATGAGCGTGCCCGGCGCCTGAGAGGTGAAGTTGGTCAGCGCAACTCCGTCATCTCGCCCCGCAGGGTAGGCGCGAAGCTTGGCAAACGAGTGCTCGAAGGCAGCCAGTGAATGCGATACCTGGGTGTCGCTCATCGTCGTCACGTAGGTATGCAAGCTGTAGACGGAGGAAGCGCCGATGGCCAGGGTGACGACGGTCACCAGGGTGACCACCCCGTACGTGAGCTGCCTGCTCAACGTGCGGGGACGCCACCAGGGAGTGCTGTGCACTGGTGTCACTCAGCGGGCCGAAGTTGGTATCCCACACCGCGAATCGTGTGAATCAGGGGCTCACCGCCGGGGTTGAGCTTCTTCCGCAGGTACGAGACGTACAGATCGACGATGCTGGTCCGGCCTCCGAAGGAGTAGTTCCATACCTGCTCGAGGATCTGCTCACGGGTCAGTGCCCGGCGCGGATTGCGCATCAGGTACCGCAGGAGATCGAATTCCGTCGTGGTCAGTTCGATGCGCTTGTCACCGCGGGTCACCTCGCGGCTTGCCACGTCGAGGGTGAGGTCTCCGACGCGGAGAGTCTCCTCTTCGGGCTGGTCGGTCGCCGAGGGCGTCGCATCACTGCGGCGGAGCAGGCCACGCAGCCTGAGCACCAGTTCCTGCAGGTCGAAGGGTTTCGTCAGGTAGTCGTCGGCGCCAGCGGTCAGGCCGGTGACGCGATCGGTCACGGAGTCGCGGGCCGTCAGGAAGAGCACCGGGGTGTACGTGCCTGCGGCCCTGACCCGCTGCAGTATCCGCAGCCCGTCGAGGTCGGGGAGCATGATGTCCAGCACCAGGATGTCGGGATCGGTGGCCGCGAACTTGATAAGGGCATCGCGACCGTCGTGTGCGACGTCGACGGTCCACCCCTCGTACTTCAGCGCCATCGTGACGAGGTTCGTCAGCGCCCGTTCGTCGTCGACCAGCAACACCTTGATCGGTGATCCGTCCGGCCTACGGATCGGAGGGAGCTGCCCGAGAATTGCGGACCTGGGCTTCTGCGGTCGGGGGCGCACCGACGTCATCGTCATACTTCGATTGTCCTGATATGTGCTTTGTTGTCACTGAGTTCACAGGTTCCTCTCATGCAGTCGCATTTCGGGGTTTGTCAAATCCTCCGCGCGGAGGTACCGAAAGATGTTGTCGCGAAACATTAGTGAAATTTCGCCGGGTCGCAGTCGACCCGTGCCGCCAGCGATGGATGTGACGGCTACAACACCGCGACGACGCGGACATTTGGATCTTCTATGCGTCCGGCGGGCTTCCTTGACCATCTACGCAATCGATAAATATTCTGGCACTTGTGAATTGAGTGGCACATCACCTAAGTGACTGTAAGAGAGTCACTTTCGTATTCCTCAACACAAGCGGTGCGAACCGATAAGTCAGAGGTAGCCGATTGGCGGTTGCCGTCACCGACAGGAGCTCCACATTCTGCAGCGCTCGGGGAGTTCACTCTCCCAACGGATTGATCCCATTCTCCGCTACGACCTGCCCGCCTCCCTGGTGGTATTTCTGGTGGCCCTGCCGCTTTCACTGGGGATCGCGATCGCGTCAGGCGCACCAGCGCTCGCCGGCCTCATCGCAGCCGTGGTGGGCGGCATCGTCGCGGGTGCCGTCGGCGGGTCACCGCTGCAGGTCAGCGGACCTGCGGCGGGTCTCACCGTCGTGGTCGCAAGCCTGGTCGGGCAGTTCGGTTGGAAGGTCACCTGTGCGATCACCGTCGCGGCAGGAGTGCTGCAGGTGTTGTTCGGTTTGAGCAAGGTAGCCAGAGCCGCGCTGGCGATCTCGCCGGTAGTGGTTCACGCGATGCTCGCGGGCATCGGACTCACGATCGCATTGCAACAGGTCCACGTATTGCTGGGCGGCGAATCGCAGAGTTCGGCCTTGGGCAACGTGGTGGAACTGCCGGCACAGGTGCTTGGCGCCCACGGACCCGGGGTGATCCTCGGCGTGCTCGTCATCGCCATTCTGGCCGGCTGGCGTTGGGTGCCGGGGCGGCTCGGCAAGGTGCCTGGCCCGCTCGTCGCCATCGTGGCGTCGACGGTGGCAGCGATCGTGTTCTCGTTCGACGTGGACCGCGTCACATTGGATGGTTCCCTGCTGGACGCGATCGCCCTGCCGAGCCTTCCGGAGGGCAACTGGGGCGCCTTCGCCACCGGCGTGCTCACCGTTGCTCTGATCGCGAGCGTGGAGAGCCTGCTCTCCGCGGTGTCGGTCGACCGCATGCAGAACGGTCCGCGCACCAACTTCGACCGCGAGCTCATCGGCCAGGGCACGGCCAACATGGTGTCGGGCACTCTTGGTGGGCTTCCCGTCACCGGGGTCATCGTGCGCAGTTCGACGAACGTGGCCGCCGGCGCGAGGACCCGCGCCTCGGGGATCATGCACGGGGTCTGGGTGCTGGCCTTCGCGCTGCCCTTCGCCGGGCTGGCCGAACGAATTCCGATGGCCGCATTGGCGGGGCTGCTGATCGTGATCGGCATCCAGTTGGTCAAGCGTGCCCACATTCAAACCGCCCGGCGCACCGGCGATATCGCGGTGTACGCCGTGACAGTCGTTGGCGTGGTCTTCCTGAACCTGCTCGAGGGTGTGTTGATCGGCCTCGCGTTGTCGATCGCGCTGACTGCATGGCGGGTGATTCGCACCCGGATCCTGGCAGAACCCACCGAGGAGGGCTTGGGCGACGGCACCTGGCGCATCGTGATCGAGGGCTCGTGCAGCTTCCTGTCGTTGCCGCGCCTCACCAGTGTGCTGGCGTCGGTACCGCCGGGAACCAAAGCGACGGTGGAACTCTCGGTGGACTTCATCGACCATGCCGCGCACGAGGCGATCGACGACTGGCGGCGACAGCACTGCGCGGCGGGTGGCACGGTGAACATTCGCCAGCTCGGCTCTGTCGAGATGGACAGCGCGCTCGACGGTCCCCCGGTCCGCGACATTCAAGCCGTCGACGTCCGCACGGGCGTCATGCCGTGGAGCACTTGGCAGGGCACAGGCGCGAACGGTGAAGGGCACGAGGTCGATTCATCGTCCGTGCACAACGGGTTGGCGATCTACCAACGTCGAACGGCGCCCCAGTTGCGCCCTCACCTAGAGAAGTTGGCCAACGCTCAACGGCCCGAGACGTTGTTCATCACGTGCACCGACTCGCGCATCGTGCCCAATGTCATCACCAGCAGCGGCCCTGGCGACCTATTCACCGTGCGCAACGTGGGAAACCTGGTGCCCGCCGGCCAGCAGGACGCCTCGACCGAGGCGGCGATCGCCTTCGCGGTGGAGAAGCTGGACGTCTCGTCGATCGTGGTCTGCGGGCACTCGAGCTGCGGCGCGATGAATGCCCTGCTGAGCGCCAAGGCGCCAAGGAGTCAGGGTGAGCAGCACCTGTCGAACTGGCTTGCCAACGGCCGCCCCGCGGTGGAGGCGTTCGACTTTGGCGCTCACCCGGTGGCGCGTGCCGCAGCGGACGCGGGCTTCGCCCCCGTCGACCAGCTGAGTATGGTCAACGTCGCGCTGCAGGTCGAGACCCTCGTCGGGCACCCCCTCGTCGAGAAGCGTCATCTGGCAGGAGAACTCGACGTGTTCGGGTTGTTCTACGACATTGCGAGCGCGACCGTCCTGCGGATCCGGCCGACGGCGATCGACTCCCTCGCGCTATCGGCGACGCCCACGTGAGGCGCGATGGTCCGCTAGCCCTGGACGGTCGGGCGGATCGTGATGTCGCCGATCTCGACGTCGTGCGGCTGCTCGATCGCGAACGCGATGGCCCTCGCGACGGCTTCGGGAGGCAGGCCGAATTCGTCCATCCCCCTCTGAGTCTCTTCGCGAAGAGCCGAATCGTCGATCGAGTCGCCAAGTTCGGTGCGAACGTAGCCCGGCGAGATCGACGTCGTCCGCACGACGCCGTCGGTGGACTCCTGCCGGAGCGCCTCCATCACGGTGCGAACCGCGTTCTTCGTCGCCGCGTAGACCGCCATATTGGGCACGATCTTGAGGCCCGCCGTTGAGACGGTCGTGACGAAGTGGCCGCTGCCCTGGCCGCGGAACACCGGCATTGCAGCGGCGATGCCGTACAGCACGCCGCGGAGGTTGACGTCGATCATGGCCGACCAGCCGTCGACGTCGGCGTCCGCGACGGGGCCGATCTTGCTGATACCCGCGTTGCTCACCAGCACGTCGAGCCTGCCGAACTGCTTGACGGTGTGGGCGACCAGGCGCTGAAGATCCTCTTGACGGCTGACATCGACGGTCTCGACGAGAACCGCGCTGCCGTTGTTGGTCCGCAGCTCGTCGGCGAGTCGCTCGAGACGCTCGGTGCGGCGGGCGCCGAGAACGAGCGAGGCGCCCCTGGCTGCGAGCAGACGGGCCGTCGCCTCCCCGATTCCGCTGCTGGCGCCGGTGATGGCGATGACCGTGCTTGGTGAAATTCCCGGTTCGACGTCTTGAGGCATGTGCAATATGACCGGCGTGGGTTGGCGTCTATTCCTGGCCCGTTCACAGCAGACGCCCAGGAGCTACACGCTAACGTCGAGGCGGTGACTCAATCCGGCGGCGCGGCACCGCAATCGCCCGAAGCATCATCAACTGCGTCACCGAGCAAGAAGGCTCGATCCAACGGCCCCATCCTGCGGGGAATCCTGCTCGACGTCGGACCGCCGCTGATCGCCTACTACGGCCTGCGCGCTCTCGGTGAGTCGGAGTACGTCGCGCTGCTGTCGGCGACCGTGCTCGCCGGGCTCAAGGTCGGCTACGACGCGATCCGGGCTCGCCGGCTGGATCCGTTCGCCGGCTACCTGATGCTGAACTTCGGGCTGAGCCTGGCCGTCGGGCTGGCGACCTCCAACGCGCGGATGCTGATGGCGGGTGACACCCTCGTCGGCGGCATCGGCGCGCTGGTCTTCCTCGGCTCTTGCGTGATCGGAAAGCCGCTGACACAGGTGGTCTCCGAGCGGGTGCAACGCGACGACGATCAACCGGATCCCGGCGAGGAGGCCTTCGTCCACCGGCTGCACGTTCTGCTGTCAGCGATGTGGGGCATCGGCCTGCTGGTTGGCACGTTCATCAGCCTCGCGATCATCTTCTCGCTGTCCATCGACGTCGCGAAGGGGGTGAACACGGTGGTGTCGCTGGCGCTGATCGCCGTGCTGATGGCCGCGACGTTCTTCCTCGGACATCGGGCCCGCGAGAAGTGGGAACAAAGGAGCATCACCCAGGGTTGAGCCCACCAGGTTCAACTTTGGAGGATTGATGTCAGAAGCCATTGCAGTTCCGGTGTTGTTCGTCAGTGAACCGATCGTGCTGCCTGGAATGGTCGTTCCCGTCGAGCTGGACGACGCCGCCAGGACAGCGGTCGACGCCGCACAGGCGAGCGAGAGCGGCAAGCTGCTGATCGCACCACGACTCGAGGACCGCTATCCCACCTACGGCGTGATCGCGTCGATCGTGCAGGTGGGACGCGTTCCCGGCGGTGGCGCCGCCGCCGTCGTCCGCGGTGAGAAGCGTGCGCACATTGGGTCAGGGACCACCGGACCTGGCGCAGCGCTGTGGGTCGAGGTGACCGAAGCGGCCGACGTCGAACCGACCGATGAGACGAAGGCGCTGGCGGCTGAGTACAAGAAGCTGCTGCTGGCGATGCTGCAGCGCCGGGAGGCGTGGCAGATCGTCGACGTAGTCAACAAGATCACCGACCCGTCCGCGCTGGCGGATACTGCCGGCTACGCGTCATACCTGCCCGACGTGCAGAAGCGGCAGCTGTTGGAGACCGAGGACGTGGCCGACCGGCTCCGCAGCCTCATCGACTGGACCGCTGAGCACTTGGCCGAGGTCGAGGTCAACGACAAGATCGCCGACGACGTGCGTTCCGGCATGGAGAAGACGCAGAAGGAATTCCTGCTGCGTCAGCAGCTGGCCGCGATCCGCAAGGAACTCGGCGAGGGCGAGCCCGACGGGTCCGACGACTACCGCGCTCGAGTCGAAGAAGCGGACCTGCCGGAGAAGGTGCGCGAGGCCGCGATGCGCGAGGTCGGCAAGCTGGAACGCTCCAGCGAGCAGAGCCCCGAGGGCGGCTGGATCCGCACCTGGCTCGACACTGTGCTTGACCTGCCGTGGAACGTGACCACCGAGGACTCCACCGACTTGAAGTCGGCGCGGGAAATCCTGGACGCCGACCACCACGGGCTGGACGACGTCAAGGACCGCATCGTCGAGTACCTGGCCGTGCGGGCCCGGCGGTCGCAGCGCGGGTTGCAGGTCGTCGGCGGCCGTGGTTCGGGCGCCGTGATGGTGCTGGCGGGCCCTCCCGGCGTCGGCAAGACCTCGCTCGGTGAGAGCGTGGCACGCGCCCTTGGCCGCAAGTTCGTCCGCGTCGCCCTCGGCGGCGTGCGCGACGAGGCCGAGATCCGCGGGCACCGGCGCACCTATGTCGGCGCGCTGCCGGGCCGGCTGGTGCGGGCGATTGGCGAGGCGGGTTCGATGAACCCCGTCGTCCTGCTCGACGAGATCGACAAGGTGGGTTCCGACTACCGCGGCGATCCGAGTGCCGCTCTGCTCGAGGTGCTGGATCCTGCCCAGAACCACACGTTCCGCGACCATTACCTCGATCTGGATCTCGACCTGTCGGACGTGGTGTTCCTGGCAACGGCCAACGTGATCGAGAACATTCCGTCGGCCCTGTTGGACCGGATGGAGCTGGTCCAGATCGACGGCTACACCGAAGACGACAAGGTCGCCATCGCTCGGGACTTCCTGCTGCCGAGGCAGCGGGACCGGGCGGCGCTGACCACCGACGAGGTGGCGGTCACCGACGAGGCGCTGCGCAAGATCGCGGCCGACTACACCCGCGAACCTGGCATGCGCCAGTTCGAGCGGCTGTTGGCCAAGGCGTTGCGCAAGGCGACCACGAAACTGGCCGTCGATCCGGCGAGGCTCATTATTGATGAGCCGGATCTCGTTGGCTACCTTGGCCGTCCGCGTTTCACGCCGGAGTCCGAGGAACGCACGGCGGTGCCCGGCGTGGCGACCGGCTTGGCCGTCACTGGCCTCGGTGGCGACGTGCTCTTCATCGAGGCGAATGCCAACGATGGTGAACCCGGGCTGCAGTTGACCGGTCAGCTCGGCGACGTGATGAAGGAGTCGGCACAGATCGCGCTGTCCTACGTCCGCGCGCACGCCCAGCAGTTGGGCGTCGACCCGAAGGCGCTGGACCGCCAGATCCACGTCCACTTCCCAGCGGGCGCGGTGCCCAAGGACGGTCCGTCGGCGGGCGTCACGATGGTCACGGCGCTGGTGTCGATGGCTACTGGCCGGAAGGTCCGCTCCGACGTCGGGATGACCGGTGAGGTCACGCTGAACGGTCGGGTGCTGCCCATCGGCGGGGTGAAGCAGAAACTGCTTGCCGCGCAGCGGGCCGGCTTGAAGACGGTGTTCATCCCGCAGCGCAACGAGGCCGACCTGGACGAGGTCCCGGCCGAGGTGCTCGACGCGTTGGACGTCAAGCCGATGACCGACGTCGCGGACATCGTCGCCCTGGCGCTGGAGCCGGCGGCGGCGGTGGCGACCCAGGCCGCCTAGTCCGCGAGATCTGCGCCAGGGCTGCGATAGTTCACGATTCGCAGCCCTGGTGCAGAATTCGACGTAAAGGAGAGTCATGCCACGACGTGGAGAACCGTTGCGCAAGCTCGGGTTCCTGACTATCGGCCGGTTCGACGAGCGCGATCCAGGACCGGGGATCGAGCAGACGCTCGAGGTGATCGAGCGTGCCGAGGCGCTGGGTTTCGACAGCGTTTGGCTTCGCGACCGGCACCTGCAGCCCGGCATCTCCTCCCCGGTGGCGATCATGGCCGCTGCCAGCCAGCGCACGTCGCGCATCGAACTCGGCACCGCGGTCATCCCGCTAGGTCTCGAGAATCCGTTCCGACTCGCCGAGGACCTGGCCACCGTCGACATTCTCTCGGGCGGACGCGTCAACCCTGGTGTCTCGGTGGGCACTCCGATGCTCTACGACCACTACAAGACCGCGCTGTACCCGAACACCCACGGACTCGAGGACTTCTCCAAGGACCGTGTCCTGCGGTTGTTGAAATGCCTTCGCGGTGAACCCGTCAGCGATTTCGAGGGCGTGCTCGGCATCGAACAATTCACCAATCGCATCCAGCCGCACTCCCCCGGTCTGGCCGACCGCGTCTGGTACGGCGGCGGATTGGAGTCGGCGCGATGGGCGGGCGCGCAGGGCATCAACTACCTGACCAGCTCGGTGGTCGGCACCGACGGCACCGAGTCGCGCGACTTCGCGACCATCCAGGGCCAGCAGATCGACGCCTACCGGGCGAGCCACCCACATCCCGAAAGCGCTAGAGTGTCACAGGGATTGGTGGTCATCCCGACCGATTCGGCGACCGACGATCAGGTTCGCCGCTATCGCGAGTACGCGGCGAGTCGCTTCGAGCGCACCAAGTCGCCGCAGGGTCCGCGCCAGATGCTGTTCTCGCCCGACTACGTCGGCACCTCCGACGAATTGGCCGACCAGCTGTTCGAGCACGCCGGCTTCCAGCGTGCCGACGAGATCGCCTTCGCGTTGCCCTTCTCCTTCGAGGAAGCCGACTACCTCCAGATCGTCACCGACATGGCCGAGTCGCTTGGGCCGAAACTTGGCTGGACACCCCAACTGGCGGGCTAACCTGACGCAATGGCGTACGACGAAGATCTCGCCAATCGCATCCGGGAGTTGATGGCGGGCGAGCGCATCGACGAGAAGCGAATGTTCGGCGGGTTGGCCTTCCTGATCAATGGCCACCTGGCGGTCGCCGCAAGCGGTCGGGGTGGACTGATGGTGCGGGTACCGCCGGCTGACACGGCCAAGCTACTCGAGCGCCAGCACGTCGAACCGATGGTGATGGCGGGCCGCGAGACTCGCGGTTGGCTACGGGTAACGGCCGACGGCGTCACGACCAAGCGCCAGCTGCAGTCCTGGGTGACGCGTGGCGTCGACTATGCCAAGGGTTTGCCGCCCAAGTAGCCGCGTTCGTCGCCCTCGGCGAACGGCTACCGGGACGAGGCGACCACGTCCCCCCTCTGGTCGTTGACGGCGTCAGCTTCGTCGAGTGCGTCGCCGGCGTCGCCACGCAGGACTGCGTTCATCCGCTCGGAGTCGAGTTGGCCCTCCCAACGCGCCACCACCATGGTCGCCACGCAGTTGCCGAGGAGGTTCACCGACACCCGCATCGAGTCCATGATTCGGTCGGCGCCAAGCAGCAAAGCGACCGCGGCGACCGGGATCGCACCGTGCCCGATCGCGGCCACGGTGGCGGACAACGCCAGGAACGACGAACCCGGCACGCCCGCCATGCCCTTCGAGGTCAGCATCAGCACCAGCACGGCGGTGATCTGCTCGCCGAGGCTGAGATTGACGCCAAGCGACTGCGCCAGGAATAGCACGCAGATGGACAGATACAGCGTGGCACCGTCGAGGTTGAACGAGTAGCCCGTTGGCACCACCAAACCCGTTGTCGTACGGGAGCATCCGGCGAACATCAACTTGTCCATGATGCGGGGCAGGACGACCTCGGTGGACGCAGTGCCGAGCGCGAGGAAGAACTCGTCCTTGATGTAGCCCAGGAATCGCCACAGGTTCACCCCTGCGAAGAACCATGCGATCGCCGCGAGCACGAGAATGAACAGTGCGGCGCCCAGGTAGCAGGCGCCGATCAACTTGGCGTAACTGCCCAGCGACGAGATGCCATACTGGCCAATGATGTAGGCCATCGCGCCGAACGCCGCGAGCGGTGCCAACTTCATGATCCAGCCGATGATCGTGAAGAACAGGCTGCTGAAGTGCTCGATCAACTCGAACACGACCGGCGGCCCGTGCTCCCCGAACTTGGCCAGTGCCAAGCCGAACAGCACCGCGAAGAAGAGCACCTGCAACAGTTGGTTCTCGGCGAACGCCGACATGATCGACGTGGGAATGATGTTCAGCAGGAACTCCACGGTGTGGGGCAATTCCCCGCTGCCGGTCTTCTTGGCAACGGCGTCGGCACCCGTCGCCAGGGCCTGCGGGTCGATGTTGAAGCCCGCGCCCGGCTTGACGATATTGCCGATCAAGAGACCGAAGAGCAACGCGAACGTGGTGACCACCTCGAAGTAGATCAAGGCCTTCACCCCGATCCGGCCTACCGATTTGAGATCTCCGACATGGGCGATCCCGATCACCACGGTGCAGAAGATGATTGGTGCGATGAGCATCTTGATCAACTTGATGAACGCGTCGGCAACGGGCTTGAGGTCCGCGCCGAAGGCGGGCCAAACCCACCCGACCAGGATGCCGGCGACGATCGCGACCAACAGTTGGGTGAACAGCGAGGTGTACCACCGCGACCTGGGCGGCGCTTCTTCTGCGTCGCTGGTGGCTGGCCGTGAATCGTTCATTGACCACAGGTACCTGCGCCACGTGTCGTAGCGATGAGACGCGCGTTACCGCAGCGCTACGTCATCCCACGCCGAGTCAGTAGTCGACGCGGAAGTTCCCGATCAGCCGGATCAGGTTGCCGTCGGGATCTTTCAGAGTCGACAACTGCACACCCTTGTTCACGTCCTCGATCTCACCGGGTGCGAGGTCCCGATGGGCGGCGTCCGTGACGTGGGCTGGCAGATCGTCGACGGCGAAGTTGAGCAAGCCGGACCCAGCACGTTCGTCGTCGACGAACACCTGGACCCAGCCGCCGGGAACCACCTGCCATTCGACGAGCACCGGCATCGGGTTGTTGTCGGCGGGGCGGCCGAAGAGCTTCTCGTACCACGCCTTCGACACCTCGATGTCGGAGACGGGGACGACGGACAGAACGTGTTGGAATGACATATAAGTACAGACCACCCGGGGTCGAGGAAGTCATCGGAAGACGAAACGGGATCGGCCACCGGGGGTGTGGCCGATCCCGCCTGGTTCGGGTGGCTTAAGGCTGCTTCTG
>NZ_JAVRQA010000561.1:0-2730 GCF_032161845.1 Mycobacterium sp.
GCCTGAATGGGTCGCTAGCGCGCGGGCGCGGTCGTGCGTCGCACGATCAGCGTTGGCGACATCAGCACATCCGTCAGCACGCCTCGGTCGTTGATCGCGTCGATCAGCATGGTGGCCGCGGCCAGGCCCATCTCGCAGCGCGGCTGATGGATGGTCGTGAGGCCGACGTGGTTCAACGCGGCGAGCGATGTGTTGTCGAAGCCGACCACCGACACGTCATCGGGCACGACCAGACCACTGCGCTCGACGACGTCCACCGCGCCGACTGCGGAGAGATCGTTGGCCGTGAAGATGGCGGTGGGAAGCATGGCGTTGCGCAGGAGACGCTCGGCGCCGCGAGCGCCTGCCTCCTCGGTGAAGTCACCTGGGACGAGCTGGGCGTCGCCAGCGAGGCCGAGCGTGCGCATCGTGCGCACGTACCCGCTTCGTCGCGGAGCGGCGCCGGCACCCTTGCCACCGTCGATGTGGGCGATCCGTCGGTGACCCAGGTCGTAGAGGTGCTGGACGGCGAGCTGCGCACCGAACGCATCGTCGGTCGTCACCGATCCGACGGTCGTCCTTGGGAGGACACGTCCGACCGACACGACCGCGACCTCGGCGCCGACCGCGTCGAGCCGCGCCGCGGGAACTCGACAACCGGCCACGATGATGCCGTCGACCCGCGACGCCAGGAACGTGTCGAGCGCTCGAGATTCCAGCGCCGGGCTGCGGCGACCGCTGGCCAGGATGAGTTGGTACCCGAGCCGCTCCGAGGCGTCGTGGATCCCGTCGGTGACCTCGGCGAACCATGGGTTGTGCAGATCGTTGAGCAGCACGCCGATCGTCATCGTCTTGCGTGACGCGAGGTTGCGGGCCATCAGGTTGGGGCGATATCCGAGGGTGGCCGCCGCGGCGCTCACGCGCCTTCGCGACTCGGCGCTCACGCGCGGGGAGTCGCGCATGACCAACGAGACCAGCGCCCGAGACACGCCTGCCGCCTGGGCGACGTCTTCCAAGGTGGGTGCGCTGCTCCGCCTCGCATTCGACATCCCGGTCAAGCTAACGCACTTGACACAGTCGCTGAGACGTCTACAGTTGGAGCGCTCTATCGAGACGAGGGGACAGAATGATCGACCGCATTGCCGCGGCACCGATTTCGTGGGGAATTTGCGAGGTGCCCGGTTGGGGTCTGCAGATGCCTCCGAGCCGCGTACTTGCGGAGATGGCGGAGTTGGGCATCACTGCGACCGAGCTCGGTGCGCTCGGATGGCTGCCCGCCGACACCACTGCGTTGCGTGCTCTTCTCGATCATTTCGGCATGACCATCCTCGGCGGGTTCGTGCCTCTGGTGCTGCACCATGGCGCTGCCCACCCCGGATCCGTCCAGGCTGCGCACGCCGCGGCCAAGACGTTGGCCGATGCGGGCGGCCGCTACTTCGTCGCCGCCGTCATCTCCAGCATGGAGTCATGGGATCGCCCCACGCTGTCCGACACCGAGTGGTCGGCCTTGTTCGAGGGTCTCGCCGAGACCGAGAAGATCGTCGCCGAGTACGGCCTCACGCAGGTCGTCCATCCGCACGTCAACACGCTGATCGAAACCGCCGCTGAGTTCCAACGGTTCCTCGAGAACAGCTCCTCGCTGTTCTGTCTCGACACGGGCCACCTCTTCATCGGAGATGCCGATCCTGTGGCCATCGCCGAGCAGCACGGCGACCGCGTCGGTCTCGTGCACGTCAAAGATGTCGACCGCGAGATCGCGGCTCGGTTCCGGGCCGGCGAGTTCGACTGGATGGGGGCCATCCAGCACGGTCTGTTCCCCTCCGCGGGTGCAGGCGACGCGCCGATCGCTGATACGGTGCGAACACTCGAGCACTCCGGTTATGCCGGGTGGTACGTATTGGAACAGGATGTTGCCCTGACCGACGGTGAACCACCGCTCGGCGAGGGTCCGGTGCACGGTGTTCGCAAGAGCATCGAGTACCTCAGGTCGCTGGCTGGTTGAGTCCAGGCAGTGGAAAACAGCCGACTTCGTCGGCGCCAATCAACACTCCTAGAGGGGGAAAAGAGAACACATGAAGAAGACACGCTACGTCTTCGCATCGCTAGCAGCACTCGCCTTGGTGGCGACTGCCTGCGGCAGCGATAAGAAGGGCACTACAGCCTCGGTCGCGCCCGCCGCGTCCTCGGCCGCAACCACACCCGCCACCACCGGCTCGTCGTCGTCCGCTACCACAGCGGCTCCGGGAACCACCGTCACGGGTGACACCGTCGACGTGACCGCCGGACAAGCCGTCACGGTTGCTGTCGTCACCCATGGTGACGGTGGCGTGTTCTGGTCGGTGTTCAAGAAGGGTGCACTGCAGGCCGGTAAGGACCTCGGCATCACGGTGAACTACCAGGAGTCCAACAACAGCGGAACGAAGCAGTCCGACATGATCAACCAGGCTGTTGCCGACGGTGCTCAGGGTCTCGCTGTGTCGTTGGCCGATCCGGAAGCCGTGAAGGCTGCCGTCAAGGCTGCCGCCGACGCTGGTCTCCCGATCGTCACGACCAACTCCGGCTCGACGCTCTACAAGGACTTCGGCGCCTTCACCCACATCGGCCAGGACGAGTTCACGGCCGGCGCAGGCGCTGGTGAGAAGTTCAACGCCGCTGGTGTCAAGGTGCTGCTCTGCGCCAAGCAAGAGCAGACGAACACCGGTCTCGACGCCCGCTGCGACGGCGCGAAGAGCACGTTCAAGGGCAAGTTCC
>NZ_JAVRQA010000562.1:0-14774 GCF_032161845.1 Mycobacterium sp.
CCGGCACGCCGCTTTCCACCCCCTCTTCACCCACCGGGACGAAGCCGCGGTGGCATCGTGACAGGCCGATGTAGCTCTGCATCTTCTGCTCCGGCGGCAGCGCGAAGAAGTCC
Organism: Mycobacterium sp.; assembly: GCF_032161845.1. GTDB lineage: Bacteria > Actinomycetota > Actinomycetes > Mycobacteriales > Mycobacteriaceae > Mycobacterium. The sequence continues at coordinate 114 of NZ_JAVRQA010000562.1, forward strand.
TTGGTCGCGGCCAGCATGCGGTCGAAGAGCGACTCGTCGATCCCGGATCCGCTGATGTAGAGGAAGCCGACTTCGCGGGCGGCCCTGCCGATTTCGGCGGCCACCCGCTCACGCTCGGCGCGGTCCGGCGATCGCAGTCCGCCGATGTCGACGATCGGTACCGTCGTGAATGACGTGGCATGAGTCACTAGTGCAGATTCCCTTCGCTTCGTTCGATGTTCCAGCGCATGCCGTTGACGTGAGCCTCGTTGTCGGACAACGTGATCGCGAGCTCGTCCCACTTTGGGCCGTCGACCGCACCGATCACCACGGCTCCTTCGGCTCCCGTACCCGCCCAACCGAACAGGTCGCCGACGCGCACCAGAAGTCCGGCTGCTCCGTTGGACCCACGGAGAAAGGCGGCCCCGCGGGCGCCGGTCGGACCCTCGTCACGGACCCAGTGCTCCTCGTAGTCCTCGTGCACGCCCGTCTCGACGAGAATGTCTCCGTCCCAGTGCATCGCCCCGGCATCGGGGAACGCGCCAGGTGGCCCTAGGTCGACGTCGCGATGCCACTCGAAGACCTCGCCGGTCTGCTGAAGCCGTCCGGCGAAGCCGCGAGAGTCGACGTAGGCGGTGATGCCCTGCAGCCACCGCACGCCGCCGCCGGTGTCCTGCGACCCGTCGGCATCGATGAGCAGGGTGCGCCGCCAGAGCCCGGCGCACTCGGCAAGCAACACCGTCATCTACGCCGTGACCGGGCCGAAGCGATCGTGGAAGTGCTGGGTCATCTCGGGCCACACGTGCGGGTCGTGGCCCGGAATCAGCAAATAACCCTTCTCGTTCGCCAGCTTCTTCAGCTTGCGGATCGGCTCGATGGTCTCCTCGGGCTCGACGCCGATGTACCCACCGATGGCCAATTCGTGCTCGATGTTCTCCGTCAGGTCGGCGGCGTCGAAGGCGAACACGAAACCACCACCGCCGACGGACTCGTCGAGATCCACCACGAAGCTTTGGTGGCCAGGGGTGTGTCCGTACGTCGGAACGGCCGTGACCCCCGGCGCGATCTCGGCCTCCCCTTCAGCGAGTCGCCAGTCGATGTTGGGATCGTCGAAGTCCACCCGGACGATCGCATTGCGCTCGGGCTCAGGATGATTCGACAGGCCGTACTCGAGCTCCCGACGCTGGGCATGCACCGGTACCTTGCCGGCGAACAGCTTGAGCCCGCCGGCGTGGTCGTGATGGAGGTGGCTGAGCCCCACGGTGTGGATGTCGTCGATGTCGACCCCGATGTCGAGCAGCGCCTCCTCGATCGGCTCACCGGGTCCTGGCAGCACTGGGCGGTACTCGACCGTCGGAAAGAACCTGCGGCACAACGCCGGATCACGAACCAGCGCGGTGTTGAACCCGGTGTCGAGCAGCACCCAACCGCCATCGGTCTGCAACAGCACACCCGGCACGGGCTCTCGCATGCGCAACGCGGGATCCGCGCCGTAGACCGATACCGACTTGGGCAGTTCCTCCCAGCCCAGCGTGAGCAGAATGATCCTGCGCACACCGCTCTTTCGCGCCAAACCTGTCATCAGCCCACCGACAGCGCGGCCAGCCGAAGCGAGTTCGGGTTGGTGACGACGTGGGCCTGCTCGACGCCCTTGAGCCATGGCTGGGCCACCATGAAGTCGTTGACGTCGGCGATGTTGAGCCAACAGCCGGTCTTGACCGCTTCCAGGCCGGCCTGGGAGAACGCCTCGTCCGAGCCGTCGGGCAGACCCTTGGCCAGGGCGTCGGTCACCGGCGGAGCCGAGCACCCGAAGAAGTTCAGGCCGCCGCTTGCGTCCCACGAGATGTGTCCCCAGGTATAGGGCGACGGTGCGTCCGGCCATCCGAGGTAGGTCATTATCTCCGGTGCGGACTGCCCGTCGCCACCGATCCAGCCATAGATCTCCGACGTGGGATAGGCCTGGACCTTCGCGGTCAGACCCGCCGCCGCGAGCTGAGTCTGAATCAAGTTGCTGATCAACTGATTGTCGGGGTTGCTTGAGTCGTAGCCGATGGTGACGGTCTTCTGATCGGCGGGCAGGCTGCCGGCCAGCGCCGTCAAGATCGACGGGTCGTGGGCCACGGACTGCTTGCCGAATTCGGCGGCCATCATGTTGGGCGGGTAGATCTGCTCTGCGGTCTTACCGCGCCCGAAGTAGGTCTGCTTGACCAATTCGTCGACGTCGATGGCCTGCAACACGGCTGTCCGGTTCTTGGCGTCGCCGAAGATGCCCTTGCGCGGGTTGAGGTACACGAAGTTCGACATCATCGTCGGCAGTGAGTAGTTCGCGAACCCCTTGTTGTCCATGTACGACTGCACCGCCGAGGACGGTAGGTCGTGCAGGATCGCGGCGACCTGCCCGTTGTTGAACTGCAACTGCTGGGCCGACACGTCGGTGATGACGGGGATCTCCACCTTCTCGAAGTACGGCTTGGGTCCCCAGTAGTCACCGAAGGCGTCGAGGGCATAACGCGATCCGACTTCGGCGGCGGTCAGCGTGAACGGCCCCGTGCCCAGATCGTGATTGGTCAGGTAGGTCTGCGCGTTGTCAGTGCCGGCATTCTTCTTCAGGCCTTCCGGGCTGAGCATGCGCGGTCCGTAGGGGCAGGCCAGGTAGTCCAGGAAGGCCGAGTTGGGTGCCTTCAGCGTCACCGTGACGCCGTAGTCACCCTGCGTGGTCACCGAATCGACGTCGGACACCATGTAGGCCGGTCCCTGGTTGACGGCGAGCCTGCGGTCGAACGAGGCCTTGACCGCCGCCGAGGTGAAGGGCGTCCCGTCGTGGAACTTCACGCCCTCGCGGAGCTTGAAGGTAAACACCTTGTTGTCCGGCGACGCCGTCCACTCGGTGGCGAGTAGTGGCTCCAGTTCCGGCTTGTCGGTACCCGCCTTGTATTCCAGCAGGCCCTCGTAGACGTTCGTCGTCAGCAGCAGACCCTGCCCGGCGTAGTAGACGTCGGGGTCGGGCGGCTGACCCGGATCCTGCAGAAAGGACAGGTGCAGCACCTTGTCGGTGGGTGCGGCATTCGGCGCAGTAGTGCCGGAATCCGAACCGCCACAACCACTCAGCGCGAGAACGGCCACCGCGGCGACAGCCGCCATGGCACGGAATCCGTTGATCATCGTGCAGCTCCTTCAAGGACGGGGGTGGACGTGGCGAGCGCGGCGAACGCCGCGATGATCTCGTCGGTGGTGCGCATCGCGCCGGTCTGCAGGTACTCCATCGCGTCGAGGGCCGCGTCGTGGCGGTACTGCGACGACCCCCCGACGCAGTCGGTGACGACCCGGACGTAGTAGTCCCGTTGGTGGGCGTCGGCGAAGGTGTAGTGCACGCACACGTCGGTCAGACCGCCGATGAGGATCAGCGTCGACGCGTTCAAACCCCGTAACACGATGTCGAATTCGGTGCCGATGAATCCTGAGTAGCGTCGCTTCACTAGGTGGAACTCACCGGGCTCGGGACGTAGCGTCGGCTCGAGGTCCGTGCCGGGCTGCCCATCGACGCAGTGCACGCCTTCGACGCCGTCGAGCTCGCGGCCGAAGTCGATGCCACTGGGCCGGTGCACCTCCTGGAAGAACACGACCGGCACTCCGGCTGCGCGGGCCGCGGAGAGCAGCCGTTCGGCGCGTTCGACGCGTTCCGCGTGGCCCGACATCACGGGAATCCCCGCCTCGTCGGCCGTCATCCCGCCGCCTTCCTGCATGTCGACGACGACGAACACCGGATTGCCCACGATGAGTGGCTGTTTCGGCACCTAACCTCCTGTTGTCGCGATACGTGGATCAGCGGCGGCCTGGACGAGATCCACTGCCGTATTGATGAAGACGTAGAGCGCCCCGAGCATCAGGGTGACGCCCGCGATGGCAGGGAAATCGGCGACCGGGATGCTCTGCGCGATGTACTGCCCGATGCCGGGCCAGCCGAACACCTGCTCGACCACCAACACGCCCGAGAACATCAGTCCCACTTGTAGACCCGTCATCGACAGCGCGGAGCCGACGGAGTTGCGCAGCACGTGGCGGGCCAGGATGTTGCCCTCCGTCAACCCCTTCGCCCGCGCCGTCCGCGCGTAGTCGCTGTCGATGTCACCGATCAGGCTGCTGCGCAGCACCCGCCCGATGGCGACGGCGGGGCCGATCGCAATGACGAGCGCGGGCAGGATCAGATGATGGAAGGCATCGGCCGTCACGTCGAACCGGCCGTGCAGTAGTCCGTCGACGGTCAGCAGCCCGGTCGGCCCGGTGGGAGCGTGGGCGATGCCGATCCGTCCGTTGGCGGGCACCCAGCCCAACTCCTTGTAGAACACGATCAACCCGAGGATGCCGAGCAGGAACATCGGCGCCGACGAACCCGTGAACAGAATCGCGCGCAGCACGCCAGCGCCGCGCCAGTTCAGGGTCGTGCTGAACGCCAGCAGCACGGCCAGCACCAATGCGAACGCCAGACCGTACAGAGCGAGTTCCAGGGTGGCGGGGAAGAACGTCGCGAGATCGGAGGCGACGCCGTGCCTGGTGCGGTACGACGTTCCGAAGTCGCCCGTGACGGCGCCGGTCAGGTAGTGCCAGAACTGCACCAGCACAGGCTCGTTCAGTCCCAGTGCCTCGCGACGCGCGGCCACCGCCTGGGCCGAGGCCTGCGCGCCCATCTGCGCCTTGACGGGGTCCATCGGTGAGATGTGTTGCAGAAGGAACATGACGCCGGTCAGGGCGACCAAGATCGCCACCATCGCCCCGAGGCGGGTCGCAATGAACGTCCTCATCGAGCACCTCCTGCCAGGGCGCGACGCGACGAGGCCCGGGGCAGTTCGAACGCGGCCACGGCTAGCTCGTCTTCATCAGGTTGCGCAGGCTGTCGCCCGCGATGTTTCCGATCAGCGCCAGCACCAGCACGCCAAGACCTGGCATGACCGGGATCCACCACTGCTGAAGGAAGTAGTTCAGGTTGCGGGCCGAGTCGGCGCCCAACTCCGCGGCGGGCGCGGACTGGCCGAGGCCGAGGAACGACAGAGCGGCGAGAGTGAGGATCAAGTTGCCGATGTCGAGGCTCGCGGCGACGAGTGCATTCGGCACCGCGCCAGGCAGCAGGTGACGGCCCGCGAGCCGAAAGCGGCTTACCCCAGCCAGTTTGGCGGCCTCGACGTGCGGCCGAGCGGCGAGTCGTGCGACCTCACCGCGCACCAGTCGTGCGTAGAAGGGCCACCACACGATCGACACCGCGATCAGGGTGTGCACGAATCCCGGCCCGAGCGCGGCGACCACGGCGATCGCCAGCACTGGCGCGGGCAGCGAAAGGAAACCGTCGGTGATGCGCATCAGCACCGAGTCGACCCAGCCACCGGTCGCACCGGCGATCAAGCCGACCAGCCCCCCGACCAGCACCCCGAAGGCGACAACCACCAATGCCGCGAACCAGCTCGAGCGCACGCCGTACAGAACTCGCGAAAGGATGTCTCGGCCGATGCTGTCACTGCCCAGCAGGAAGCCGTACTTGCCGGGCGGCTGCAGCGGCATGCCGACCGGAATCAGCGGATCGTGGGGTGCCAGCAGCGGCACCGCGATCGCGACGAGCGTGACCACGACGATCAACGAGACGCCGATCCAGTTGAGCGCCGTCGAGCGGGACTGCAGCGACAACCTCCGTCGCGCCCTACCGCGGACCAACGTGACCGCGGGTGCGGCCGGTGCTGCGATCGCCATCAAACAGCCCGTCTCTCGATGCACGCGACCTGGTGCGGGTTCCCCGGGAAACCCTCCAGCCGGACGTCGAGTTGTTCTCCGCTGCAGGCCTCGACGGCGATCGCGCACCTGGGATGGAACGCACATCCCGTGGGTGGCGACAACGGACTCGCGGGTTCGCCTGGCAGTACCAGGGATTCGCGTCCGAGGTCGGGAATCGAGTCGACGAGTGCCTGCGTGTACGGGTGCGCCGGGTTGCCGATGATCTGCTCTGCGGGCCCGATCTCGACGATCCGGCCCAGGTACATCACCGCGATTCGGTCGGCGACGACGCGGGCCACCGACAGGTCGTGGGTCACGAACACGACGGACATGTCAAGGGTTCGCCGCAGGTCGCCGATCAGGTTGAGCACGGAAGCGGCCAGTGACACGTCGAGAGCGCTGGTCGGCTCGTCACAGAGAAGTACCGACGGTGGCACGACGGTGGCACGTGCCAGTGAGACCCTCTGCCGTTGCCCGCCGGAGAGCTGGCCGGCCCGCGACTTCGCGAGTTCGGCGGAGAGTCCGACCCGCTCGAGTACCGCGACGACCGCGTCGCGCCGCGCCGACCGCGACATCCGCTTTCCGCTGAGCCGTTCCGAGATCAGTTCGCCGACCGACAGCCAGGGTGTCAGCGACGCACCCGCGTCCTGGAACACCATCTGGGGGTGCTGTCCTGCGACCAGCTCGACGTCACCCGATGTCGGTTTCTCCAGGCCGGCGATCACACGCAGCAGTGTCGACTTGCCGGAGCCGCTCTCACCGACCAGCGCCACCGACTCTCCATGTGCAACCTGCAGCGAAACGCCGCGCAGCGCATGAAGTTTCCCGCTGCCCGGCGAACGGTCCAGCCAGCGCTTGGCCACCGAGAACGTCTTCGTGACGTCGCGCAGTACGACCGACGGCGGCAGCTCCGGGTGGGCGGGCGCCGTGGGGAAGGCCTCCGCGGTATTCGTGGCCGTGGCGTCGAGGTCGTTGGTGATTTCGTCGATCGGGCGGATGCACGCGCTGGTCCGGTCGGCTGCGACGGCAACCGGGTCCGGCGGTGACGTCGTGCAGTCGTCGGAGGCCAGCGTGCATCGTGGCTCGAAGGCGCAGCCGGGCAACGGGGACACTGCGCTTGGCACGGAACCGGCGAGCGCGGCCAGCTTGCGGTCCCGCGCCGTCTGCAGAGTGAGTCGCGATCGAAGCAGTCCATGGGTGTACGGGTGCGCGGGCCTGCCGAGGACGGCGGCGGTCGGGCCGACTTCGGCGATCCGGCCCGCGTACAGCACCGCGATGCGATCCGAGATCTGTGCGGCAACACCGAGATCGTGGGTGATGAAGACGATGCTGCACCCGATTTCGTCGCGGAGCCGGCGGAGCAGACGCAGCACCTGGGCCTGCACGGTGACGTCGAGCGCGGTCGTCGGCTCGTCGGCAATGATGAGCTCGGGGTTGCCTGCGATGGCGATCGCGATCATCACGCGTTGCCGAAGGCCGCCGGAGAGTTCGTGCGGATACGCCCGCATCCGACGCTTCGGTTCGGGGATGCCGACCGCCGTGAGGAGGCGAAGCGCTTCTTCGTCGCTGCCCGCCGCCTCGGCCACCTGCCTGCCGATCCGCGTGGTCGGATTCAACGAGGTCATCGGGTCCTGGAACACGGCGCCGAGGTCGAGGCGCCGCACCTTGCGCAGCGCCTTGGCGTCGCCCTTGACCATGTCGGACCCGGCCACCGTGACGGTGCCGTCGACCTGGGCGTGCTTGGGAAGCAATCCCAGGATGCTGAATCCGAGAACGCTCTTGCCGGAACCGGATTCACCAACCAGGCCCAGGATTTCCCCCGGCGCGATCTGCAGTGAGACCGCCCGTAGTGCGTGGACGTCGCGACCGTTGCGCCGAAACGTCACGCGCAGCCCGTCGATGGTCGCGACGGGATCGGCGATCGGCGGCGTCGCCACGGTTCCAGACGATGTGCGAACGTCGGAGATGGCAGCCCCTTCGGATACCGCGATGCCCATGTGAGAACGCTCCAGGAAGTGTCGAGGTCGGCGAGGCAGCGGCACGCCCGTGTGTCACCCGCCTGTCAAGTGACAGTTTTCCGGCCGTGCCAGCCCGATGGGTGTCGCTGGCGTAACCAATTAGTGGCGCAGGTAACCGATGGGTGTCGCGCGTTTCTGTCGTGTGACAGAAACGGGCGCTCGACCATTTCCGGCCCGCCATGGTCCACGATGGGGATATGCCGCTCGCTAGGGCCGGTCGACCCCGCCACCACGATCAGAGGCGCCCCGGTGTCACGGCGCGCGATGAAATTCTGGATGCCGCCGGCGAACTGTTCACCACCCTGGGCTACGCAGGCACCTCCACCAGGTCCATCGCGGAATCGGTCGGCATCCGCCAGGCGTCGCTCTATCACTACTTCAAGACCAAGGACGACATCCTCTGCGCACTGCTCGGTCAAACCGTCAGCCCCACGCTGGCGTTTCTGCCGAATCTCCTTGGCGCCGAACCGGCTTTGAGCGCCGCGGAGCATCTGCACGCCCTCGCCGCATTCGACGGCAGCCAACTCCTCGCGGGTCGCTGGAATCTCGGTGCGCTATACCTGCTGCCCGAACTCCGCGGCGCCCGCCTCGAGCCGTTCTGGTCGGACCGGGAACGCCTGCGGCTGCACTATCTCGCGTTGAGCCAGGCGGTGACCGATCAGACCGGCGTCCACGAAGCAGCTGCCGACCTGCCGTTCCGCCTCGTCGAATCGTTGGTGAACATGTGGTCGGTGCCACCGGGTGACGAACGTACCGAGCTGCCGATTCACGTGGCCGACGCCTGCCTGCGCGTCCTCGGCATCCCGGATGCCGCGACACCTGCGCTCCGCGCGCGGACCAGCGACGAGATCGAGCGCTACACGGGGGTCGGGTTCGACGATACGGACGCGACGCTGGCTAGGTAGGTCGGCCAGTCGCGGTGGTGGGTGATGTCCTCGCCCGCCTGGAACGCATCGAGTGCACAGCCGAACCCGACGACCTCGGTCCCATCGGCGAGAGTGACCCTGCCCAGTGACATCGGCGCGGGCAGCGCGGCTAAGAAGTCACCGAGCATCGCCGTTCCCACCAGCCACAGTTCACCGCCGATGGCGGCTCCGCCATTGGCGACCCTGACGAGACCCGGCTTCGGTGGCGTGGTGTCGAGGCGCGCCAACCGGTACACGGGCGCGGTGCACGCGGGTCCCGCCCAACGGGCGCCACGCTCCTCGAGCTGAAAGGCCAACGGCTGCCCGCGCAAATGGGCGCCGACGACCAGCAGCGGGGTGGCGTCGGCACCGGCACGCGTTGGCCACGGCGGCTGGCTGGATCGACCATCGAGGGACGCGGCGCCGGGGCTCGCGACCGACTGCGTCGGTGAGGTGACCAGGCGGGCGACGTCGATGGCCACGGCGTCGGCGCCGGACCTCGCGATCACCGAAACGCCGAACTGGTCGTCCCCCGCGATACCCGACGGCACCGCAACGGCGCACATGTCCATGAGGTTGCAGAAGTTGGTGTACGTGCCCAGCCGGGAATTGACGCCGACGGGGTCGGCGGCGACGTCGGCGATCCTCGGGTGATCCGTGGTGGTGGGAATCAGCAGGACGTCGCAGTCCCCCAGCGCGCTCGCGGCGGTCGCGGTGAGCTCGGCAAGCAGGCGACGATCGCGCAGCAACCGCGTCGCCTGGACCTCACCTGCTGCCGAAATTATCTCTCCGACAGTCGAATCCACTTCGTCACGATGCGCGTCGACGAACTCGCCGACGGCCTCGTGCCGTTCGGCGACCAGCCCGCCGTCGTACAGCAGTCGGGCGGCTGCGAGGAACGCCGACAGATCGATCTCCTGCAGCACCGCGCCGTGGCGTTCGAGACGGGTGCACGCAGCACGGAACGCCGCCTGCCACTGCGGCGACAGCGCCGGAAGATCCTGCGGGATAGCCACTTTGAGCACCTCGGGGGCGGTCAGCGGCGCATCGGGCGGGAACGGGCGGGCACCCCCTCCCATCACGCCCATCGCCGCGTCGGCGGTGTTCAGGTCGCGCGCGAGCACGGTCACGCAGTCATAGGACCGGCACGCCGGGATCACCCCGTCGGTCGGCACGACGCCGTAGGTGGGCTTGATGCCGACGATGCCCTGTAGGGCGGCGGGTACCCGGCCCGAGCCTGCAGTGTCGGTCCCGATGGCGATGTCGACGAGACCGAGCGCGACCGCGACGGCGGACCCCGAGCTGGATCCGCCCGAGATGTGTTCGGGGCGCCGAGAATCCCGGACGGCGCCGTGGGGACTGCGCGTCCCCACCAGTCCGGTGGCGAACTGGTCGAGGTTGGTCGCGCCGATCACCACGGCTCCCGCTGCACGCAACCGCGCCACGGCGGTGGCATCGGAGGCGGCGGGTGTGGTGGCGAACGCCGGGCAGGCCGCGGTGGTCGCGATTCCTGCCACGTCGACGTTGTTCTTCACCGCGGCGGTCAAGCCGGCGAGCGGAAGGATCTCTCCGGCAAGGACACTCGCGTCGACCGCTTCTGCGTCGATCAGCGCGTCGGCCTTTGCGCGCAGAGAGATCCAGACCTCGGGCCGGTCGGCGGCTTCGATGGCCGCATAGGTCGCGTGCACGCGTTCGACCGCCCTCATGGGCGATCCCGCTTCGCTTCTCGCTGAATGCTCATGCCGGCACTCCTGTCATGTTGCGCCCGTTGGACGAACCCACCACCACTAGCGGGGTTCCTGGGTCGACCTGGTTGCCCGCCTCGACCAGGATGTGGGTGACGATGCCATCGGACGGTGCGGTCAGCACCGTCTCCATCTTCATGGCCTCCAGCGCCAGCAGCGCCTGACCGGCGACCACCTGATCCCCGACCGTGACGTCCACCTTCCAGACACTCGACGAGAACGGAGCGTCGATCCGCTGCTCGTCGTCTTCGAGCACCAGGTCGGTCCCGGTCACCGCAACCAGCGACTCGGCCCGTTCGGCCCGATCGAACTCGCCCGCCGCCGCCCATGCCGCGCGCTCGGAGGCGAAGGCCGCGGCCTGCTGCTCCCGGAACGCGGCGATCGACTCGGCGTTGTCGGCCAGGAACCGTTCGTGCTCGGCGAGTGAGAACGTGCCCGGCGTGATCTCGACCGATCCCCTGCCTGCGGCGAGGTCGGCCCGAAGATCGAGGAGTTCCTCGGCGCTCACGGGATACCAGGAGATGCGGTCGAAGAAGCGCAGTAGCCACGGGCTGCCGGGTTCGAACGGCGCTGTGTGGCGGTACCGGCTCCACACCTGCGTCGTCCTTCCGACGAACTGGTAACCGCCGGGCCCCTCCATGCCGTAGATGCACAGGTAGGCACCGCCGATCCCGACGGAGTTCTCCGCGGTCCAGGTACGGGCCGGGTTGTACTTGGTGGTCACCAGCCGGTGCCGTGGGTCGAGCGGCGTGGCGACCGGCGCGCCGAGGTAGACGTCGCCGAGGCCGAGGGTCAGGTATTCGGCCGAGAACACCGTGTCCATGACGTCGTCCTGGCTGGCGAGTCCGTTGACCCGGCGGATGAACTCGATGTTCGACGGGCACCACGGTGCGTCGTCGCGCACTCCGGACGTGTAGCGCGCGATCGCCTCTCGAGTCGCGGGGTCATCCCAGCTGAGCGGCAGTCGGACCGAGCGACTCGGCACCACCAGTTCCGACGTGGCAGGCAGGTCGTCCTCCAACTCGGACAACAAGCCGAGCAGGCGGTCGATCGACAAGGCGTCGGGGTCGACGTGCACCTGCAGCGACCGAATGCCCGGCGTGAGGTCGAGAATGCCGGACGCGGAATCGTCCCGCAGCGCGGCGAGGCGCTCGTGCAGGGCGTGCACGCGGGCCCGCAGGGCGAGGTCGAGCACCATGTCGCCGTACTCGACGAGCACGTTGTCGTCACCGCTGCGGCGGTACGTGACAGCGGGAGCGCCGTTGCCGTCGCGGCGGCCGAGGATCCCGTCGTCACCGTCGCGAGCACCGCGACGGACCACCGGCGACGCCGCACCGCGCAAGATCCCCAACTCGGTGCGCGACGGCGCATCGACGGTGCGGACGGGTACGAAACGCACTGTGGCACCGGGACGCAACTGCCCCAGCTTCCACCGATCCGAGGCGACGACGGTGACCGGGCACACGAACCCGCCGAGGCTTGGTCCGTCCGGGCCGAGCAGGATTGGGGTGTCGCCGGTGAAGTCGAGCGCACCGACGGAGTACGCGTTGTCGTGAATGTTCGACGGGTGCAGGCCTGCCTCGTCACCGTCGGGACGCGCCCACTTCGGCCGTGGACCTTGCAGGCGCACACCCGTGCGGGCGGAGTTGAAGTGCACGACGTAGCCGGCCTCGAACAAGGTGTCGAGGTCCTCACGGGTGAAGAACTCCGGCGCCGCGTGCGGACCCTCGGTGACGGCCAGTTCCCACTCGGACGGCATCGCCGGGCGCAGCTCGGCGGGTACTGCGGCGACGGGTCCGGTCGGCGCCGACGGGACCGCGCGCAGGACGTCGCCCGCGACCAGCGGGCGCCCCCCGTGCCCACCGAAGCGTCCGAGCGTGAACGTGGATGCGCTGCCGAGGTAGGTCGGTACGTCGAAGCCGCCCGAGACGAGGACGTAGGACCGCAGACCGGTCGTCTCTGCCGCGCCGACGTCGAGCACACCGCCCGCAGGGACGTCGATGGGCTCCCACATCGGTACCGGCGTCCCGTTTACGGTGACCACGCACTCGGCCCCCGTGACGCAGACCGCGGTGGTGTGGGTGAAGCGCAACGCCGGACCCGATGCGGTGCACTCCAGTCCGGGAGCCCCTTCGAGGTTGCCAAGGGCCCGGTTTCCCAGCCGGAACGACAGGTCGTCCATCGGACCGCTCGGCGGGACTCCGACGTCCCACAACCCCACTCGACCCGGTAGGTCCTGCACGGTCGTCATCAGGCCTTGACGTTCGACGGTGATCCGCGGGCGGGGATCGACGACGTCGGCGAGGGTCGAGGTGCTGTGCCGCGCTGCACGGACGTCGTCCAGCGCACACGCGGCGCGCAGCATCCCGACGTTGACCTCGATGCCGTGCAGGACGGTGGCGTCCAGCGCTCGCCCGAGTCGGTCGAACGCCTCGTCGCGGTCGGCGCCGACGGTGATCACCTTGGCCAACAGCGGGTCGTACGACGCGGACACCTCGGTGCCCGCCTCGACCCATGTGTCGACGCGTACCTCTGGGTCGTTGGCGACGTGGCGGGGGAACTCGACGGCGACGAGGGTGCCGGTACTCGGCCGGTAGTCCCGCGAGGGGTCCTCCGCGTACACCCGTGCCTCGACCGAATGGCCGTGAACCGGTACCGCGCCGGTGGTCTCTCCCGGTGCGAGATGGGCTGCCAGCAGGTCACTTTCGCCGCTGGCCAGCCGAAACATCCAGGCGGCCAGGTCGACGCCGGTGACGGACTCGGTGACCGGATGTTCGACCTGAAGGCGGGCATTGACTTCGAGGAAGGACGCTTGCTCCCGGCGCGCGTCATAGACGAACTCGACGGTGCCCGCGGACCGGTATCCGATCGAGCTCGCCAATGCTCGCGACGACGAATGAAGCTGCGCTCGAATCGAATCCGGCAAGGCAGGTGCCGGTGCCTCCTCGATCACCTTCTGGTTGCGGCGTTGCAACGAGCAGTCGCGGTCACCAAGGGAGACGACGCGACCCGTGCCGTCGCCGAAGATCTGGACCTCGACGTGGCGGGCGTCTTCGACGAAGCGCTCGACGAATAGCTCCGCGGATCCGAAGCTGCGCTCGGCAAGGCGCGAGACCCGTTCGAAGGCGGCGCGGAGGTCGGCGGCATTGCGGCAGACCTGCATACCGATGCCTCCGCCACCGCCGGTCGCCTTGAGCATGACGGGGTACCCGATCTCGTCGGCCGCGGCATCGGCGGCGGCCGCGTCGACGAGCAGGTCCGAACCTGCGAAGACCGGGACGCCGGCCGTCTGCGCCGCCGCCCTCGCGGTGTGCTTGGTGCCGAACACGCGCAGCTGGTGTGGTGTCGGACCCACGAACGCCATTCCCGCCTGTTCCACCGCGGACGCGAATTCGGCGTCCTCCGAAAGGAATCCGTAGCCGGGGTGAATCATGTCGGCCCCGGTCGCTGCGGCGGCGTCGAGGATCGCGTCCACCCGCAGATAGCTCTCACTGGGTGCCGCGGGGCCCAACCTCACGGCGACGTCGGCGAGTCGCACGTGCGGCGCTCCTCGGTCGGCGTCGGAGAACACCGCGACCGTGCGCAGGCCGAGCAGCCCCGCGGCACGGACGAGGCGAACGGCGATCTCGCCACGGTTGGCGATCAGTGCGCATTCGCTCATGCCTGGCCCGCCTCGAACGGACGCGTCACGATCATGCGGACGGGCGTGGGGTTGAAGGCGTTGCATGGGTTGTTGATCTGAGGGCAATTGGACACCAAAACCAAAGTGTCGATCTCGGCGCGCAGTGCGATCCGCTTGCCAGGCGCCGAGAGTCCGTCGACGATGCCGAGCGCACCGTCGGGATCGACAGGAACGTTCATGAACCAGTTGATGTTGCTCGCCATGTCCCTCGCGCCGAGGCCGCGCCGCGCGCCCTCGGCCAGGAAGTTCTCCAGGCAGCCGTGTTGAGCACGGGTGTGCTGTCCGTAGCGCAGCGTGTTCGATTCCTTGGAACACGCGCCACCCAGCGTGTCGTGGACGCCGACCTCGTCGCCGACGACGGTCATCAATGCCGCCCCGGTGTCGGCCCGCAGCACCGAGCCAGTGGTCAGCACGATCCGGCCCTGACGCCTGATGGTCTCGGGAGCGGAGTAACGGACCGTGGTATCGGCAGCCGAGTACAGCAGGCAGTCAACAGCCTGGTTCCCCTCGAGATCGACGATCGTCAGCACGTCTCCAGCGGCGACCACCACGGACCACGACGCGCGTGCGGCAAC
>NZ_JAVRQA010000563.1:0-3038 GCF_032161845.1 Mycobacterium sp.
TCAATGCCCTTGCCCGGTAGAGCGCCTTGAAGGCGAGCGCGCCGGTGAGTGCGCCCGGCGCGGGACTGCTCACTCGAGCAACTACTTCGGTGCCGCGTCCCTGCGGGGCGTCGCGGAATTCGAGGACGATACCGGCGTCTGCACCGGCGCTCGCGTCGACGAATCGAAGACGGGCGTCATCCTCGGCGACGGTGACGCACTCCCACTCCGGCCCGTCGGATCCCTCGAACGTGAACTTCCAGCGCAACCGGTCAGGACCCGTGCTGGTGACGTCGGCGACGTCGCCGAAGATCTCCGAAAGCCGGTTTGGGTCCTGGAAGAGTGTCCGTACGTCCTCTTTCGAGGCGGCGATGGTGACCGCCTGCACACGCGAGTCGGCGACGGCGCCGTCCACTACCTTCTCGGCAACCTTGTCGACGAGCTGTTTGACGGCTTCCTTCTCGGCGACTTTGTCGACGAGCTGTTTGACGTGTTCCTTGGCGGTCTGAACCACGTTCACGAGCGTTCTCCCTCGGTATTCATGAACACGCTGCTACCCGGGGCGGCCGGCGTGAAACGCATCTAGCCCAGAGTCTTCGATTCGTTCTGACGAGCCAAGCTCGCGGCGGACAACCCGTTTCCTTGCCCGCTCAGGGGGTATCGACCGAGCACGAGGGTGGGTCACCGCACACCCAACTGGAGTTCCGACTTCTTCGAGGAGCGCACGTGGATTCGACTCTGGCTCAAGCCGCCATCTTCCGTGGGGTGGATCCGAGTGCGGTGCGTGCGCTCACCGAGGACCTGCCCGAAATGCAGGTCGGCACGGGACACGTGTTCTTCAGTCAAGGCGAACAGGGTGACCGGCTCTACGTCATCATCTCGGGAAAGGTCAAGGTGGGCAGGCGCTCATCGGAGGGGCGCGAGGCGTTCTTCACCTTGCGCGGCCCGTCGGAGTCCTTCGGCGAGCTGTCGGCGTTCGACCCGGGCCCTCGCACGTCGACCGCGACTGCCATCACCGAGGTGTGCGCAGTACCGGTGGACGGTGCCGTCCTGCGTTCGTGGGTCGCCGATCATCCCGAGGTTGCCGACCGGCTGCTTCGGGTGCTCGCCCGGCGACTGCGCCGGACCGACGACATCCTGTGCGATCTCATCCTCACCGACGTGCCGGGACGTACGGCCAAGCAGCTGCTCGGCCTGGCGCAGCGGTTCGGAGTTCAAGAGGATGGGGCGATCAGGGTGGCGCACGGTCTGACGCAGGAGGAACTGGCGCACCTCGTTGGTTCGTCCAGGGAAACGGTCAACAAGGTGTTGTCCGATTTCAGCCAGCGGGGGTGGATTCGATTGGAACGCAAGAGCATGGTGATCGCAGACTCCGAACACCTCGCGCGACGGGCGCGTTGAATCGGTGGTGATTGAGGACCGGCGGACGGGGTAAGGCCCTCAATCATGACGAGTTTCTCGGAAGGGCAATTCCCACCGGCCAAGCCGATGCCCGACGTAGCCGAACAGGAACGCTCTGCGTATCCAGAGGATGACGCGACGCTGGACGTCGACTACGTCAACGGTCGCAGCGACGAGGCGGTCAACCCCGCCGATCTCATCGAGCAGGCCATCGACATTCCGCTACCCGAGGCAGATCGCTAGACCGAAGGTGCCTTGGCGACGGCTGCTACGGGTCTAGGCCGGTTGCGGGCTTCATCGCGTCGGGCAGCTGTGCGGGGTGGTACTCCGGGGCTGGCTCGAGCTCGGTCTGGTTGCCAGTCACGTTGGCGCCGAGGCGATAGGTCAGATGGCCGCCGATCGCACCGCCTCCGCCTGCCGCCAGAAGTCCGAGAGCTCCAGTGCTACGGGCCAATCCGTCGGTGACCGTCCTACGGCGCCAGTACGACAGTGCGAACAGTGTGACCGCTGTCGCGTTGGCCAGCGCATGTGAAAGCCCGACTCTGCGCTGCACGGTGTTCAGGTTCGACCAGTCGCTCCATCCGGTGACGATTGCCGCCGGCGCCGCCATGGTTCCCAGCGCCACCAAGCGGCGTGCGGCGGCGCTCTGGCGTCCGGCGACGTCGAGTATGACCGCACTCGACCATGCGCCCAGCGGAACCATGACCAACGCCGGATGGATGGGATGACCAAGCCACTTGCCGCCGAGCGCGTTTCGGACCTTGCCCTGCCCGACTACGGGATCAAGCCGTCGTTTCACGGCGTCGCTCAACCGATCCAGAGTTGCCGCTGATTCGAGTGACTGCCAGAGTCGGTCGACGTTCATTGCACGTCAGTACCCGCACTAGCGGGGCTCAACCTCGTTTTGAGGCGCGGCCCGGGCCTCAACGGGTCTCGACGACGCGTCGCGCGATCAGCGCCACCTTTTCGTTGCTGTCCTGCGAGAGCTTGCGAATCATGTTGAAGGCTGCCACCGCGTCGATGCCGTAGCGCTCCATGATGATTCCCTTCGCCTGGCCGATGAGATCCCTGCTCGCCAACGCCGACTCGAACTGGTGGTATCGGTCGTCGGTGATGATCGCGACGGCGGCCTGGGTGGCCAACATGGCGCCGACGGTTTCGGATTCGCTGTCGAACTCGTGCGGTGCAAGCCCGAAGAGATTCAGAGCGCCCGCACCCCTTTCGTGCGTGTACAGCTGAAAGGACAGGATGCTGTGGATGCCGCGTCGCACCGCGCCCTCGGCGAACAGAGGCCAACGCTCATCGCCACGAAGGTCGCTGGACCTGACGATGGAATCGCCCACGGCGGCCTCGAGGCACGGCCCCTGTCCGGCGCTTCGCTGTAGTTGGTCGAGTTCCGTCACGATGGGGTTGGTCGGCGTCAACGAGCGAAATTCGCCATCGCTGATCGTGAGTACGTCGGCATAGTCGATGCCGTCGATGAGGTCCACCGCGGCGCCCGTCACCGCGGCCAACGTCGTCTCGAGATCGTGCTGGTGATCGAAGTGGGCCGCAATGGCGTTCATCGCCGTATGCAAGGCGGTGTCGTGATCGTCTCGGTTGGGCATCGGGCCTGCTTCCCTCTGCCGCGACGAGGATGACTTGCCTACGGTCAGTTC
>NZ_JAVRQA010000564.1:0-3107 GCF_032161845.1 Mycobacterium sp.
TCCCCGGTTACGGCGTCTCCGCCGCCACGAAGGCCGCCATCCGGTCGTTCGCGCGCACCTGGGCTGCCGAGCTCAAGGACCGGGACATCCGCGTCAACGTAGTCAGCCCCGGGGTCATCGACACGCCGATCCTGCGGAGCCAGTTCGGCAGTGACGCCGAACTGCAAGCCGGCACCGAGGAATTCAAGGCGTTCACCCCGCTGGGCCGGCTCGGTCGCCCCGAGGAGATCGCCAGCGCGGTCTACTATCTCGCGTCGGATCAGAGCAGCTACACCACCGGATTCGACCTCGTCGTCGACGGTGGAATCGCCGAACTCTAAGCCTGGCCTGGCACTGTGCGGGCCGTCCCCGCGCAACGAGCGGTGGACCATCGACCACGCATTCCGGGGTGAGCCAGGGCACGCCCGATCCGCTCGGTACCTCTTGGTCTCCGTCCGTCCGCAAGGCCGAACACGATTCACCCCCCGACGATGTGAGGATTTTCCATGATCAGAGCCGTGACGTACCGACACTCGGGCAATCCCGCCGAGGTACTGGAAGTGACCAAGGTCGACACGCCCCCCGCGCCGGGTCCGGGTCAGATCCTGATGCAGGTGACCGCGTTCCCCCTCCATCCTGGGGACCTGCAGGCAGTACAAGGAGCCCACCCGTCACCCGGTGAACCGGTGGCCGTGGGCATCGAAGCGACGGGAACCGTCCTGGACGTCGGTGTTGGCGTCACTACGGTCTCGCCCGGCACCCGGGTGACGGTGTTCCCGCACCCGGGCGCCTGGCGCGACACCATCCTCGTCGACGCGCAATTCGCCGTCGCGGTGCCTGATGCCCTCTCCGATGACGTGGCCGCCCAGATGCTGGTCAATCCGATCACGGTGCTGATGCTGCGTCGCGCCGCCCAGCAGCACTTCTCGACCGGGTTCGACGGTGTCGTCCTCAACAACGCCGCCGCCTCGTCGGTGGGCCGCCTGTTCACCGCCGGCTCCAAGCACCACGAGATCGCCACCATCAGCATCGTGCGCAGCGACGAACGCGCTGAACAGCTACGCGACCGCACCCCGGGTGTCCCGGTGGTGTCCACCGCCTCCCCGGACTGGGTGGAGCAGGTCCGCGACGCGGCAGCAGGACGCCCGATCCCGGTCGCCCTGGACCCAATCGGCGGCGCGATCGCCGCTGACCTACTCTCGCTGCTGTCCCCGGGCGGCACACTCATCTCCTACGGCGTGATGGCACCCGAGCAGATCCCACTGCACGCCTCCACGCTGCTCGGAGCGGACCTCGGCATCCGCGGTCTGTCCATTGGGCGGTGGCTCGGCGCGGTCTCCGCCGAGCAACGAGCCTCCGACGTGGCCAGCGCACTGGCGATGGCCCAAGGGATGGCACCGCTGTTCGCACCGGCGGCTATCTATCCGATGGAGCAAATCAGCGAGGCCGCGGCGCACGTATCCCGGCCCGGTCGGGTCGGCGTCGTGCTGGTCACACCGTGAACCGCGCCCGCCTTTCCGCCGAGAGCGATTGCACGCCAATTCATTCCGAACCACCTGCACAGGGGACACCTCACGTGATCGACAGCGTCGGCATCATCGGTTCGGGCCCGGTCGCGCGGGCCCTGGCCCGCCAGTCCCTGCACGCTGGCTATCGAGTGTTCCTTAGCAACAGCCGCGGTCCAGCGAGCCTGACCGACCTAGTCACCACGCTGGGCGACGGGGTGCAGGCCGTCACCGTCGTCGAGGCGGCGCGCGCCGACGTGGTGATCCTGGCGATCCCGTTCCTCAAGGTGCCCGACCTGACCGCGGTCGTTCCGGACTGGTCGGGCCGCGTCGTAGTCGACGCCACCAACCAGTACGCACAGTACGAACCCACCTATGACGGCTTCGTCGACCTCGGCGAGGACACCGGCAGCGAGTGGGTCGCCCGCCACCTGCCCGGCGCCACCGTCGTCAAGGCCTTCAACGCGATGTTCGCCTCCTACATCGACGCCGAGCCCCGCCACGCCGAGGGCCGCCAGGCCGTCTTCTTCGCCACCGACGACGACGCGGCCAGCACCGACTTCGGTCGATACGTGCAGCGCCTCGGCTTCGCTCCGGTGTTCCTGGGCGCCCTGCACGACGGCGGGCGCCTGATGCAGCTCGGCGGCGCCCTGAGCGCCGTGCACGTCATCCGGCAGGATTGAGTACGGCAATGTCCACCGCGTGGCGATGACCGTCCACGACACCCCGGAGTTCTTGTGGGGCGTGGCGACCGGCGCCCATCAAACCGAGGGCAACAACCTCGCCTCGGACTGGTGGGCGCTCGAACACGCCCCCGGCACGTTCGTGAAGGAGCCTTCCGGTGATGCCGTCGACTCGTATCACCGGTGGCCCGAGGACATGGACCTGGCCGCGGCCGCGGGGTTCACCGACTACCGCTTCGGCATCGAATGGGCCCGCATCGAAGCCGCCGACCGCGCGATCTCCCGCGCCGAGATCGAGCACTACCGCCGCATGGTCGACGGCGCCCGCAGCCGCGGGCTGCGCCCCTTCGTCACGCTGCACCACTTCACCCTGCCGCGCTGGTTCAGCGACACCGGCGGATGGCTCCGACCCGACGCCCCCGAACGATTCCTGCGCTACGTCGAGGCCCTCGGACCGGTGCTGGCCGACGGCGTCGAGCACGTCGGCACCATCAACGAACCCAACATCGTCGCGATCCTGGCCACCCGCGCCGCCAGCGGCGGACAGTCAGCCGGACTGGAACACGGTCTGCCGCTGCCCGATCCGCAGGTCAGCGCCGCCCTGATCGGTGTCCATCACGCCACCCGCGCTGCGCTGAAGGCCGCCCACCCACACCTGTTGGTGGGCTGGGGAATCTCGGTGCAGGACTGCCAACCCGAACCCGGCG
Source organism: Mycobacterium sp. (assembly GCF_032161845.1). Lineage (GTDB taxonomy): Bacteria > Actinomycetota > Actinomycetes > Mycobacteriales > Mycobacteriaceae > Mycobacterium. The sequence goes on from NZ_JAVRQA010000564.1 coordinate 2,875, forward strand.
CCGAGTCGGTGTTCGCCTCCTACGTCCATCCCCGCGACGAAGTGTTCGTCGAGGCCTCCCATGATGACGACTGGATCGGCGTGCAGACCTACACCCGCATCCGGATCGGCATCACCAATGACGGCCACCCGGTCGAGGTGATCGACGACGCCGTGGAGAAGACCCTTACCGGCTGGGAGTACTACCCCACGGCGTTGGGTGGTGCGCTGCGCCGCGTCGCCGGAATCGTCGGC
>NZ_JAVRQA010000565.1:0-2900 GCF_032161845.1 Mycobacterium sp.
CCGCTGTTCGGCGTCCTGCTCGCCGACTTCTACCTGGTGCGCAAGCAGAAGATCGTCGTCGACGATCTCTTCACGATGTCGAAGACGGCCAATTACTGGTACAAGGGCGGCTACAACCCGGCCGCCGTGGCAGCGACGGTGGTCGGCGCGCTGCTGGCCGTGATCCCGGTGCTGCTCGGGGGCATGGTGTTCGGCATGGCGGGCGCATCGCAGTACAGCTGGTTCATCGGCTGCGGGGTGGCCTTCGGCCTGTACTACCTGTTGGCCACCCGCGGGCCGTGGCGGATGCCAGCTCTGCGGGTCGAGCCGGCCTGATCAGCCGGGGCGCCTGCGCGTGTGACATTCCAGTTGTGACATGTCAGGTTCTATATTCGAGCGGTGAGCCTTCGCTTCGCCGCCCTCGGACTTCTCGCCCAGCACCCTGGCAGTGGCTATGACCTGCTGCGCCGTTTCGAGAAGTCAATGGCGAACGTGTGGCCGGCGACCCAGAGCCAGCTGTACGGCGAGCTCAACAAGCTCGCCACGGATGGGTTCATCGAGGTCTCCGACGTCGGCCCCCGCGGCCGCAAGGAGTATCGGGTCACCGCCGCAGGCCGGGCCGAACTCATCCGGTGGCTGACCACCCCTGGCGACGACCCACCCTTTCGCAGCGCGTCCCTGCTGCGCGTCTTTCTGCTCGGCGAATTACGTCCTGAACAGGCGCGCGAGCACATCGTGTCCATCGCGGCCGAAGCCGATGCCGAACTCGTCCGGCTGCAGGCGCTGCGGGATTCGCTGCAGCCGTGGAGTGATGCCGACGCCGCGTTCTACGGCCTCGCGGCTCTCGACTACGGGCTTCGCATCGCGGCCATGGAAGGCGATTGGGCTCGTGCCCAGGTCAAGGCCATCGACAGGAAGCGGAAGGACTGACCGAGTAGTACCAATGGTTGCATCGCGATAGTTTCCGATATATCGTCAACGTATCGGAGACGCATTCGGCGTTTCCTGGCTAAGGAGACACACACCATGAACACCCCATTCACACCCCCCGGCGGCCCCTTCGAGGGTCGTCCCCACGGCGGCCCCTTCGGTTTCGGGTTCTCACCCGTCGACCGTCGCGCCATCCACGAACAGCGGCGTGCCGCCCGACGCGAATTCCGCGACGCCATCCACGAGCACACCTCGGGCGGCGACGGTCCGTTCGACGGCGGTTTTCGCGGCGGTTTCGGACCCGGCTTCGGCCGTGGCTTCGGCGGCCCCGGATTCGGCCCCGGCTTCGGCGGCCCCGGCTTCGGTCGAGGCGGACGCGGCCCACGTGGCGGCGGCCGCGGCCGTGGCCGCGGTAGGCGCGGAGATGTCCGCGCCGCCATTCTGACGCTGCTCGCCGAGCGGCCGATGCACGGCTACGAAATGATCCAGGAGATCGCCGAGCGCAGCCAGGACCTGTGGAAGCCAAGCCCCGGCTCGGTGTACCCGACCCTTCAGCTGCTCGTCGACGAGGACCTGATCGCGGGCACCGAGAGCGACGGCAACAAGAAGCTGTTCGAGCTCACCGAAGCAGGCCGCGCCGTCGCCGAGAAGATCGAGACCCCGCCGTGGGAGGAGATCACCGAAGGTGCCGATCCCGGCCATGCCAACCTGCGCAGCGCGGTCGGCCAGCTCATGGGAGCGGTCGCGCAGTCCGCGCACGCCGCATCGGCTGAACAGCAGCAGCGCATCGTCGACATCGTCAACAACGCCCGCCGCGAGATCTACGGCATCCTCGGCGAGTCCGAGTAATCGAGCCAACCGGAAGGGGCGCATTCGGATGGAATGCGCCCCTTTCGCGGTTGGATGAAGACATGACTTCATCCATCCCGCCATCCCGCCCAATATCCATCCCGCCATCCCGCCCAACATTCCAACTGGGCAAGTTCACCGTCAATCGCGTCGGCTTCGGCGCCATGCAACTGCCCGGACCTGGCGTCTTCGGACCGCCGCGCGATCACGATCAGGCGATCGCGGTATTGAAGCGTGCCGTCGAGTTGGGGGTCAACCACATCGACACCGCCCAGTTCTACGGCCCGGACGTCGCCAACGAACTGATCCGCGAGGCGTTGCACCCGTATTCCGACGGGTTGGCGCTGGTCAGCAAGGTCGGCGCCCGCCGCGATGCGAAGGGCAACTGGGTACCGGCGGCGCAGCCCGACGACTTGCGCGCCGACATCGAGGTGAACCTGCGCGAGCTTGGCGTCGATCAGCTCGCCGCGGTCAACCTTCGCATCCACGGTGACGACCCGAACTCCGCTGCCGACGTCGACCGCGCCCTGTTCGATCGGCAGCTCACCGCCATGATCACCGCCCGCGACGAGGGACTCATCGGCGGCATCGGCCTGTCCAGCATCACCGTCGAGCACCTGCAGATCGCGTTGGACCGCACCGAGATCGTGACGGTGCAGAACGCCTACAACTTGGTCGACCGGACGTCACAGCCAGTTCTCGACCTGTGCACCGAACGCGGAATCTCGTTCGTGCCGTTCTTCCCGCTGGGCTCCGCCTTCAACGCCGACAACCCGGTCCTTGGCAACCCAGCGGTCAAGCAGGCAGCTGCCACCCTCGGGCACACCCCCGCACAGGTCGCCCTCGCGTGGACCCTTGCGATCGCCCCCAACGTGCTGCTCATTCCCGGCACCTCGTCGGTCGCGCACCTCGAGGAGAACCTCGCCGTCGCGGACATCGAACTCCCGGCCGACGTCGTCGCGGCGATTGGTTGACCGCATGAACCGCATCGACGCCATGCCGCGCGGTGGGCCCGACGCGTCCTGTCTCGACCGGCTACTGCAGACCGATAGGCAGGAGTATCTCGACCGCGACGACGTCGCCCCCGAGATCAAGCGCTCCGTCGTCAACGCACTCGATCGCACCGGCGACTGGTTCGGCAA
>NZ_JAVRQA010000566.1:0-4295 GCF_032161845.1 Mycobacterium sp.
TCCCTGATGGAATGCCGGCTTGGTCTTGTCTGGCTAGAGCTCGGCGAGCCCGTCCAGGTCTGCGGGGGTCTTGACGGCGTACGTCGGCACTCCCCGAAGTTCTCGTTTCGCGATGCCGACCAGAGCGCCCGCGGGCGGGAACTCGATGATGGCGGTGACTTCGCGTTGACGCATGGTCTCGGTGCACAGATCCCAGCGCACCGGTTGGGTCAGCTGCGCGACCAGCTTGGACATGGCGTCCGCAGCTGAAGTCACCGGCTGGCCGTCGGCGTTGGACAGGAGGGTGCCGGTTGGCTCGCCCGTCACGACGGCGTCGGCGGCGGCGGCGTAGCCGTCCAGTGCCGAGGCCATGAAGTGGGTGTGGAAGGCGCCGGCCGTCGCGAGCTTGCGAACCCGCGCCTTCGCCGGCGGATCCTCGACCAACTTGTCCAGTGCGGAGGTGGCGCCCGCGGCGACGATCTGTCCGGCGGCGTTGCGGTTCGCGGGCACCAGGTCGAGGGCCTCGAGGCGAGCCAGCACGTCGGCCTCGTCGCCACCGAGCACGGCGGCCATGCCGGTCGGCTCGAGTGCGCAGGCCTTGGCCATCTCGAAGCCGCGGGTGGCGGCCAGGACCACGGCGTCGTCGGCGGAGAGCGCACCGGCGATCGCGTAGGCGGCGATCTCGCCGACGGAGTGCCCCGCCACGATCGTCTCGGCGCCCGCCAGCAGGCCGCGCTTGGTCAGTTCCTCGTGCGCGAGGAGTGTTGCCGCGACGACGAGGGGTTGCGTCACCGACGTGTCGGTGATCTCGTCGGCGGTTGCTGTCGTGCCCAAGCGAGCGAGGTCCAGGTTGATGGCATCGGACCACGCGGCGATCCGCTCGTCTGCACCGGGCAGCTCAAGCCACGGCGAGAGCATGCCGGGACTCTGCGATCCCTGTCCGGGAGCGAGCAGCGCAAGCACGGGTGTTTGGGGCACGAATTAAGAGAACACTGTGAAAGCGGTTTTGCGTGGTGTAAGAGATTATGAACCTGGTCTTATGTTTTTGTGGGGAAGCTACAAAACCGCATGTTATGGGACTGCAACGAGATCGGATTGCGACCATTCATCCGGAAAACGAACCAGCATTGCCGCCGTTCCGGCCTGTTGCGTAGGCCACACGAGCGTTTGCCGTGCTGGTGTGCGTCGTCTGTCGACCCAGCCGTCCGACCGTCGATGCCACCCGCAGAACGTACGCGTCGCGAGGCAGGGTGGGATCGCGGCCCGTGAAGTCGGCGATGCGTTTGAGACGGTAGCGGACGGTGTTTGGATGAACGAACAATTTGCGCGCGCAGGCTTCGATCGCCCCTCCGGAATCGAGGTAGGCGTCGAGGGTCTCCGTCAGTACGGGACCCGCGTCGGCCAGCGGTCGCATGACGTCGGAATCGAGGGCGGCAATCGCCGATGGGTCGCCGAGAAGCGCCCGTTCGGGTAGCAGTTCGCGGGCCGCCACCGGTCGAGGCGCGCCACTCCAACCTGCGACGGCGTTCATACCCGCGATGGCTTCGGCGGCGCTGTAGTGCGCCGCCACCAGAGATGCGGCGAACGGGCCGATCACCACGGGCTCGTCGGCGAACACCTCGAGCAGTTCGGGAAGGAACTTGTCCGTCGGAGTGAGATGGCCGGATACGATCGCGACCAGCCATGTGCCGTGCACGTCCGACAGTGCCGTGCGGCCGTTGCGCGTGACGATCTCGTGCACGTCCTCGCTGGCGAAATCCGTGCGACCGGGCTTGGGAAATCCGACGAGCACCGTCGCGGGCGCGGTGGCATCCCAGTTCAGCGCCGCGGCCTGGGACTGCAGCTGGGGTCCGATGTCGCCACGGACCACCGCGTCGACGACGTTGGCCTCCATCCGGGTGTCCCAGGCCCCTCGGGCCTCCGCGGCATCGGCGTATCCCGATGCCGCTGCGAACGCCAAGTTCCGGCTGTAGCGCAGGATGCCGATCGTCAGCGCCGTCATCTGATCGTCGTTGCGGGCCAGCATCGGAACGGCTTCCTCGAAGTGCTCCATCGTGACCCGCACCATGTCGACGGTCTGGCGCAGGGCTATCCGCCGGGTGAGCTCCTGTGGGACGAGGGCGAACGCCTCGGCGGTATATCCGACGTCACCGCGCGGGTTGCGCATCCACTCGGCGAAGTTGACCAGCGCCGTCTGCACGACGAGCTGAACGCTGGCGCGCTGGGATGCCTCCAGATCCGCGAAGAACGGCAGCCGTTCCCCCATCACGTGGACGGCCTCCGTGGACAAGCGCCCCGAATGTTGCTTGACGCGACGAAGCAGCGATTCGGGAACGGAGTCGAGAAGCTCAAGGGGCGACGTGCGCGCGTCCGCAAGCTCGTTGTCCGTCACCCCTAAAAGATACGCCCATTTCTGGTGGATTCCTCCAACTACCTGACCGAAAGCGGATCAGTTCTCCATCGAGTGTGCGGTGAGATCGCGATTTCGCGTGCAAACGCGATCTCACCGCAGAGTCGATGCGAGTGCTCGGGGGTCACGCGCTCCCGGTGTCGGCGAAGGACACGCCCGCAGCGAGGACGTCGTCGATCTTGTATTGGTTGGCGGCGGCGATGGCGACCGAGGGGTCGATCTCGCCGTCGCGGGCCAGGGCCTCCAGCACGGCGACCACGACCGATTCGGCATCGGTGTTGAAGTACCGGCGGGCCGCGGGACGGGTATCGGAGAAGCCGAAGCCGTCGGTGCCGAGCGTCACGTAGGTGTTGGGCACCCACGGGCGGATCTGCTCGGGAACCGCGCGCATCCAGTCCGAGACCGCGACGACGGGGCCCGCGGTCGACTCCAGCGCCTGGGTGACATACGGCGTGGCGGCTGGGCGGTCCGGGTGACGCAGCCGTTCCTTCTCTACGGCCACCCCGTCGCGGTTGAGTTCACCCCAGCTGGTCACCGACCACACGTCGGCGGCGACGTCCCATTCGGCGGCCAGCAGATCCGCGGCCCGCAAGGCCTCGGGCATTGCCACGCCCGAGGTCAGGATCTGCGCGACGTTGGTGCGCTTGTCCTTGGACGCCCGGTAGCGGTACATCCCGCGCAGCAGGCCCTCGGGATCGAAGTTCTCCGGCTCGGGGGGCTGCACATACGGCTCGTTGTAGATGGTGATGTAGAAGAAGACGTTCTCGGGGTTCTCACCGAACATCCGAGAAAGCCCGCTCTCCACGATGTAGGCGACCTCGTAGGCGAACGCCGGGTCGTAGGCGACGACCGCGGGGTTGGTGGCGGCCAGCAGCATCGAGTGCCCGTCGGCGTGCTGCAGACCCTCACCGGTCAGCGTGGTGCGTCCCGCGGTGGCCCCGAGCACGAAGCCACGGGCCATCTGATCGGTGGCCGCCCACAAGCCGTCGCCGGTGCGTTGGAAGCCGAACATCGAGTAGAAGATGTAGATCGGAATCATCGGCTCGTCGTGGGTGGAATACGAGGTGCCCACGGCGGTGAACGACGCCGTGGAGCCGGCCTCGTTGATGCCTTCGTGCAGGATCTGACCGGTCTCGGATTCCTTGTAGGCGAGCATCAGCTCGGCGTCCACCGCGGTGTACAGCTGGCCGTTGCGGTTGTAGATCTTCAAGCTCGGGAACCAAGAGTCCATCCCAAAGGTGCGCGCCTCGTCCGGGATGATCGGGACGATGCGCTTGCCAATCTCCTTGTCCCGCAACAATTCCTTGAACGTGCGCACGGTCGCCATGGTGGTGGCGACGGATTGGGTGCCCGAACCCTTCTTGAGCGCCTTGTAGACGTCGCGGCCAGGAAGCTTGAGCGCCTTGGTCTTGGTGCGTCGGGCCGGCAGGAAGCCGCCGAGGGTCCGTCGCCGATCCAGCAGGTAGCGGATCTCGGGTGCGTCGGGTCCGGGGTGGTAGTACGGCGGCAGGTACGGGTTCGCTTCGAGTTCGGCATCCGACACGGGGACGCGGGTGGCGTCGCGGAATCCCTTGAGGTCATCGAGGGCGAGCTTCTTCATCTGGTGGGTGGCGTTGCGGCCTTCGAAGTGCTGGCCCAGCGTGTAACCCTTGATGGTCTTGGCCAGGATGATCGTCGGCTGACCCTTGTGTTCCATCGCGGCCCGGTAGGCGGCGTACACCTTGCGGTAGTCGTGGCCGCCGCGCTTGAGGTTCCAGATCTCGGCGTCGCTCATCGGCTCGACCAGAGCCTTGGTACGCGGATCACGGCCGAAGAAGTGATCGCGCACGTAGCCGCCGTCGTTGGCCTTGTACGTCTGATAGTCACCGTCGGGGGTGGTGTTCATCAGATTGACCAGGGCGCCGTC
>NZ_JAVRQA010000567.1:0-6669 GCF_032161845.1 Mycobacterium sp.
GCTACCCGAGTTGGTCGAGGTCACGTCATTCGACGAGGCCGGGCTGGCTGACACCACCCGTGGCGCTGGCGGCCACGGTTCCTCCGGCGGACACGAGAGTTTGTGATGGCATTCGGTAAGCGCAAGAGCGGCCCCACACGCGATGAGGGCAAGAGCGACCCCAAGTCTGCAGAGGCTGCGGCGTCTGCCGTCGACGAGGGCGATGGCGACGGTCCGTTCGACATCGAGGACTTCGACGATCCGGCCGTCGCCACCGTGGGCCGGCACGATTTCGGGGCGGTGTTGATCCCCGAGAACGAAGCCGCCGAGCTGGCCGTCGAGGTCAACCAGCAGGGTGTGCCGACGATGGCCTGGATGGTGACGTCGAGCGGTCGCTACAACGTGACGGCCTACGCGGCGCCGAAGGCGGGGAGCCTGTGGCGCGAGGTGGTCACCGAGGTCGCCGACTCGCTGCGCAAGGAGGCTGCCGAGGTCAGCATCCAGGACGGGCCGTGGGGACGGGAAGTCGTGGGTCACATGACAGCCGGCCCCGAGCCCGTCGTCATGCGGTTCATCGGCGTCGACGGCTACCGCTGGATGGTGCGCGGTGCTGCGGTCGGCTCGCCCGAAAATGCCGAGGCGATCGCGCACGAACTACGAAATGCTTTGTCGGACACCGTTGTTCGGCGTGGTGACACTCCTCAGCCGGTGCGCAACATGTTGCCGCTGCAGCTCTCCGAGTCGCTCGTCGCACGACTGCGAGCGAGAGCCGAACAGATGATGTCGGAACATGCGCAGCAGCAGGGCGGCCAAGAACCGCCGCAGCCGCCGCAGGTCGCGGCGCCGGTGGCGCGTCGTAGCGAACAGGGTTCGGCGATGCAGCAGCTCCGCACCATCACGGGTGGGTAGAGCTGGGTAGAGCTGGGTGGGGCTGAGCTAGAGCTCCATCAGCGCACTCACGCACGCTGCCCCGAGAACGCCGGGGTCGGCGCCGAGCTCATCGAGAGTGAAGGTGTGCAGCGCCGCCCGCGGGGCCGCGGCCACCCATTCGATCGCCACCTCGACCGGGTGCACCGGATCGTCGGTGGCGGCCGCGACGCCGATGGGCGCCATCAACGTCTCCAGCTGCTGGACGGTGGGCGCCACGTACCCGGCGGCCGCGTCCATGGCGTCGGGGAGTTCGGGCCATTGGCCGACCCACGACCGGGTGAGTTCATCTGCCAGCCATTGCGGGCTGGACGCCCGCATCTGGCTGATCGCCGATGCCAGCCCGTCGCGCCGGAGCACGTGCGCCGAGTACTGGGCGGCCAGCGCGGCCGTGGCGGATTCGGGTGGGCCCGTCCAGGCGGGCAATCCGGCCAGGACGGCCAGCGCACTGGCCGGGTGTGCGAGCGCCCACGCCGTGGCGACGGCGGCGCCGATCGAGATCCCGCCGACCGCGATCGGGCCCAGCCTCGCGGCGTCGTCCAGTGCGCGCAGATAGGCGCTGACGAGGTGCGCCGGCTCGGGCGCCAGTGCCATGACGACGGCGCCGACGTCGTGCAGAGCGGGTGCGAACGCTCGGTAGGCGTAGTCGTCGTCGGACCCGGTGCCTGGCAGCAGCACCACCGTGATTCCGCGCAGATTGACGGCCATCAGTCGATCGTGCCGTGTGCGTCAAATCACGTCGGGATGGAGGGAGTGAAACGATTCGCGGAAGGGTAATCGAACCACCTGTGTGCCACGTGGCAAAACGGAACCAACAGGTCTACGGTGGCGTTGGTTAAGAGGTGGATCAACGGTTGATGCACCACTTGGGTAGGAGAAACCATGGCTACGGCCGAAGGTTATCTGCGTCGACTCACGCGTCGGCTCACGGAGGACCCCGAACAGCAGGACGTCGAGGAGCTCAGTGACGAAGCCGCGAGCACGGGCGCGCAGAAGGCCATCGACTGTCGGCGCGGCCAAGAAGTGACGATGGTCGGCACACTGCGGTGTGTCGAGACCAACGCCAAGGGCTGCGCGGGCGGCGTGCGCGCGGAACTGTTCGACGGCACCGACGCGGTGATGCTCGTCTGGCTGGGCCAGCGCCGCATCGCCGGCATCGAGTCCGGACGCACGTTGCGAGTGCATGGGCGCCTCGGCAAGTTGGAGAACGGCACCAAGGCGATCTACAACCCCCACTACGAGATTCAGAAGTGACCCACCCCGAAAAGGGGGTGGCGCACGAAGTCGAGGCCGAAGAGCCCGATGAACCCGAAAACAAGCTGAGCGCGCGAGCCATCCTCGAGCAGATGGGCGGCATCAGCGGCCTGATCTATTCGTCACTGCCCGTGCTGGTGTTCGTCCCGGTCTCATCCCTGTTTGGTCTGAAGTGGGCGATCGGCGCCGCTCTCGGGGTGGCCGCACTGATCCTGGTGTGGCGACTGATTCGCCGAGAGACGGTGCAGCCGGCCATATCTGGCTTCTTTGCCGTCGGCGTCAGTGCCCTGATCGCCTACCTCGTCGGCGAGTCCAAGGGTTACTTCTTGCTCGGCATCTGGTCGTCACTCGTGTACGCCGGCGTCTTCGCGCTTTCAGTGGTGATCAGACGACCGATCGTCGGCTACGCGTGGGGCTGGGTCAACGGACGTGACCGCGACTGGCGTGGGGTCCGTCGCGCGGTGGTGGCGTTCGACGTCGCGACCTGCGTTTGGGCGCTGGTGTTCGGTGCGCGGTTCCTCGTTCAGAACCGACTCTACGACGAAGATCAGACGGGGTTGCTCGGTGTCGCGCGCATCGCGATGGGATGGCCGCTAACGGCCGTCGCGGCGCTGGTGACGTACCTGGCCATCCGGACCGCTCAGCGCGCCCTGCATGCAGCCGAGGGCGCGCCGACGCCCGCAACCGGGGCGCAGGCCGACTGACTCCGAGCCCGCGTAGCGGCGCGACCGACCGAATTGTGATCGCGGTTGCGGTACTCGCCTCGTTCGTGGCGTTCCTCGATGGCTCCGTGGTGAATCTGGCGCTGCCGGCCATCGCCGCGGAGTTCGGCGGCGGCCTCGCCCTCCAACAGTGGGTCCTCGACGGATATCTACTCGCGCTCGGTGCGCTCATCCTGGTCGCCGGCGCGGTATCCGACCAGTTCGGCAGGCTGGCGGTACTGCGGATGGGGTTGGCCGTGTTCACGGTCGCCTCACTGCTCTGTGCGGTCGCCCCGAGCGGGTGGGTCCTCATCGCCGCGCGCTGCCTGCAGGGGGTCGGTGCGGCCTTCCTGGTGCCGAGCTCACTGGCCATGATCAACGCCTGGTTCACGGGCCCGCGGCAGGCGGGTGCGATCGGTACGTGGACGGCGTGGACGGGGACGGCATTCGTCGTGGGACCGCCGCTCGGCGGCCTTCTCGTGGACGCGCTGAGCTGGCGGTGGGTCTTCGGGATCAACGTGGTGCCGTTGGCGGTCACGCTGTACCTGACGACGAGGCTCGTCGTTCCAGTGGGTAGTGGGGGAGCGACCGGAGGAAAGGCGACGGTGGACTTCGGGACGCGACGCGCCGCCCGGGTCGACATCGTCGGCGCGGCGCTATGTGCGGTGGGGCTGACCGCCGCGGTGTACGGCCTCATCGAGCAGCAGCGGCTGGGACCGTCGCATCCCGCGGTGATCACTGGGTTCGTGCTCGGCGTGACGTGTCTGGCCGCGTTCCCATGGTGGGAACGACGAGCGCCGAACCCGATCATGCCGCTGCAACTCTTCGCGGCGCGCAACTTCGCCGTCGGCAACCTCGCGACGGTGTTCCTCTACGCGGCGATATCTCTCGGCACGCTGATCGTCGCGCTCTTCCTGCAGGAGACCGTTGGCATGTCGGCGTCCCACGCGGGCCTTGCGACGCTGCCGCTGCCGCTATTGTCGTTCTTCCTGGCCCGTCCCTTCGGCAGGCTGGCGGGCAGGCACGGACCGCGCGTGTACATGGCCGTCGGCCCACTGATCGCCGCAGGCGGTTTCCTGTTGCTGACGACGGCGCGGGCGCCGTTCGACTTCTGGACCCAGATGCTGCCGGGACTCATCGTCTTCGGCGTGGGCCTGTCGGTCACGGTGTCCCCATTGACGGCAGCGGTGCTCGCCGCAGTGGACAAGGCCCAGAGCGGTATCGGTTCTGCCGTGAACAACGCTCTGTCGCGGGTGGCAGGCCTCATCGCGGTGGCCTTCACCGGCGTGATCGTCGGGCTCGATCAGTCAGGTAGCGGAACGGCTTCGGCGGCAATGACTTTCGTCGGCTTCCGAGATGGCGTGGTCGCAGTCGCCGTGCTGTTCGCGGTCGCCGGGGTGATCTCCGCGGCGGGGATCAGCAACCGGCAATGCGATATGGACCTCGTCTCGCCAGGCGCGTCGGCGCTCTGCCTTGATCGCGTCAGCGGGGGTGCAGTAGCAGTTCGCGCAGCTGGTCCTCGACCTCGTCGGTGGTGACGAACAGCAGTTCGTCGCCGCCCTCCAACGAGTCGTCGCCCTCGGGGACGATCACGCGGGCGCCCCGCAGGATCGTCACCAGAGCGGCGTCACGCGGCAACTCCAGCCGCTTGACGGCCTTGCCGCCCCACGGCGTGTCGTCGGGCAGGGTGATCTCCACGAGGTTGGCCTGTCCCTTGCGGAAGCTCATCAGGCGAACCAGGTCGCCGACGGACACCGCCTCCTCCACCAGCGACGCCAGCATTCGGGGGGTGGACACCGCGACGTCGACTCCCCACGCCTCGTCGAACAGCCACTCGTTGCGGGGGTCGTTGACCCGCGCCACCACCCTCGGCACCGCGAACTCGGTCTTGGCGAGCAGGCTGAGCACCACGTTGGCCTTGTCGTCACCGGTGGCGGCGATGACCACGTCGAAGTCCTCGAGACCGACGGCTTCGAGCAAGCTCAGCTCGCAGGCGTCGCCGAGGCGCCAGTGGGCGGCCGGGATGGCATCGGTGTCGACGTGGTCGGGGTTGCGCTCCAGCAGCGTGACCTGATGGCTATCGACGAGTTCCCTGGCGATGGACCGGCCGACGGCGCCGGCCCCTGCGATGGCGACCTTCACGGGTTCCTCACTGATCCTCGGCGTCGTCGCCCGGTGGGAGCGCGGCGATGGCCATTGCCTCGGCGATGTGACCGGAGATGGCCGCCATGTAGACCTGATCGCTGGCCTGGATGACGGTCTTCTTGTCAGGCAGCAGTCCCGTGCCGAAGCGGATCATGAAGGCGACCCGACCGCCGGTCCCGGCTTCCAGAGCCGTCACCCGATGGCCCACCCAGCCCTCGTGCAGCGGGAGTTCGGTAACGCCCACGTTGCCCGACGGATCACGCCACTTGGTGGTCTCCGTCTCGCGCGTGAGGACGTTGAGCAGTCTGTCCGTGGTCCAGGGCACCGTCGCCACCGTCGGGATGCCCAGCCGCTCGTAGACGGCAGCCCGCTTGGCGTCGTAGATACGGGCGACGACGCGCTCGACGCCGAACGTCTCCCGCGCGACGCGCGCGGAGATGATGTTGGAGTTATCACCCGAGGAGACCGCCGCGAATGCGCCCGCGCCCTCGATGCCGGCGCGCAGCAGCACGTCACGGTCGAAACCCATCCCGAGGACGCGCTCGCCGGGGAACTCGGGCGACAGTCGGTGAAAGGCGGTGCCATCACGGTCGATAACGGCCACTTCATGGCCGATTCTGGCCAAGCCATCGGCCAGCGACGCGCCTACCCGGCCGCATCCCATTACCACTACTCGCACGCGTCGATCCTCCCAGCGGTTCGGCAGAAACGGATTGTGGCGAACCCGCGCACTCGGAACGCTACAGCCATTCGCCCGTGCGTTTACTCTTGGCTCTCGTGTCCAAGCTTTCGACCGCTGCGCGCCGGTTGGTACTGGGAAGACCCTTCCGAAGCGACGCGATGGGCCACACGTTGCTGCCCAAGCGGATCGCCCTGCCGGTGTTCGCGTCCGACGCGTTGTCGTCGGTCGCCTACGCGCCGGAGGAAATCTTTCTGGTGCTCTCGGTCGCCGGTCTCAGCGCGTACACGATGGCGCCGTGGATCGGCGTCGCCGTGGCGGCGGTGATGCTCGTCGTGATCGCGAGCTATCGCCAGAACGTGCACGCGTACCCGTCCGGCGGCGGTGACTACGAGGTGGTGACCACCAACCTCGGTCCGACCGCGGGCTTGACCGTGGCCAGCGCCCTGCTCGTCGACTACGTGCTGACGGTCGCGGTGTCGATGGCATCGGCCATGTCGAACATCGGATCGGCCGTGCCGTTCATCGCCCAGCACAAGGTGCTCTTCGCGGTGGCCGCCATCTTGCTTCTGGCGTCGTTGAATCTGCGTGGCATCCGCGAGTCGGGGACTGCCTTCGCGATTCCCACCTACGCATTCATGGTCGGCATGTACGTCATGATCGGGTGGGGGTTGTTCCAGATCTTCGTTCTCGGTGACCACTTGCAGGCCGAGACAGCGGGTTTCACGGTCAAGTCCGAGCATGGCGACGTCCTTGGCTTCGCGATGGTGTTCCTGGTGGCGCGGGCGTTCTCGTCTGGCTGCGCGGCTCTCACAGGCGTGGAGGCCATCAGCAACGGCGTGCCCGCCTTCAAGAAGCCGAAGTCGCGCAACGCGGCGACGACCCTGCTGCTACTCGGCGGCATCGCGGTCTCGCTGTTCATCGGAATCATCGTGTTGGCCAAGGAAACCGGCGCCAAGGTGGTCGACTCGGTCGAGCAGCTCG
>NZ_JAVRQA010000568.1:0-7910 GCF_032161845.1 Mycobacterium sp.
GTGCGGCCCCTGCTGTCCTCCTCGACCTCGACGACGCCCCGCATGCGGATGGAGCCGCGCCCGGTGGTGTACGCGTCGTGGATGCCCTGCGATCCGACGATCAGTCCGTAGGTCGGGAAGTCGGGACCCTTGACCCGCTCGGTGACCGCAGCCAAGGTCGCCTCTTCGTCGGCCTCGAAGTTGTCGAGGCACCAGAAGACGGCCTCCGACAACTCGCGCAGGTTGTGCGGCGGCATGTTGGTCGCCATGCCAACCGCGATGCCGCCCGATCCGTTGGCCAATAGGTTGGGGAAACGGCTGGGCAGGACGGTCGGCTCTTGGACGCGGCCGTCGTAGTTCGGAATGAAATCGACTGTCTCCTCGTCGATTTCGCGCAACATCTCCATCGCCAGCGGCGTCAGACGCGCTTCTGTGTAGCGCATGGCGGCCGGCGGATCGTTGCCCGGCGAGCCGAAGTTGCCCTGCCCGTCCACTAGCGGGTAGCGCAGAGACCACGGCTGGGCCATCCGGACCAGCGTGTCGTAGATCGACGAGTCACCGTGCGGGTGGTAGTTGCCCATCGTCTCGGCAACGGAGCGTGCGGATTTCGCGTGCCCGCGGTCGGGCCGGAAGCCCGAGTCGTACATCGCGTACAGCACGCGGCGGTGCACTGGCTTCAGACCGTCGCGGACCTCGGGGAGAGCGCGGCCGACGATGACGCTCATCGCGTAGTCGATGTAGCTGCGCTGCATCTCCTGCTGGATGTCGACCGGCTCGATGCGGTCCGTGGTGCCGTCGTCGCCAGGAGGCAGGGTGGTGTCTGTCATGTGTTCCTCAAGTCGTGAGAACTAAGAGCTGAAGGATCAAACGTCAAGGAAGCGAACGTCTCTCGCGTTTCGAGTGATGAAGCTGCGGCGGGCCTCGACGTCCTCGCCCATGAGCACGGAGAACAGTTCGTCGGCCGCAGCAGCGTCGTCGAGGGTGATACGCCGCAGCACCCGCGCGCTGGGGTCCATCGTGGTCTCCCACAGTTCCTTGGCATCCATCTCGCCAAGACCCTTGTAGCGCTGGATTCCGTCTTCGGTGTTGATCCTGCGACCCGCGGCCTTGCCGGCCTCCAGCAGACCGTCGCGCTCACGGTCGGAATACGCGAACTCGGGTTCGCTGCGCTGCCACTTCAACTTGTACAGCGGCGGTTGCGCCAGGAAGACGTGCCCATTCTCGATGAGAGGCTTCATGAATCGGAACAGCAGCGTCAGCAGCAGCGTCGAGATGTGCTGGCCGTCGACATCCGCGTCGGCCATCAGCACGATCTTGTGATAGCGCAGTTTGGTGAGGTCGAATTCGTCGTGGATGCCCGTGCCGAGCGCGGTGATGATCGCCTGAACTTCGGTGTTCTTCAGCACCCGGTCGATGCGGGCCTTCTCAACGTTGATGATCTTGCCCCGAAGGGGCAGGATCGCCTGATACATCGAGTCGCGGCCGCTCTTGGCCGAGCCGCCTGCCGAATCACCCTCCACCACATAGACTTCGCACAGGCGTGGGTCAGTCGATCGGCAGTCGGCGAGCTTGCCGGGTAGGCCGCCGATGTCCGTCGCGCTCTTGCGGCGCACCAACTCACGTGCCTTGCGGGCGGCCATCCGGGCCTGGGCGGACGAAACCGCCTTGTTCACAACGGTCTTGGCTTCTGCGGGGTTGGCCTCGAACCAGTGGCTGAGCTGCTCGTTGCAGATCTTCTGCACGAACGACTTGACCTCGGTGTTGCCGAGCTTGGTCTTGGTCTGTCCCTCGAACTGCGGGTCGTGCACCTTGACCGAGATGACCGCGGCCAATCCCTCGCGGATGTCGTCGCCGGTGAGGTTGGCGTCCTTCTCCTTCAGCAGTTTCTTGTCCTTGGCGTACTTGTTGACCACCGTCGTCAACGCACTGCGGAAACCCTCTTCGTGGGTCCCACCCTCATGGGTGTTGATGGTGTTGGCGAAGGTGTGGACCGACTCCGAATACCCTGCGTTCCACTGCATTGCGATCTCGACCTCGTGGCCGGGGCCCTTGCCGTCGAAGTCGATGATGCTCTGCTGGATCGGGGATTTCGTGCGGTTGATGTGCTTGACGAAGTCCACCAGCCCGCCGGGGTAGTGGTAGGTGCGGTGCTTGGTCTTATGCGGACCCTTGGCCTCCGCCTCTTTCTCGTCGGCCGACTTCGGCGCCTCCGCCGTATCGCTGACGACTTCGTCCACCACCTGGTCGACCGTGACGCGTTCATCGATCAGGTCGATGGTCAGCCCCTTGTTGAGGAACGCCATCTCCTGAAGTCGCCGTGCCACGGTCTCGAAGTCGTAGACCGTGGTCTCGAAGATGTCCGGGTCCGCCCAGAACCGGATCGTGGTTCCCGACTTGTTCGTCGGACCGCCCTGCTTCAAGGTGCCGGGAACCGAGCGGTCGTAGTACTGGAACCACTCGTGGCCATCCTTGAAGATGGTGGCCTCGAGCCGGGTCGACAGGGCGTTGACCACCGAGACGCCGACGCCATGCAGACCACCACTGACGGCGTAGCCGCTGTTCTCGCCGCCGAACTTTCCGCCGGCGTGCAGTTGGGTCATGACGACGTCGATCGTGGGGGCGCCGCTGGCGTGCATCTCCACCGGAATTCCCCGGCCGTCGTCGGTGACCTGGACGCTGCCGTCGCCGAGGATCTTGACGTCGACACGGGTGGCGTAGCCGGCCATCGCCTCGTCGATCGCGTTGTCGACGACTTCCCAGACCAGGTGGTGCAGACCGCGTTCACCGGTCGACCCGATGTACATGCCAGGACGCTTGCGAACGGCTTCCAGGCCTTCGAGAATCGTGATGGACGACGCGTCGTAGTCTTTGGAAGCAGTCTTCTTCTGGGCAGCCACGTTGGACGCGTCTCCTTGGTCTTTGGCAGGGTGTGCCGGCTATGCAGTCGAGCACCGCTCGCGCATCTGTCGAAAGTCTACCGGCTGACACTGTTGGGACTGACTCTGAGGCCGCGTTTCTGCACACCTAATTACCGCGTCAACGGAATTTCGCGGATATCCGCGCGTGCCGACGGTCGGGACTGTGGATCAATCCATTGTCGACGCTCTCAGCGGTCTAGAATTTGCCGCTCACCCGTAGGTGTCCCGCGGGCCTCGGCCCGGCACGTTGTACTTACCCTTGCGCCACGTCGGGCCAGCCGGGCCGACGATCTTGAGGCTGGTCACGACACCGTCGCCGACCGCGGCCGCGATCTTGGCCAGGAGTTGAGCCTGAACCAGTCGCAGCTGCGTCGCCCATGCCGTCGACTCGGCCTCCACGGTCAAGATGCCGTCCCGCAATGCGGTGGGGTTCGCGTGCTCGGCGATCTGGTCGCCGACCACCGTCGCCCACTGTCCGAACACCGCACCCTCGGCCATCCGCGGCGACCATCCTCTGCTCTTGGCCAGCGCGGAGGTCAGCGATCCGAGGGTCTGCGGGTCACGCGAGTCGGGTCCCGGGCCCGACCACCGTTTGCGCGTCCCCCGGGGCGGCACGTTCTTCGTCGGGGAGGTCCTGCCGCGCCCCACGTCCTTGCCCTGACTTCGGGCCGCGCCGCGCGCCTCCTCGAGGGTGCGGCGGACCAGGTCCATCCCCTTGAGGTGAGCGAGTTCGGGGGGCGGACCCGCCGGCTCGCCGTCGTCGGTCGATTCCGTCACCCGATCACCTCCGAGACTCGTCCGGAATCGTCGTCGCGCATCCCTATCACCATTCTGCGCGCATCCCAGTCCTGCGGGATGTCCTCCGCGACCGCCGCGGTCACCAGCACCTGCTCGGCGGATGCCGCGACCTCGACGAGCGCCCGTCGGCGGGCGTTGTCGAGTTCGGCGAACACGTCGTCGAGAAGCAACACCGGGTCGGATCCTTCGGACCGAAGCAGTTCGTAGGCAGCCAATCTCAAGGACAGTGCCATCGACCAGGATTCGCCGTGGCTGGCGAAGCCCTTGGCGGGTTGGTCGCCGAGCCGAAGTTCCAAGTCGTCGCGATGTGGTCCGACGAGACACACCCCCCGCTCCAATTCGGCCGACCTCTTGCGGGCGAGTTCCTCGAGGAGTGCCACTTCGAACACCTCGGTGTTCGCCGCACCGGTGGCTGCCTCCGCCTCGACTGCCTCGACCGAACTGCGGTACCGAACCGACGCCGGGCGCGACGCCGGCGCCAACAATTGGTAGGCCTTCTCAATCTCGGGGGCCAACAGCTCGACGAGATCCACCCGGGCGGCGATGAGCTTGGCGCCATGCATTGCAAGGTGTCCATCCCAGACGTCCAGCGTCTCCAACGCTCCGGAGTCTCCCCGAAAGCGCGCTCCCGCAGCGGTTTTCAGCAATGCCGCACGTTGCCTAAGCACCTTCTCGTAGTCGGCGCGTACGCCCGCGACGGTTGGCCTGCGCGTGGTGGCGAGCTCGTCGAGATAGCGGCGCCGTTCGGCTGGATCGCCACGGACCAATGCCAGATCCTCCGGTGCGAACAACACCGCGCGTAGCGCGCCGAGAATTTCGCGCGCACTGCGCACCGGGGATCGGTTCAGTCTCGCCTTGTTGGCGCGACCGGCGGTGATCTCCAGGTCGACCGCCAGCTCGCGTCCCTCATTGACCACGATCGTCGACACGATCGCACGATCGGTTCCGGCCCGAATCAATGGTGCGTCCGCCCCCACCCGGTGCGAGCCGAGCGTGGACGAATACCATAGGGCCTCTACGATATTCGTCTTACCGAAGCCATTCGGGCCGACGAATACCGTCCGTCCCGGCTCGAGCTCCAATTCGAGTCGTGACCAGGAGCGGAAGTCGGTCAGGCCCAGTTGACGTACGTACACCTATCCAGACTCGCTGATCCTCTGCACTGCATGGCCACCAAACTGGTTTCGTAGCGCTGCGACAGCTTTCATCGTCGGCGAATCATCTTGGCGCGACAGGAATCTGGCGAACAGCGCGGCCGCGATTCCCGGCACCGGGACGCGGAGCCGAATCGCTTCCTCGACAGTCCAGCGACCTTCACCCGAATCATCGGTGTAACCCTTGATCTCGGCGAGGTGTGGATCTTCCTTGAGCGCCTTGGCCAGGAGCGTCTGCAGCCACGACCGGACGACGGTGCCATTGGTCCATGCTTGGTACACGGCCTGGGGACTCTTGATGAGGTCTTCGGCGGCCAGCATCTCGTAACCCTCGCCGTAGGCGGTCATCATGGCGTACTCGACACCGTTGTGAACCATTTTGGCGAAGTGGCCTGCGCCAACGGGGCCGGCGTGGACGAATCCGTCCTCCTGCGGGCCCGGCGGTCGGAGAGCGTCGAAGATCGGCATCACCTTCGCCACGTCGGCGTCACTGCCACCGACCATGAGGCCATAGCCCTCGGTGAGGCCCCAGATACCACCGGAGACTCCGGCGTCGATGAACCCGATTCCCTTCTCCGCCAACAGCGCTGCGTGGGGACCGTCCTCTGTGTAGCGCGAGTTGCCGCCGTCGATGACCAGATCACCGGAGCTGAGGACGGCAGCGAGTCCGACGATGGTGGTGTCGGTCACCTCGCCCGAGGGGACCATCACCCAGACCACCCGGGGAGCGGGGAGCGCCGCCGCAAGGCTCGCTAAATCGGGAACATCGGTCACCTCGGGTCGAGGGTCGTATCCGATGACGTCGTGTCCGCCCTTGCGAAGGCGTTCACGCATGTTGAAGCCCATTTTGCCGAGACCGACCAGCCCGAGTTGCATGTGCACCTTTCGTGGCGATATGGCCGGTCAGCCCGGAAGCCGCACCGGCATCAATAGGTAGACGTAATCGGTTTGGGCGGCCGGGAAGGGACCACTGGAACCGGCGTACGTGTCATCATCATCACCCGCGGGCCGCAACACCGCGGGACGACTGGATGTCGTGAAGCCGAACGTCACCTTCGGAGAGTGCAACGATCCAAGGCCGTCGGTGAGATAGGTGGGATTGAAGGCGATCGTCAAGGGATCGCCGGAGAACTCCACCGGAAGGTCTTCCTCAGCCCGTCCGACGGCGTCTTCGCCACCTGCCGACAGCCGCAGTGAATCCTCGGAGAACTCCATCCGCACCTGCGCCCCGCGGTCGGCTACCAGGGCGACGCGCTTGATGGCCTCGCTGAGCTCCGCGACGCCGACCGTCGCCACCGCGGTGTGCTCGGCGGGTAGAAGTTGGCGGAACTTCGGGAATTCGGCATCGAGCAGACGGCTCGTCGTGCGCTTGCCGTTGCTGCGGATGCCCAG
Source organism: Mycobacterium sp. (assembly GCF_032161845.1). GTDB lineage: Bacteria > Actinomycetota > Actinomycetes > Mycobacteriales > Mycobacteriaceae > Mycobacterium. The sequence goes on from NZ_JAVRQA010000568.1 coordinate 6,242, forward strand.
CAGCCCTTCCTTGCCGACGGCCTCGCCCGCACCGAGTGACAGGTGAACGTCGGCTCCGTCGTTGCCCGCCCTGGCCGCCTCGGAGAGCGTCTTCGCCGGAACCAGAACGGCGGCTTCGATGTCCGCGGAATCCGTCGACCAGGTGAGTTCGCGGACGGCCAGCCGGAATCGGTCGGTCGCCGCGAGGACGACCTTCTCACCGGAGATCTCCACGCGGATACCCGTCAGCATGGGCAACGTGTCATCGCGTCCGGCAGCTACGGCGACCTGGCCGATGGCTTGGGCGAACAGTTCGGAGGCGACGACGCCGGTCTCCTCGGGCAGTGACGGCAGCGTCGGGTAATCCTCCACGGCCATCGTCGGAAGCGAGAACCGGGCACTTCCGCAGCTCAACGACACCCTGGTGCCCTCGACGGTCACGTCAACGGGCTTGGCCGGCAGCGACTTCGTGATGTCAGACAACAACCGACCCGAGACGAGAACGCTTCCGGGAGAAGCGATCTCGGCCGCCACGCGCACTTCGGCCGACACCTCGTAGTCGTAACCGGAGATGGTCAGCCCATCTTCGGAGCCGGTGAGCAGCACGCCGGACAGAACCGGCACGGTAGGCCGGGTCGGCAAGATCCGAGCAACCCACGCCACGGCGTCGGCAAAGTCTTCGCGCACTAGGCGAAACTTCAGGTCGGTACCAATTGTCGTCGTCGCCACATCCATAGCGTCCCCTTCAGTGAACCCGAGCTACATGCACTAGCAGCGGATCTACGGGTGTCTTACGAACATGTCACCACGCTGCGGTTCGACGACCGTTCCGGTTGTCGAAGACCCACCGTAGAGCCTTCTGCGTCAACTTGAAAGCTAATCGATCGGAGTGACAAACGCCCCTTGGGCCTCGCCGTCCGAACGCCCAACAGGGCGCGTTCCCCAGGTGCTTCTTTTAGGAGAGAACATTGATTGATAAATGAGTAACAGTAATAGGTGCTGTGCAAGCTGTGGATGAACGGACAGTCTGGCAGGTCGGATGCGGTGCGCGCTCGTGGGTGACTCGTGGACTACCGATGCGTGTAATCCGGCGAGCTGTGCACGGCCTGCCGGTGTGTGGACGGCAGGCTCGGACGAGGGCGGTTCGTCCACGGATTGTGCACGAGTAGTCCACGAGGATTTCATGTGACTCGTGGTGCGCCAGGGTCAGAAGATTTTCGGAAAATACACGCACGGAACCCGCCGAGTAGCGGTGTAGGACAGGCGGACGGAGGTTGGTCAGCGCTTGGAGCGCTGGCGGATCCGCGTCGTGAGTTCCTTGACGTGATCGAAGATCTCGCGCCTTTGCGCCATCTCGCCGCGGATCTTGCGCTCTGCGTACATCACCGTGGTGTGGTCGCGGCCGAAGGAGTGACCGATCTTCGGCAACGAGAGATCGGTGAGCTCACGGCAGAGGTACATGGCGATCTGCCGTGACTGCGCCAAGGCGCGGGTCTTTCCCGGCCCGCGAAGCTCCTCGATGGTGATCTCGAAGTACTCCGCGGTAGCGGCCATGATCGTGGCGATGCTGATCTGCATCGAACTGGCATCCGAGATGAGATCCCGCAACACGATTTCGGCGAGCGTCTTGTCGATCGCGGCCTTGTTGAGCGAGGCGAACGCAGTGACGCGAATGAGAGCACCCTCGAGT
>NZ_JAVRQA010000569.1:0-2677 GCF_032161845.1 Mycobacterium sp.
TCCTGAACGTCATCCGCAAGGACGGCGGCTCGGTCGAGAAGATCGACATCTGGGGCCGTCGCCGGTTGGCGTACGAGATCCTCAAGCACCCCGAGGGCATCTACGCCGTCATCGACGTGAAGGCCGAACCGGCCACGGTGTCCGAGCTGGATCGCCAGCTCAGCCTCAACGAGTCCGTCCTGCGGACCAAGGTGATGCGGACCGACAAGCACTAGGCCGAACAGGCCGTGCACGTCGGAGCGCTTCCGTAGGCTCGCTTGCGACCCGCTCTCGAGCGACCTACCCCGCCCCAATCCCAGGAGGACCCGTGGCTGCTGGTGACACCAACCTCACCATCGTCGGAAACCTGACCGCCGATCCCGAACTGCGGTTCACGCCGTCCGGGGCCGCCGTCGCCAACTTCACGGTGGCGTCGACGCCTCGGATGATGGACCGTCAGACCAATGAGTGGAAAGACGGCGACCCGCTGTTCATGCGGTGCAGCATCTGGCGCGAGGCTGCCGAGAACGTGGCCGAAAGCCTCACTCGCGGTTCGCGGGTGATCGTGACCGGTCGCCTGAAGCAGCGCTCGTACGAGACTCGTGAGGGTGAGAAGCGCACCGTCGTCGAGCTCGAGGTCGACGAGATCGGCCCGTCCTTGAAGTACGCGACGGCCAAGGTCAACACGGCCAGCCGCAGCGGCGGCGGCGGAGGCGGCTTTGGCGGAGGTGGCGGTGGCGGTCAACGCCCCGCGGCCAACGAGGCGCCGAAGGACGACCCGTGGGGCAGCGCCCCGGCATCGGGATCGTTCAGCGGAGCCGACGAAGAACCTCCCTTCTGACCAACTGTTTTTCCAGCACTTAGAAAGAGATAGACATGGCGAAGTCCTCCTCCACGAAGAGGCGCCCGGCTCCTGAGAAGCCGGTCAAGGCACGCAAGTGTTCGTTCTGCTCGAAGAAGGGCAAGAACCAGATCATCGATTACAAGGACACCGCGTTGCTGCGGACCTACATCAGCGAGCGCGGCAAGATCCGTGCCCGCCGGGTCACCGGCAACTGCGTTCAGCACCAGCGCGACATCGCGATCGCGGTCAAGAACGCCCGCGAGGTAGCGCTGCTGCCGTTCAGCGCGGCGTCGCGCTAGACCGAACGGAAAAGACACTCACATGAAACTGATTCTTACCGCTGAGGTCGACCACCTGGGCGTTGCCGGGGATGCCGTCGAGGTGAAGGACGGCTACGGCCGTAACTTCCTGCTGCCCCGCGGCATGGCGATCGTCGCGTCACGCGGCGCCGAGCGCCAGGCCGAGGAGATCCGCCGGGCCCGCGAGACCAAGACCGTTCGCGATCTGGACCACGCCAAGGAGCTCAAGGCCGCGATCGAGGCCCTTGGCCCCGTGTCGTTGCCGGTGCGCACCGCCGGAGCGGGAAAGCTGTTCGGCTCCGTCTCGACGGGTGACATCGTCGCCGCCATCAAGAAGGCCGGCGGCCCGAACCTCGACAAGCGGACCGTCAACCTGCCCAAGGCCCACATCAAGGCCACCGGTACGTACGCCGTGGCGGTGCTTCTGCACCCCGAGGTGAACGTCGCCGTTTCGGTGAATGTAGTCGCCGAGTAATAACTGCAGCGTCAATACGCCCGGGTGAAGCCGTGATCGATCTTCACCCGGGCGTTGCTGTGCCGCCTGGCGAACACTGCTCGACATTCGCGACACAGCGAAGCTAACCTGCTGTTAACCTGATCGGCCCCGGGGCGCAATACAACACGCCCGAGACGGCAACCCCGGACGACACGCCGAACGAATTCGCATCCACAGATCTCGACCCCCTTTGTGATGCCCTTATCTGCGTTGATGCCAAATAATCGCGTAGTTGTGCACAGGTTGTCCCCAACGAGTCAACATGGCCGACCACGCCTATCCACACGCCATCCACGAGTTCGCTAACAGCACCCGGTTGCACTCCCTTCAGCAACGTCTAGCGTGAGGCGTCGGAGCTACCCCGGCGGCGACGCGGACCCAACGAAGATGAAATCCGCGCCGTCGAAGTCGCGGGTTGTCGGCGGGGTAATTTACAGTCGCGAAGTACGAGTCGAATGCATGTTCGACGCTGGTGTAGGGACATGAAGGGGAGGCGGGACGCTTCGTGGCTGTCGTCGATGACCTGGGCCGGCCGGGTGGTCATTCCGGAGGTCGCTCCGATCAGGACGGTCCGCCGCCAGCCGAGGAGTACGGTCGCCAGCCTCCGCAGGACATGGCTGCCGAGCAGTCCGTGCTCGGCGGGATGCTGCTCTCCAAGGACGCCATTGCCGACGTGCTCGAGCGGCTGCGCCCCGGCGACTTCTACCGGCCGGCGCACCAGAGTGTCTACGACGCGATCCTCGATCTGTACGGCCGCGGTGAGCCCGCGGACGCCATCACCGTCTCCGCCGAACTCGACCGCCGCGGGCTGCTCAAGCGCATCGGCGGGGCGCCCTATCTCCACACCCTGATCTCCACCGTGCCGACCGCGGCCAACGCCGGCTACTACGCGGGCATCGTCGCGGAGAAGTCGCTCCTGCGCCGCCTGGTGGAGGCGGGCACGCGCGTCGTGCAGTACGGCTACGCCGGCGCCGACGGAGCAGACGTCGCCGACGTGGTGGACCGGGCGCAGGCCGAGATCTACGACGTCACCGAGCGGCGCGCCACCGAGGACTTCGT
>NZ_JAVRQA010000570.1:0-27499 GCF_032161845.1 Mycobacterium sp.
CGCCTGCCCTTTCGTGGGTTTCGGCGAGGATCCGTAGCCCGACCGACGCGAGGACTGACACCGCGGTGAGATCCATGACCAACGCGTTCGGGCGCTCGTCGATCAGCACGGCAAGAAGCTCCTCCAGTGGCGGCGAGGTGGCGAGATCCACCACCCCGTCCACCAACAGCACGGTGATCCCGTCCCGACGCTCGACCGAGGTCGAGAGCGCATCGGCTGCTGACAACGGCCATCCCTCCCTAACGAACCTCGTCCACCGTGGTCGGCGACGAGCCACGACGAGCCTAGTGCCCGTGATCGCTTCGCTGAACATTAAACGGGTAACCGTCACCCGCGTCACCCGTCAGGCTAATGTCAAGATCGGCGACTCGCGTAGGCAGGCGGCAGCAGGAGAGCACATGTCAGATGACCTGGTGACGGACAACTCGAACTCCAGCGAGGGACTTCTACCCCAACTGGTCAAACACCTGCGATACAACCGCACGGTGTTGCGCGAGGAGTGGGCCCGCCGGATCACCGAGGCCGAACTGCTGACCGCGATGACGCCGGAGGAGCTGTTCGGCGAGGCGACGGCGGTCTACGACAACTACGTCGAGGTCCTCGAGACCGGCAGCGTGGAAGCGCTCCAGGCCTACGCCCGCGACCTGTCCGAACGCATCATTCCCCGCGGTGTGGAGACCGACGAGGTGCTCGGCATCGTCCTGCTGCTCCGCGACGTCCTCGCGCGGTCGCTGTTCGAGAAGTACCAAACCGACTTCGACCTGCTCAACCGCGTCCTCGACGCCTACGAGCCCGCCGCCAACCGCATCGCCAACACTGTGGGCGTCAGCTTCGTCCAGGAACGCGAACGCATCATCCGGCAGCAGCAGGAAGCCATCCGCGAGCTGTCCACCCCGGTGCTGCAGGTCCGCGAGCAACTCCTGATCCTGCCGATCATCGGCGTGCTGGACAGCCCGCGTGCGCGTCAGCTCACCGAACAACTGCTCCGCGCGATCCGGGCCAATCGCGCCAAGGTCGTCGTCATCGACATCACCGGTGTGCCCACCATCGACTCGACGGTCGCCAATCACCTGGTGCAGACCGTCGACGCGTCGGGCCTGATGGGCGCCAACGTGATCATCACCGGCCTGTCCTCCGACATCGCGCTGACCCTCGTCACGATCGGACTGGACCTGTCCAAGATGAATGCCGTCGGCGACCTGCAGGGTGGCATCGAGGAAGCCGAACGGCTCCTCGGCTACGAGGTCACCCGCGCGGGCGAATAGACCCGCACCCACACGACGACGGACGCCGATGCCAGTACCCATCCTCAAACAGGGGACCATCCTCATCGCGACGGTGCAGGCCGCGCTGACGGACTCCGACACCGAGCGCCTTCGTCAGGACCTGATGGAACAGGTGAGCCGGTTCCGCGCTCACGGAATCATCGTCGACGTCACCGCCATCGACGTGATGGATTCCTATGCGGCACGGTCACTTCGGACCATCGCCCACATGACCCGACTGCGCGGTGCCGACACCGTCATCGTGGGCCTGCAACCCGAGGTGGCGTTTGCGATGGTGCAACTCGGGCTGGTCTTCGACGGGATGCACACCGCGCTCGACCTCGAGGAGGGGCTGGCTCTGCTCAACCCCAAGCCGCCCGCGCCGCGAAGGCACACGAACGGGCGAGACGGTGCCGACTGAGCTGCCGGATCTCGTCATCGACGTCACGACGTCCGACGACATCGTCACGGCGCGTCAAGCCGGCCACCACCTCGCACGCGAACTCGGCTTCTCGCTGACCGACGTCACCATGATCGCGACGGCGATCTCCGAGATCGCAAGAAACATCACCAGTTACGCCGGACGCGGCGCGATCAGGGTCGGGGTGGAGCACCGAGAGGGGCGCCAAGCGCTCGTCGTGCGCGCGGAAGACGAGGGTCCCGGCATCGTCGACGTGGACCGGGCGCTCGAGGAGGGGTACTCGACGGGACGCGGGCTCGGCCTCGGACTGCCGGGCGCCCGCCGGTTGATGGATCGGTTGATCGTGGACTCGGTGCCGGGCCGTGGGACCACGATCGAGATGTGGAAGTGGACGCCGCAATCATGATCGGCGCTGGACGGTTCGGACCCATCGAGTGGTCGGTGGCCGCGCGCCCGCTGCCCGGGCAGTCCGCCTCCGGCGACGAGGCGGTCGCCGTCGAGGTCGATGGCCGGGCGGCAGTGTTCGGCGTCATCGACGGTCTCGGCCACGGCCCGGATGCGGCATCCGCGGCAGCGCGCGCCGCCTCGGTCGTCGGGCAGCACGCAGCAGAGCCGCTCGACGAGGTGCTCGGAGCCTGTCACCGGGAGCTGGGCTCGACGCGAGGTGCCGCAATGACGTTGGCGCGCATCGACTTCCGCGCCGACACCGTGAACTGGGTCGGTGTCGGCAACGTGACGGCGGCACTCGTCGCCAGGGCGCCGAGCGGTGTGGCGGCCACCTCCTTCGTCCGTCTGGTCAGCGGCATCGTCGGGTTTCAGATGCCCCGTCTCCCAGTTCCCGAGGTCATCGACGTACGTCCAGGGCACCTGCTGGTGATGGCCAGCGACGGCGTCACCGAAGACCACCTCGACGGGCTCGACTTCGCGGCTTCGGCGGATGCGATTGCGAATCGCATTTTGGGGGAACACACGCGCGTGACTGACGACGCCTTGGTGCTGGTAGCGCGCCACAGGGGTGCCACCTGATGGCGGCCGACGACTTCCACGACAGCTACGCCGCAGCGCTTCGGCGGTATCTGGACGAGGGGGACGAGGCTAGCCTCGCGGTCGGTCACGACCTGGGCCGCAGGGCACTGCAGGACCGGCTCAGCATGATGCAGATCGTCGAAGGCCATTTCCGGCTCGTCGAGGCGACGCCGGGAACGTCTCACACCGCCACCCTGCAGTTCCTTCTGCAGACCCTGGCGACCTTCGACATCGCCACCCGCGGGTTTCTGGACGGCAACAAGCGCTACGAGCAGCAGCGCGCGAGGGCCGACGACCTCGAGGACCGCGATGCGTTCCGCACGGCGCTGGTGAACGCGCTTCAGGAGGGGTTCTTCGTCGTCGACCGCGAGGGCACCATCATCGAGGTGAACGAGGCGTTCGCCGCCATCACCGGCTGCGGAACCGAGGGGCTACCGTACGCGTGGCCGTATCCGTGGGTGGTCGACAAGCACGAAGCGGGTCGGCGTCTCTCGCTGCTCGTCGAAGAGGGCAGTCTCATCTCCGAAACGCCGGTGCAGCACCGTGATGGTCGCATCACGTGGGCGGCGGTGAGCATCAACTCGGTCACCGCCGATGGCGACGAACGCGCCGCGTACGTGGGCACGATCCGCGACGTCACGGCGATCAGGGCGTCGGCCGCCCGAGAAAGTACCGTCGCACGTCTGGCCACCGCGGTAGGAATCGCGACCAGTGTCGCCGAAGTGCTGGACATCGTGCTCGAGGAGTTGCGTGCGGCGATCGACGTCCAGCGGGTCGTCGCCGTCATGTGGACCAGGTCGGGAGCGGATCCCGAAGTTCAGGCCGCAGGCACCTCCGACGCCACCAGCTGGCGCGATCTCGACCCCTTTCTGCAGGCGAGGCTCGAAGAGACGCGGGGCTGGCCGCCCCTCTCGGTGCAGGCAATCGGGACGGCAGGGCCGTCGGGCCCCTGGCTGGGGATCATGGCGGTGCTGCCCGGGACCGGCTCGACGGCGCTGTGGTTGGAGCACGGCGAGCCGCGCACCGTCGGCGAGGACGATCGGCTCCTCGTCACTGCGCTCGTCGGGCACCTCAGTTTGGCCGTCCAGCACGTTCGTCAATTCGAAATGGCCAGGGAGGCGTCGCTCACCCTGCAACGGACGATGATGCCGACGGCGAAGCCACCGATCGGCTTCGCCGTCCGGTATGAGCCAGCCGTCTCCCCGCTGGAGATCGGCGGTGACTGGTACGACGTGCTGGCGGTCGGCGACCATCAGATCGGCGTCATCGTCGGTGACTGCGTGGGCAGTGGCCTGGCAGCGGCCGCGGTCATGGGGCAACTTCGCAGCTCGGCCAGGGTGTTGCTGATCAACGGAGCGACGCCCGGGCGACTACTCGACGAACTCGACTCGGCGGCGGCGCTCATCCCCGGCGCCTACTGCACGACCGTCTTCGTCTGCACCATCGACACCGACACGGGGGAGATGACCTACAGCAGCGCGGGCCACGTGCCTGCCCTGCTCGCCGCGCAAGGCACGACACCGAAGACGTTGACCGGCGCCACCTCGGTGCCCCTGGGGGTGCAGAAGGCCGGCCCGCGACCGCAGGCGTCGAAGTTCCTCTCCCCGAGCTCCACGTTGATGCTGTACACCGACGGGCTCGTCGAGCGTCGTAACGACCTCATCGACAACGGGATTCAGCACGCAGGTGAGGTGCTCGCCGAAAACATCGCAGCTCCGGCGGACGTCGTCGCGGACGCCGTGCTGAGTCGACTCGCGCCGAAGGACGGGTTCGACGACGATGTCGCGATCGTGGTCTACCGCAGGCCACCCGCACCGCTGGAGATCGACGTGCTGGCGACACCCGATCAGCTGAGCGACATCAGGAACCAGATCGGCAGGTGGCTGTGGGCCACCGGCATCCCCGACGACCTCGCGGGAGACATCGTGCTCGTCGTCAACGAGGCATGCACCAACAGCATCGAGCACGGATACCGCGCCGCCAAAGCCGGCCGCATGCTGGTGTGCGCCGAAGCCAAGGGCCGTGGAGTCTCGATCCGCATCAGCGATTTCGGTTCGTGGAAGCTGCCCGATGTCAACCCGCGGGTCCGCGGACGAGGGGTCCCGCTGATGCGCGCGGTCAGTGGCGACGTCACCCTCGACGGCACGGCGACGGGCACCACCGTGACGATGAACTTCGAACTCGCCTAGCTGGGGGGCACCCCGAGGGCGAGAACGGCGGCGTCGTCCTCGACCCCCGCGCCGAGATCCTCGATCAGAGCCCGCATCGCCGCGACGATGCCGTGCGCGTCGTTGGGCGTGTGAGCCGAGGCGAAGCGCAGCAGTTCGCCGTCGTCGTCGTAACGTCGCGGCCCAGTGCCGGTCCGTGCCTCGGTGTATCCGTCGGAATAGGTCAAGAGCGTGTCACCCGGCGACAGCGCGATCCGTACGGACGTGAACGTCGGCTTGGCGAACAGTCCGACCGCCTGGCCTCCGTCAGTAGGCACGTATCGGGCGGTGCCGTCGGCACCGAGAAGCAGGGGCGGCGGGTGTCCACCGGTGGCGATCTCGACATCGAAACTGTTGTTGCCCAGGGTGATCAAGCCGAATAGCACCGTGCAGAACCATCCCTTGTCGGCGTATGCATCCTGCTTCAAAACGCTGTCGAGGGTGTGCAGCACGCCGACGGGATGCTCGTCGTTCACGGCGGCGGCGCGCAACGTGTAGCGGGTCAGCGAGGTCAGCGTGGCTGCGGCGACACCCTTCCCGCAGACGTCGCCAAGGAAGAAGCCGTACCTCTCCCGGGACAGCGGAAACAGATCGTAGAAGTCACCGCCGACGTCGCTGGCCGAAGGACTGTAGTAGTGCGCGGCCGCTTCGAGGCCGGGTGGCGGCGACAGGGACGGCGGAAGAAGCGAGAGTTGGAGCGTCTCGGCAAGACTCACTGCGCGCCCGCGTTCGTCCTCGGCTCGTTTGCGTTCGGCCAGAAGCTCGCGCTCGTAGGACCGGCGGTCGGTGGCGTCGTCGGCGACGATGCGGACGAGCGCGGGGCGTCCCTCGGCGTCGGGTTTGACGTTCGCCGTGAGGAGCACGGCAAGCCGCCGGCCGCCCGAGGCAACGAGGTCGACGGCGACACCGTTGAGCAGTCCCGACGCCAACAGCATCGGCATGAAGTGGGTCTCGAAGTGGATGCGGCCGCCGGCGGTCAACAGCCTGGCGAATGGGGTACCGATCAGTTCCTCGCGCGCGCGCCCGAGCCATGACGCCATGGTCGCGTTCACGGCTCGGATCTCTCCTTCGGGGGTGGTGATGACATAGCCGCATGGCGCGTTGTCGAACGCGTCCCGCAGGTCGTCGCCGACGTCCGTCACGGACCGGCGGCGAACGCGGCGATGGCCGCCGTGGTGTCGTCGGGTGCGCTTAGCTGCGGGCAGTGCCCGGTGGCGTCGATGGTGACGAGTCGACAGCCGACGATGTGTTCCTTCGTGTAGGCGCCGACGGAACGAGGCGCCAAGGTGTCGTGAAGGCATTCGATCACCAGCGTCGGCACCCCAACCCGGCTGAGGTCGGCACGGTTGTCGGAGAGGAACGTCGTGCGCGCGAACACCTGAGCCTTCACCGGATCGTTGCGGCAGAAGGAATTGGTCAGTTCTTCTCCCAGCTCGGGTCGGTCGGGTGTGCCCATGATGTTCGGGGCCATGGTGCGTGACCATCCGAGGTAGTTGCTCTCCATGGACTCGAGTAGCTCGTCGATGTCGGCGCGCGTGAAGCCGCCGGTGTAGCCCTCGGAATCGAGATAGCAGGGCGACGGCGTCAGCAGGATCAACTTGGCGAACCGGCGGGGATCCTTCGCGACCGCGAGTACGCCCATCATGGCGGCGACCGAGTGCCCCACGAGTACGACGTCAGTGAGATCGAGCTCCTCGACGATGTCGAGGATGTCGTCGGCGTAACTCTGTAGCGACGAGTAGCGCTCCGCATCCCAAGCCGCAGCATCGGAGTTTCCGGATCCGACGTGGTCGAACAACACCACGCGGAACTCATCGCGCAACCGCGCGGAGACGAGGCGCCACAGATTTTGATCGCAGCCGAACCCGTGCGCCAGCATGACCGTCGTGCCGGCTTCGTTGCCCGTGAACGTCACGTTGTTCTTGCTCGTTACGGTCACTGTCGCATCCTTCCACTCAGCTCGATGCTTGGTTCGAGCCAAGGGGGGTAATCCCCGCCCATGTGCAACGAGCAATTCTACGACGACGAGCCGATCGCCACGAGCTCGAGGGCGGCCAGGCGCGCGCCACGTGGACCGGAAGTCCTTCGCGAACAGCAGGATTGACATGCGCCTGCGCAGGAGCGTCCTGACCGGCCCAGGGATCGCCCGCGTTCGACGGGGCAAGGGCTTCTCGTATCAGCGGGCTGACGGCAAGCCGGTGACGGACGCCAAGACACTGCAACGCATTACGGAGTTGGTGATTCCGCCGGCGTGGAAGAACGTATGGATCAGCCCATACGCGAACGGCCACATTCAGGCGGTCGGTACCGACGTGGCAGGCCGTCGTCAGTACCTCTATCACCAGGCCTGGCAGGACGACAAGACGGAGGAAAAGTTCGACCGCGTCTTGGAGATGTCGAAGAAGCTCCCTGCCTGGCGGGCGACCATCGCCGAGGATCTCGGGGGTCGTGGCTTCACGCGCGACCGCGTCTTGGCGCTTGCCCTGCATCTCCTGGATCTCGGCTACTTCCGGGCCGGCGGCGAGCAGTACGCCGAGGAGAACGAATCCCACGGCCTCGCGACGCTGTTGTGTGAGCACGTCACCGTCCGGCGCGGCGCCGTTGCGTTCGACTTTCCGGCCAAGAGTGGCGTCCGCCGCACCCTCGAGATCGATGACTCCGCGGTCGTCACGGCGGTGCGGTCGCTCTTGCGACGCAATTGTCCCAGCGACCGCTTCCTGGTGGTCAAGGATGCGGACGCGTGGAAGGACGTCCACGCCGACGATCTCAACGCACGGTTCAAGGAACTGGTTGGCGACGACTACAGCGTCAAGGATCTCCGAACGTGGCACGGGACCGTGCTCGCCGCTGCGGCCTTCGTCGACGCAGATCCGCCCGTGTCGAAGAAGGTCGTCAAGCGAGTCGAGGCGGCGGTCATGAAGGAGGTGGCCGAGGAGCTCGGCAACACGCCCGCAGTCGCGCGCGCGTCGTATGTCGATCCCCGCGTCGTCACTGGTTATGAGGCAGGCCTGACGATCGCCGCCGCCGCGAAGCGAGCAGCGCGGGCCAAGGGCGCCGGCGAGCAGCAGGCAATCCTGGAGAAGGCCACCAGGACGCTGATTCAGCGGGCCAACAAGTCCTGAACCAACCGCGCGATGGGAGTCTGCTCCAGGTGGTCGATGAGATCGCTCGGATTCTCGAATACCGACACCGCCCCCTCAGCCTGAAGCAGACGCCGGTCGATTCCGCCGCTTTCGACTCCGATGCACGGTACCCCCGCGCGGTTCGCCGCGCGGACGTCCCACACCGAGTCGCCGACGAAGACAGCGCGGCTAGGGTCGACGGCGGCTCGATCCAGCGCGACCTGGACGATGCCCGGCTCGGGTTTGGCGGTGTCCACGTCTGCCGATGAGGTCACCGCGGACACGATGTCGTCCCTGTCCAAGACCTTGCGCAGGATCGCCAACTCGTCCTCGGGTGCCGACGTCGCCAGCACGACCTGCAGGCCCTTCGCCGCTACCGCGTCCAGCAGTTGCAGCGCCCCGGGGAGCGGTCTGAGCAGGTAGGTCAGTTCCTGGTAGTAGCGGGAATTGAGATCCTGCACGCGGTCGGCGGCATCGTCGGCAATTCCTGGCACCAACTCGTCGAGGAGCGTCGAGCCGTCCATGCCGATGCGGCGGTGAATACGCCACGACTCGACGACGTGACCCTGCTCGCTGAATGCGCGCTGCCAGGCGTGCACGTGAAGGTAATTGGAGTCGATCAACGTTCCGTCGATGTCGAACAACACTGCGGGGGCGGCCATCTTCGCTGGGTTCCCCACGTTGCGCAGGCGAAACGCGTTGCCGCTGGCGATCGTTGCGACGCATGTGTTTTGTCGCGTGGACGGTCGGGAACGCCGTTGGGCGTGAAGTCCACCCGCGTGACATCGGCCGCTACCTCCAGTGCATTCGAGTTCAGACAGAGTTGGGATGGGTTGTGGTCGTCGGAGTTCGGCCACTGGATTCTCACCAAGGGCCTGCACATCGTGCTGGTGATCGTCGCGACGATCATCGCGACGCGAGTGATCCGGCACGTCGCACGCCGAATCAGCAGCCGGCTCGCCGCAGGCGACGACGCGGATGCGACCGTACGATCCGAGGCGGTCAAACACCGTCAGGCGGTGGCCTCGGTGATCTCGTCGGTCGCCATCGCCGTGCTGTACGTGGTGGTATCCGTCGACGTCATCAACACGTTGGGCCTGCCGATCGGCTCGCTGGTCGCTCCCGCCGCGGTACTGGGTGCCGCGCTCGGTTTCGGTGCGCAGCGCATCGTGCAGGATCTGCTGAGTGGTTTCTTCGTCATCACCGAGAAGCAATACGGGTTCGGTGATCTGGTGCAGCTCACGATCGGCGCAAGCAACGAGGCGGTGGGCACCGTCGAGGACGTCACCCTGCGGGTGACCAAGCTGAGAACCAGCGACGGCGAGATGTTCACGGTGCCAAACGGGCAAATCGTGAAATCGCTCAACCTGTCCAAGGATTGGGCACGCGCGGTGGTGGACGTCCCCGTCCCCACCTCAGCCGATCTCAACCGCGTCAACGAAGTGCTCAAGGCCGTCTCGGAGAACGCGATGCAGGACCAGGTTCTGCCCGACCTACTGCTCGACAAGCCGGCGCTGATGGGCGTGGAGAGCATCGGGGTCGACGAAGTCAAGCTGCGGATGGTGGCACGCACGCTCCCGGGCAAGCAGTTCGACGTCGGGCGCCGGTTGCGGCAGATGGTGGTGACTGGCCTGCGCCGAGAAGGCATTTCCATCGGCGCCGCGGCAACCGTCGACGCGGCGTGAAGCCGCTCAGAACGTGGTGAACAGGATGACCGCGGCAGCGGCGATGACGACCAACGCAATCGCCGGTACCGCGATGCCATACCGGCGACGTGCCGTGACGAATGAAAGTGCCACCGCCACAACCGCTACGACGGGAATTCCGTACTCGATGAGTCCGAAGACGGTCTCGCTGGGTCCGCGGTTGGGGCAGGTTTGATCGCTGCACCCTGCCGTTCCGAGCACCTGTAGATAGGCGTACGCGACGACGGCCAAAGCGGCGGGCACCGTCAGAATGGCCAAGATCCAGTTGACGGTGGTGTGCCTGCCGTCCCGGACTGTTGTCGTTTCCATGTGCATCCTGTCTGCGGAGTCGCCCCGGAGTTGCGGTACCAACCGGGGCATTACCCGTGGCAGCGAACCTGAAACGGACCCGTGGAGTTTCACGGCGCGGTTTGCGGGGCACATGGAGGGTGACCAAGGCGGTCACAGCAACCCAGCGGGAGGATTGGGCCTTGAAGCGCACGAAGATGATGACGAGCTTGATGGCGGCTGGCTTGGCGGCCGGCGCGCTGCTGAGCGGTTGCGGCGCGAAGGTAGAGGGCGGCGACACGTCTTGCAAGGACTACCTGGCAGCCAACGACGCCGACCAGCAGACGGCGGTTTCGAAGATGCTGAAGGACGAAAAGGGCACCGACGCGGCGCAGCTGGAGGTCACGGGGACGAAGCTGTCGGTTCAAACCTTCTGCCAGACCGCGGGCAAGGAAGACAGCAAGATCAAGGAAGCCCCGCACCTCTAGCCGCGGGTTTCGGGCGGTGCGGGCCGGGTAATCGGCGACTGTGAGTGAGGAATCGACACCGCTGAGAGCGCTGGTGCCGCAGGTTGACGCCGACGCCAGCCGCCTTGGCTGCACGCACTGGAGCGGCGCGGCGAAGGAGACCACCAACCATGACGGTCTCGACGAGGTTGCAGCGCCGGTCGCTTCTGCGACCGGCGTGGCCGCGCGGAACGCCGCTCACCTCGCTGCCAGCCTGAGGTCCGCGAAATTCCCTGCCTATCAATAACATTGGGTGTCGAGAACGGAGCGACCGATGAGCTTTGATCGTGCAGTGGTGGTGATTCCCGCGCACGACGAGGTTAAGCGGCTGCCGTCGTGTCTGAAGGCCGTCCTCACTGCCGCGGCCGCAGCGCCGGGACCGGTGCTGACCGTCGTCGTCCTCGACGCCTGCACCGACGAGAGTGCGCTACTCGCAGGACAATTCGGTGCCGACGTGCACTTCGTTGAAGTGGATGCCAAGAACGTCGGGGCAACCAGGGCGGCCGGCTTCAAGTATGCGCGAAATGCCCTCGGCATCGAGAAGTCCGACGAGTCGCGCGTCTGGTACGCCACCACCGACGCGGACAGCCGGGTGGATGCCGATTGGCTGGTCGACCAGATGGCGGCCGACGCCGAGATGGTGCTCGGCGTCGTCCGGGTCACCAATTGGCGGCACTTTTCGGCCTCGTCGATCAATCGTTATCTGACCGCCTACCGGGCCAAGTCCCGCAGGCGCGGTGGCGGCCACGACCACGTCCACGGCGCGAACATGGGTTTCCGGGCGGACGTCTACTGGGAGGTGGGTGGCTTCGCCACCCTTCCCTCGGGAGAGGACGTCGATTTGGTGCGGCGATTCGAGGAGAAGGGTTGCCGAATCCACCGGGACGCCGACCTGTCCGTCGAGACGTCGGCCAGACGTGAAGGTCGGGCTCCCAGAGGATTCGCGGCCTACCTCAGATCGGTGTCGTCGCGCGGAGATGCGGCGTGACCGCCGTCCTGGTTCACCGTTGGCTCGATGCCGGCGAACTGGACCTTCCCGTGCCGGGTTCGGGTCGCACCGGCTCGCGATGGTGGAAATTGGCGGCGCTGACCGAAAATGACGTGGTCGCAGGAAGATTGGCCGAGGCACACACCGATGCGCTCGCGATCCTGTCCGAACTAGATGGCCCAACCCCCACCGCGGATCAGCTGTGGGGGGTGTGGGCCGCAGAGGCGCCGCAGGCCGTCGTGTCCGCTGGCAAGGGTGACGACGAACGCACTTTGCTCACCGGCATCAAGGCGTGGTGCTCGGGCGCGGCAATCTGTACTCATGCCCTCATCACCGCGAGGTGCGACGACAACGGCCCCGGACTCTATGCCGTCGACCTGAGCCAGGACGAAGTGGAGGTGCTGGCTGATGACTGGCACAACGTCGGCATGCGCGATTCCGGCACCCGGTCGGTGCGCCTGAGCGGTGCCGTGGGCGTCCCGGTCGGCAGGCCCGGCGACTATCTGACGAGGCCGGGCTTCTGGCACGGTGCCATCGGCGTGGCAGCGTGCTGGTTCGGCGGTGCCCGCGGCGTCGCCGCGCCGCTCTACCGTGCCCTCGCGGAGAGGCACGACGGTTCGATCCCGGACGCGCATGCGCTCGCTCACCTTGGTGCGGTCGACGCGGCGCTTGCCGCCGCTGAGGCGATGTTGGTGTCGGCGGCCTGCTACGTCGATGCCGAACCGCGAGGCGATCGCGCCGAGTTGATTGCGCGAAGGGTGCGGGCCGTCGTCGAACGGGCCGTCGACGAGGCCATCGTCCGGACGGGACGCGCTCTGGGACCCGGCCCCCTCGTCCTCGACGCGAGGCACGCCCAGCGGGTCGCCGATCTCACGATCTACGTGCGGCAGAGTCACGCGGAGCGTGATCTGGCCGCCCTCGGGAAGGTGGCCGCCAGGTGACCGCGGTGGACTCGGGGAACGGAGCGCTGTTCGCCGCGCGGCCGATCGCGGGCGGCGGTACCACCACCGCGGAGTGGCGCAACCGCGGTCGCGAGTTTCCCGTCCTCGACCTGTCCGAGTGTCCCGCGCTGGTCCTCGTGGCGCCCCACCCCGACGACGAGACGCTGGGCTTCGGAGCGACCGCATCGATGCTGCGTTCGCGCGGAGTCGACGTCAGCGTCGTCGCCGTCACCGATGGAGGCGGCTCGGTCCCGGGTTTGTCACCCCTGGAACGAAAGTGGCTGGAACGCGACCGCCGCGCCGAGGTACGGGACGCCGTCAAGATCCTCGGGCTCGGCGAGCCGGTGTGGCTCGGGCTGCCCGACGGCGACCTTACCGCCCGCGAAGCCGAGTTGACCGAACTCCTGGTCGACGTCCTGGACGCAGGCATCGACGGCACGTGGTGCGCCGCCACCTGGCGGGGCGACGGGCACCCCGACCACGAGGTCGTCGGGCGCAGCGCTGCCGCCGCGGTCGAGCGCACCAGTGCCGAACTGCTCGAGTACCCGGTGTGGATGTGGCACTGGGCGCGCCCCGATGACGACGCGGTGCCGTGGCATCGCATGTCGATGGCACCCGTCGACCGCGTCGCGTCGGCGCGCAAGCGTCTTGCTGCCGCGGTGTTCGGGTCGCAACTGAAGCCGTACGAACCGGGCCTGGACGCCGTGCTGCCACCCTTCGTGCTTCAGCGATTGTTCGCGGTGGGCGAGACCGTGATTCGCTGATGGAGCGCCTTCCCGACCGCTACTTCGACGACGTCTACGCCGCCGCCCGCGACCCATGGAAGCTGGCGGACCGTTGGTACGAGAGGCGTAAGTATGCGATCACCATGGCGATGTTGCCCGACGAGCGCTACCGGCACGCGTTCGAGCCCGGTTGCTCCATCGGTGTGCTGACGGAGCAGTTGGTCGCTCGATGCGATCACGTGACCGCCTGCGACGTGGCGCAGGCCGCGCTCGATGCCACCGGCGAACGCAACGGCGGGCGACGCAATCTCACCCTTCTTCGGTCGTCGCTGGACGCCGACTGGCCGCGCGGCGACTTCGATCTGGTGGTGCTCTCCGAAGTGGCCTACTACCTGTCGGAGCCGACGTTGCGCCGCGTGTTGGATCGAGAGTGTGCGCGGCTGGCGACCGGCGCGACCATCGTCGCTGCGCACTGGCGCCACGCCGTGTCCGACTACCCACTGTCGGGCGACCGGGCGAACGCACTGATCACCGCGACGGCCGACATGACCGGAGTGGCCCGCTACTGCGACGACGACGTGGTCATCGACGTGCTGCAGAAGGGGAGGGCTGACTCGGTCGCCGTCCGAACCGGGGTCCCGGGTTCGGAGTAGCGGATCAGCGGTTCGTCACCAGCCGGAGATGGCTGCGCGGCGGACGGGTGACGGCAGTGATGGCGCCCTCGAGCGTGTTCGAGACGGGCAGTCCCCCGTCGGGATCGCAGATGTGGAGCACTCGATCGACCTCGGCGCCGGCGAGCACCACCCAGTTCACGGCGTGCCGACTGCACATCACATTGATCCGGTGCAGGATGGAAAACCCTTGAGTGCCAAAGAAATCGAGCTGTCGTAGATCAACTATCAAGCGACTGGTGGACTCCAGTACGGCTTCGACATAGCTGCTGAGGGCGAGAGCGTTGACCGCGTCGACCTCGCCGGTGGCGGCGATGAGCGTCATCGAAGGGCGAATGAACGACGTCGCGAATTCGACGCGGTCACGCCGGTGCCACGGTTTACCGGTACGGGGGCCGGGGGCTAGCGTCACGATGGTCTCCTTCGGCGAAGTGCCGTATTCGAGACATAGGTCAAGGGATGGCCCTGCTTCTCAAAGCCGCCGCCCGCATCACGTGCGGGCACAGATGAAGATTCACGCGGCTGTCAGCTCAACCTGCAGTCGAGCGTAGTACGGATTCGCTGGTTCAACAATGACGTTTTGCTGCAGCATCACGGTGTTTGCGGCGGGCGGGAGCGGGAACTCCTTCCGCCTCGGCTCGTGGAGGCGGTGACGATTTTCGCATGGACGTTGACCACCCCGAGGCGAACCAGCGCTGGGATCAAAGTGTGCGATCCGAAACGGCAACCGAGCGGTTGGATCGAAACTGGTCGAGCTTGCTTCAGGAACTACGGGTGGTGCAGACCGGTGTTCAGTTGCTGACCGGCTTCCTTCTGACGCTGCCCTTTCAACAGCGCTTCGACATTCTCGACGGCGACATGCGAGTGGTCTATCTCGCCACCGTGGCGTGCGCGGTGGCCGCCTCCGTGCTGCTGATCGCCCCGGTCGGCATCCATCGCGTGCTCTTTCGGCAGCGACGCCTCCAGACTTTGGTGTCGGCCGCGCACCGGTTGGCGTACGCGGGCCTGCTTCTGCTCGGGCTCGCGCTGGTCGGGATGACGGTGATCATCTTCGGCGCCGTCTCGGGGAAGTCCGCAGGCATCACGGCCGGCATCGTCTCGTTGGCCGCGTTCGCGACGTTCTGGGTGGTGGTTCCGGTGTGGATGCGGGTTTTCCGTAGCTGACGCGCGGGTAACCGGTGCGCAGTCCAACGGAAAGTGAGGGCCCGCGATGGCCTCCAGGCATCTGAAGTCGCCCCGCAGCGGCCCGCGCGGGACCTTTCTCATCGTCGCTGCCTCGTTGGTCTTCGCGTTCGCGGCGATCACCGCAGCCATTGCCGTGCACGTCGTGGACGGAAGCCCGACCGCGGCCCGTCAGGCGGTGCAATCGACTGGGGCGGCTCAGCCGGTGAGTCAGCAGGGTCGTCTTCTCGCCGTGTCGCCCACGTCGGTCACGGCACAGAGCGTCGACGGATTCGCGCGGACCTACCTGATCAACGCGCAGACGAATGCGATCACCGAGCGGGGAAGTGTGATTGGCGGGGCGGCAACGACTTTCGCGGTCAACGACGAAGTGTCGATCGTCGGCGTCGTGAGCAACGGGACGGCAATCGCGACGGCCGTCGCAGGCCAGCGGGTCAGCAACCTCAACGGACCGCCGATGGACGGCGGCGTCTGAAAACGGGTGATCCGGCGCAGCTAGTGACGCTCATGACGTAGCCTCGGTCGGGTGGCGGGATCAATCACCGCTAGTGCCGAGGAACTGGCTGCCCTGGAGTTCTTCGCTGGCTGCCCAGCCGAACACCTGGGGCCGGTGGCCGCGCTGCTCCGTCCGCTCAGCGCACCTCCCGGGCAGGTCCTCATGCTTCAGGGCGAGCATGCCGATTCCTTCCTGTTGATCGAAACTGGTCGGGCGCGAATTTCGCATACCGGCCCCGACGGTGACGTCATCGAGGTCGAGGTGACGCCGGGCCTCATCGTCGGTGAGATCGCCCTCCTCCGTGACACTCCGCGAACCGCAACCGTCACCGTGACCGAGCGACTCACCGGCTGGGTGGGTGGCGAGGAAGCCATCGCGGCCATGCTCGACGTGCCCTTCATGATGGACAAGCTGGTCCGCACCGCACGCCAGCGCCTGGCCACCTACGTCATCCCCATCCCCGTCACCCTGCGCGACGGCACCGAACTGCACCTGCGGCCGGTGCTTCCCGGCGACAACGAGCGCGCCGTCCACGGCCCGGTCAAGTTCTCCAGCGAGACGTTCTACCGGCGATTTCAGACCACTCGGACACCGACTCCAGCGCTCATGGCCTACCTGTTCGAGGTCGACTACGTCGACCACTTCGTGTGGGTGCTGACCGACGGCAAGGCCATCGACGCGCCAATCGTGGCCGATGCCAGGTATGTCCGCGAGGAAAGCCACACCGTCGCGGAGGTCGCGTTCATCGTCGGCGACGCCTACCAGGGTCGGGGGATCGGCAGCTTTCTGATGGAAGCGCTCGCGATCGCCGCGCGCAGCGAGGGCATCCGGCGATTCACCGCCAGGGTGCTGGCGGACAATCTTCCGATGCGAACGATCCTCGACCACTACGGCGCCCACTGGCACCGCGACGAGCTGGGTGTCGTCACCACCGCGTTCGACGTTCCCCTCATGCGCGACCTCGCGCTGCCCGCCGAGCTCTACCGCGAAATCCGTTCGGTCGCACGCCAGGTCATCAGGGCGGTCGGGTGATGCAGGACGAGGTGACCGCCCAAGGCCGAAGGCCGCCGTTGACCGCCCAAGGCCGAAGGCCGCCGTTGAACAAGGACACCCGGCTGTGCATTTCGCTGGCCGCGCGACCGAGCAACATCGGCACCCGGTTTCACAACCACCTGTACGAGGTGCTCGGCCTCGACTTCATCTACAAGGCGTTCACCACCACTGACATCGCCGCCGCGATCGGCGGTGTGCGGGCTCTTGGCATCCGGGGCTGTTCGGTCTCGATGCCGTTCAAGGAGGACGTCATCGCCCTCGTCGACGACGTCGAGGCGTCGGCGAGGGCCATCGGATCGGTGAACACGATCGTCAACGACGACGGATACCTGCGGGCGTCCAACACCGATTACCTTGCCGTCCAGCGGCTGATCGACGAACACCGGCTCGATGCGGGGGGCAGGGTGCTCATTCGCGGTAGCGGTGGGATGGCAAGCGCGGTCGGCACGGCGTTCCGCGACCATGGCTTCACCTCCGGCATCGTGATCGCCCGCAACCAGGACAGCGGGCGCGCGCTGGCCGACCGGCTCGGCTACGACTACGCGACGGACGTCGGGACGCACGTCGCGTCCGTCATCGTCAACGTCACCCCGATCGGCATGGACGGCGCCTCGGAATCTTCCGAGCAGGCCTTCGAAGAGTCCACGATCGCCAACGCGACGACGGTGTTCGACGTGGTGGCGCTGCCGTCGGAAACACCGCTGATCCAAGCCGCCCGCGCGGCGGGCGTCCACGTGGTGACCGGTGCCGAGGTCATCGCCCTGCAGGCCGCGGAGCAGTTCGAGCGCTACACCGGGGTGCGGCCGACGGCCGAGCAGGTCGCGGAGGCGTCGGCGATCTCGAGGGCGTGACGGTCAGGGAGCGTTGACCACGGTGATCGGACGGCGGACCCGCTCCATCTGATGAGCGTTGAAGCCGGCGTACATCATTCGCGCCGCGACGAACCACGACAGCGACGAGTGCACCGCCGACGCCGTCGGTGCCGCGTCCTCGGGTAACGGCAGCGCGAAGGGCAGCGTCACCTGCGTGCCCGCGGTCAACGGAATCTTCTTGTCCAGCTGGACCACCCGGCCGTCGACGGGGCCCGGCTGGGCCGGGGTGCGCTCCAAAGGGTGCGACTCGCGGAAACGTTGCCAGTAGACGGCGACGTCGCCGTTGGGCAGGTCGATCTTCGGCCGCAGCACGACCGTGCCGTTGATGACTTCACCGGCCCGGTACACCGGTGAGCCGAGCAGGATGTCGATCTCGGTCTCTCCGTCACCCGCGAAGCGCTCCATCGGGTCCTCGACCGCCTCGACGTCGGCGGTCCCGATGACGACGGTGAACTCACCGCGCTCGTCGACGTCTCGGCCGCCGCGCTCGATTCTGAGCCGCGCCGACCAGCGCGCGATCTCCGGTGACGAACCGGGCGCCCACGACGGGATCGTGAACGTCGCCGTGCCGCCGGTGAACTCGCTGGTGGCCACGGGCAGGTCGACGCGGGTCACGCAGACCCAGTCGTCGGTGACGCGCTCGCTGCCGTAGCTGGTGCCGACCTGGTCCATGGTCCAGACCGAGTCGTTGCCTGCCGCGCCCACCGAGTCGACCCTTCCGGCCCAGTGGTACCGGTAGAAGTTGTCGTAGCCCCACTCCAGCGTCGCCGTAGCCACCTTGTCGATGGGCTTGTCGGTCGTGATGGTCGCGGTGACCGCCTGCCGCGGCCGGACGGTCTCCGGCGTGAGCGTCACCCGTACGCCACCGGACCGACTGAAGAGACCCACTACTTCTTCTTCGCGTACTTCGCCCGGTTCGCCGCGTATTCCTCGGGGTGGTTCTTCTTCTGATTGGCGCGCACGGGCCAGAAGATCAGCCACAGAAGCGGGTAGATGGTCACGTAGAACAGCCCGGTGACCGCGGCTCCACACAGCACCGCGAACACCCAGGCCGGATAGATGAGGATCAGGCAGAACTGGATGAACTGCTTGATGACCACCGGATAGCCCTCGGCCATCGACCACACGAAACGCGGGCTCATCGCGTGGGTGAACTGCTTCCACTTCGACGTCTCGGCCTCGAGTTCGGCCTGCGCTTCGCTGACGTCGCGGCCGCGTTCCTCGCGAGTCTGCCCGCGCTGCGGCGGAGGAGGTTCGCTAGCGGGGGGCTGCTGGGCGGAGGTCATGGCACCTCTTCTCGGTTTTGCGTGGCTGAGAGTTCGCAGCGGAGCTTAGCTGTAAATGCCCGTCATGGCGTGATGGTGGTCTGCTCGTCGATCTTCGAGGTGGCGTCCATCAGTGGCCCGATCTGATCCTCGGTGCCGGTGGCGTTGAGCTGAAGGACGAAGATCCCGTTGCCGTCCGCGGCCGGGATGACAACGGTCTTCTGGGCGATGAGAAGCTTGGCGCCGTCCTTCACGAAGGTCGCGCCGACCTGGTAGGCGTCGAAACCGCCGAGCTTGGCATCGCTGCCGTCACCCGCGCTCTCGTAGCCGGGCAGGTTCTTCAGCTCGCCAGGCGCGAACTTGAAGATCTGAGCGGGATCGACGTCGCCGGTCAGCTTGGACATGATCGCGGTTATCGATGGCGGGTTGGCAGCCATCGCCGGATCGGTGAAGTAGATGGTGCCGTAGGCGCCCTCCGGGGTCTTGTCACCTGCGTCGCTCCAGCCCTCGGGCGTCGGCAAGTTGACCGTCGGAGTGCCGGGATCGCCACGCTTGACCGGGGTCTCGGTGATGCCCTTCTCCTTGATGTAGTCCGCGATGGTCGGATTGGCGCCGGCGGCCTGCTTCGACGTCGGCGCGGCACTGCTGCTCGACGCGCTGCTCGAGGCCTTGCTCGACGACGAGGAGTCCCCTGTCTTCGAGTCCGACCCGCAACCCGAAAGGGCCAATCCCATGGCGAGGAGGGCGACGGCGGCGCCACCCGCGGGGGTGTGGGTTCTCATGAAGTCTCCTGTCGGGAAAAGCGCGCCGGACCAGCGGTCGGCAAACTGAAAATACACGTCAAACGGCGGCGCAAGTCGGAATCCGAACTCCCGATGCGTGAATCGGTCGGTCACGTTGCCCGTCAACGACTCGTCGTACGGGTCGATGACCGGCGGCGCGTCCCGCCACGGTGTGGGCGCTCGTCGGCGTAATCGTGATACCAAGACTTCATGCGCGTGTTCGCGTCCTGCGTGGCGATCGCGCTGTGCGCGGCGTGCGGCCCCTCGGACACCCAGTCGCCGCCCGAAGTGGCCGACTCGTCGTCGCTGCCGCCCGCGGGGGTGAACCCCGCGAGGGTGGAGCGGGTCCGTCCCGATCTGCCAACGGGTTACGAGTTCGCGCCCCTACCCGTTCGGGCCGCGCCGGTAGCCCTGTGGGGCTTCGGCGCGGTGTGGACGGCGGACCCGCCTGGGTGCGGTGGGCTCGCCGACCCGGCTGGTGCCGCCGCCGCGCACGGCTGGTCCGCGTCCGGTCCCGGCGGCATCGTGTACGCCGTAGTGGCCGACGCGCAGGTCGGATTGGACCCGTTGCTGGTGGATTCATGTGGCACGTGGAGCATGTCGGCCGGGCACACCAGCGGTGTCGTCGACATCGTCGACCCGCCCGCAGTCGACGGTGCGGCCACCCTTGGGATGATTTCGGATGCGACCACCACCGTCGAGGGTGGCATCGAAACCCATTCGCACGCCGAAACTTTCATTGCCTATCTCGGCGAACACGTCGCCTACGTCACGGTCGTGACCGATCCAGGTGCGTCGGCGCCATCGCTCGCACCAGGCTTTGCGGCCGACCTACTCGTGAAGACGGTGGCGGCGATCCGCGGGTGACGGCCGGCGGACGGGTAGATTGGCGGCGATGCTCAGGACGCTGCCGGCCCTCCTCTTGTCGTGGCTCGTCGCGATCGTGTTGGCGGGGTGCTCGGGCAGCCCGCCCGCGGAAGATTCCAAGGCGGACATCGCCAACGTGCTCGCCGTGAAGTCCAACTTCGGGCCCGAATTCAAGGTGAGCACGGTTGCGCCGACCGGAATCGACCCGCGTCTGCTTGCGCCGCAATCCCTTCCGCAGGGTGCGATCTTCGATCCGCCGGACTGCGCGAAGGTGGCGACGGGTCTGGTGGTGCCGCCGGGGCTGAAGGGCAACATGGCCGCCACGACGGCCGAGGGTGACGGCAACCGGTTCATCGCGATCGCCGTCGAGACCTCGGAGCCACTCCAGTTTCCCGACCCTGGCGACAAGTGCAAGAAGGTCGCGTTCGCGGGAGCCGGGGTTCGCGGCGTGGTCGAGGTGGTCGAATCGCCGACGATCGACGGCGTGCGAACCCTCGGCACGCATCGCGTGGTGCAGACGATGGTCAACGGCAAGCCCGCGAGCGGTGAGATCTACAACTACGTCGCCAGTTTCGCGACGTTCATGGTGATCGTCACGGCGAATCCGCTCGTGGAGCCCAACAAGCCGGTCGCACCGGTCGACACGCCGCGCGCCCGTGACCTGCTGTCTGCGGCCGTCACGGCGGTCCGCGGCAGCTAGCGCACGTCCCGAGGGCGGAACTGAATGCTGATCCGCGGGCCCGTCGGCTTGGCCGTCTTGTGCACCGCATGTTCCCACGTGCGCTGACACGATCCGCCCATCACCAGCAGATCGCCGTGGCTCTGTGGCAGTCGCAGGGACCGGCCGCCGCAGCGGGGACGCAGGGCGAAGGCCCGGGTCGCGCCGAGGCTGAGGATCGCGACCATGGTGTCCTCGGTCCGGCTGCGGCCGACGGTGTCGCCGTGCCAGGCCACGCTGTCGCTTCCGTCGCGGTACAGGCACAGCCCGGCAGAGGTGAACGGCTCGCCGAGCTCGCGGGCGTAGATGTCGTTGAGCCGGACGCGCAACCGTGCGATGGCGGGGTGCGGTGCGGGTTCGGACGTCAGGTCGTGGAAGCTGACCAGCCGCGGCACGTCGAGCACCCGGTCGTACATTTGGCGTCGCTCGGCGCGCCAGGGGATGTCGGCCAGCAGCTCGTCGAAGACGTCTTCGCCGCCGGTGTTGATTCCCCGGTCGCTTCGCTCCTGCCCACCGGCCAGCCAACCGGCCCTGACGTCGATCCACGCGCCGTCACCCAGTTCACGCCGCTCGTCGTGGTCGAAGAGCGCCTCCTGAATCGCCAGATCGGTGCCTGCCACGCGGCCGAGTTTATCGCACAGGCGTTCGAATTTATAGCCTGGCCGCGCCGGGCCCACGCTGCGCGAGGACGTCGCCAGGGTTCGTCAGCAGGCAGGTCTTCAGGCTCAGGCAGCCGCAGCCGATGCAGCCGGTGAGGTTGTCGCGCAGGCGCTGCAGATGCACGATGCGCTCGTCGAGATCGGAGCGCCAGCCGGCCGACAAGCGCGCCCAGTCCTTGCTGGTGGGCACGCGGCCGTCGGGCAGCGTCGCGAGGGCCTCGCGAATGCGGGCCAGCGGGATGCCAAGGCGTTGCGACATTCGGATGAACGCGACGCGGCGCAGCGTCTCGCGGGCGTAACGGCGCTGATTGCCCGACGTGCGCCGGCTGATGATCAGGCCTTCGCGTTCGTAGAAGTGCAGCGCCGACACCGCAACGCCACTGCGATGGCTCAACTCGCCGGGGGTCAGCTCGAGCATGTCCATGACCTCAACCATAGTTGAGGTGACCTTTCGCGTTACGGTTCTAGGCATGACAGGCACGACGCTGGGCGCGAATTCAGAGGTAGGACCGCTGCGGGTCGTCATCCTGCACCGGCCGGGGCCCGAACTTCAACGCCTCACCCCGCGCAACAACGACCGGTTGCTATTCGACGGAATGCCGTGGGTGGCGCGGGCGCAGCAGGAGCACGACGCGTTCGCCGCACTGTTGCGCTCGCGCGGCGTCGAGGTGCTCTTGCTCGCCGACCTACTGACCGAGGCCCTCGCCAGCGGCGCGGCCAGGATGCACGGCATCTCGGCAGCCGTCGACAGTCGCCGATTGGGACTTCCTCTGGCGCAAGAACTCTCGGCCTATCTGCGGACGCTCGACGTCGAGCCTCTGGCCCGCATCCTGATGGCGGGCATGACGTTCAACGAGTTGCCGTTCCTCGGTGGTGAACTGTCGCTGGTGCAGCGCATGCATCACGATGCCGACTTCGTCATCGACCCGCTACCGAACCTGCTGTTCACCCGCGATTCGTCGTTCTGGATCGGGCCGCGGGTGGCGATCACGTCGTTGGCACTCCCCGCGCGGATTCGGGAGACCTCGCTGACCGACCTGATCTACGCGCATCACCCGCGATTCCTTGGGGTCCGGCGGGCCTACGAATCGCGATCCGCCCCGGTCGAGGGCGGCGACGTGCTGTTGTTGGCACCGGGCGTGGTGGCCGTCGGGGTGGGAGAGCGGACGACGCCTGCCGGTGCGGAAGCGCTGGCGCGCAGCCTGTTCGACGATGGCCTAGCGCATACGGTGCTGGCCATTCCGATCGCGCAGGAGCGCGCGCAGATGCACCTCGACACGGTGTGCACGATGGTCGACGTCGATGCCGTCGTGATGTACCCGAACATCGTCGACTCCCTTTCGGCGTTCACGATTAGGCGGCAGAAGTCCGATGGGGTGACGATCGCCAGCGCGGCGCCGTTCGTCGATGCCGCGGCCGATGCGATGGGTATCGCCAAGCTGCGGGTGATCGATACCGGGTTGGATCCCATTACCGCAGAGCGGGAGCAGTGGGACGACGGAAACAACACGCTAGCGCTGGCGCCCGGTGTGGTGGTGGCCTATGAGCGCAATACCGAAACGAATGCCCGCCTGGCAGATTCGGGCATCGAGGTGCTCCCGATATCGGCGTCGGAGCTCGGCACCGGTCGCGGCGGCCCGCGGTGCATGTCGTGTCCCGTCGCCCGCGACCCGCTGTAGCCCTTCCCGTTGAGATTGCGCTCACGGTCGTGATTCGGCGCGAATCACGACCGTGGGCGCAGTTTCAACGGGCAACCCCGACGGGCGAACGCCTCTGCGATGCGGCGGACGATGAACGTGCGCGAATGCTCGGCCACCACGTGCAGATCCAGCCATCCCATGCGTTCGATGAGTTCGTTTCGACCGATGTCGTGAACGTAGCGTCTTCGGTCGGTGCGGTGTTGGTCCCCGTCGTAGTCGACCCCGATCGACGGCTCGTCCCAGCCCATGTCGATGAACGCGCTAGCGGCGCCGTCGCTTACCCGAATCTGTGTTCGAGGGCGAGGAAATCCTGCATCGATGAGCAAGAGCCGCAACCATGTTTCCTTCGGCGATTGACCGCCGGCGTCCATCAGATCGATGGCGATCTCGGCCCGACGAAGTCCGCGTGCCCGTGGGTACCGCCCCGCCACCGTCAACGCGTCATCGGGGCACACCCCCGTCGCGTGGGCAAGGGCATCGAGGTGGCGAACGGCTTCGTCGCGGGGTAAATGACGTGCTAGGTCAAGCGCAGTACGGGCGAGACTCGTTACTGCCATTCCGTTGATTTCGACGATCTCGTCGCCCCCGGTGATCCGCTCGTTGCGCACGATGACGCCCTTGGGTGAACGGCTGAAGGAGCCGATCAGCTCGATCGGTGTCGCGGGTCCAACCCATGCGGCGCCGTGCAACGCCGCGGCCGCGCGGCCCGCGATGATGCCGTCGCGGCCAGACCACAACCAAGCGCCCATCACACGGGTCTGCAGCGGGAGGCACGTGCCCTTCGGGGCATAGACATCGGGGAACATCGACTCGTAGTTCCATCGCAGTTGCCCCCAGCTGAGGGCACCCCGTGCCAACTGTTCGCTGCCGATGAAGACGTCTCGCATGGCCTGATCGTCACCAGGCCCAACGACAAATCCGGACGCTGGCGTTGAGATTGCACCGGTGGCTGTGGATGAGTGGAAATCACAGCTACCGGCGCAATCTCAAGGGAAAGGGGCGAGCCTCAATGGCGCTAACGCCAGCTGGGCAGCCAGATCTGCATGTTCCAGGTCGACTGCGAGATCGGCAGGCCCGTCAGAATGGGGTACATCCACGCGAAATTGGTGATGACGACCGCCACGTAGATGCACACGACGAGCAGACCGAGCGTCCGACGCTCGGCGTTCTGCCGAGGCGCATAGAGCACGTCGCCGAGGATCAGCGCGATCATCATCACCAGGAACGGCGCCATCGGAGCGGCGTAGAAGAAGTACATCTGTCGATCGATGTCGGCGAACCACGGCAGGTAGCCCGCGCAGTATCCGGTGAGCGCCACGGCATATCGCCAGTCACGCTTGACGAACGACCGCCACACCGCCCACGCGAGTATCGGCACCGCGATGAACCACATCGCGGGGGTACCGGCGAGCATCACGGCCTTGACGCATGACTGGGCGCCGCACCCCGCCACGTTGTCCTGGTCGATCGCATACAGCACGGGCCGCAACGACATCGGCCACGTCCACGGCTTCGACTCCCACGGGTGATGATTGCCCGCCGCGTTGGTCAACCCGGAGTGAAACTTGAAGGCGCCGTAGGTGAAGTGCCACAGCGACCGGATGGCATCGGGCATCAGGCCGCCACTGGCGAAGGACTGGCCCTCCTCGTGCCGGTTGATCCCGGTCTCCGAGGCGAACCACGGCGCATACGAGGCGAGATAGACGCCAAGGGGGATGAGGCCGAACACGTAGATCGCGGGTCCGACGTCACGCCGCAGGGTGCCGAGCCACGGTCGCGGCACGCGATATTGGCGCCGTGCGGTCACGTCGAACGCCAGCGTCATCAGCCCAAAGAAGAGGATGAAGTACAGGCCGGACCACTTGGTGGCCACGGCAAGACCCAGCAGCACGCCTGCCCCGAACCGCCACCAGCGGACTCCGAGACGAGGTCCCCACGGTGTCTCCGCGATGCGACCGTCGAACAGGGCGTCGTGCATCCGCGCACGCATCTGGTCCCGGTCGACGATCAGCGCACCGAACGCCGCCACCACGAACACCACCAGAAAGATGTCAAGCAGGGCGGTGCGCGCCGAGACGAAGCTGACCCCGTCGGCGATGATCAGCAGGCCCGCGATGCCGCCGATCAGCGTCGACCGGGTGATCCGGCGGACGATTCGCGCCACCAGCACCACCACGACGACGCCACACACCGCGCCGGCGAACCGCCAGCCCAGCCCGGTGTAGCCGAAAAGGGCCTCACCGAGCGACAGCAGTTCCTTGCCGACGGGAGGGTGCACCACCAGGCCGTAGCCGGGGTTGTCCTCGATGCCGTGGTTGCCGAGCATCTGCCACGCCTGGGGTGCGTAGTGCTTCTCGTCGAAGATCGGGGTGCGGCCGTCAGTGGGCGAACCGAGGTTGAGGAACCTGGTCAGGGACGCCAGCGCCATGATCACCGACGTCATCGCCCAGCCCTGCATCCGGTCGGTGGGACCGAAGTCGCCGAGGGGCACCAGGGGGCCCGGGCTGATGACCGGAACCGATCGCGTGCTCTCGATGGGCGGGGCGGTCACACGAGCGATCGTATTCTGTTCGGTGTGACAACCGGTCGACTGCTACTGGCCGCCACGCCGTTGGGCCAGGCAGGCGACGCTTCCGCACGACTCGTCGAGGCGCTGGGCAGTGCCGACGTCGTCGCCGCAGAGGACACCCGCCGCGTCCGAACGCTGATGCAGGCGCTCGACGTCACACCGTCGGGCAAGGTCGTCAGCTTCTTCGACCAGAACGAAGCCGCGCGGGTGCCGTGGCTGGTCGAGGAGGTCACGGCCGGGGCGACCGTGCTGGTCGTCAGCGATGCGGGCATGCCGCTGATCAGCGATCCGGGCTATCGGCTGGTCGCGGCCTGCGCAGCCGCGGGCTTGACCGTCAGCTGCCTTCCCGGCCCATCGGCCGTGACGACGGCACTCGCGGTGTCCGGCCTGCCGTCGGACCGGTTCTGTTTCGAGGGCTTCGCGCCGCGCAAGCACTCTGCGCGGCTGACGTGGCTGGCCACGCTGGCCGGGGAGCGACGGACGTCGGTGTTCTTCGAGTCTCCGCGCCGACTCGCCGAATGCCTGGCCGACGCTTCTGCGCAACTGGGTCCCGACCGGCTGGCGGTGGTCTGCCGCGAGCTGACCAAGACCCACGAGGAGGTCAAGCGCGGCACCCTGGCGGAGCTCGCCGCGTGGGCCGCCGACGGCGTGCTCGGCGAGATCACCGTCGTCGTGGCGGGGGCCGAGCCCCGCGTCGACATGGACACACTGGTGGCTCAGGTCATTGAGCGGGTGGAGGCCGGCGCCGGGGTCAAGGACGCCTGCGCCGAGGTGATCGCCGAGAACCCCGGCGCGCCATCACGGCGTCAGCTCTACGACGCGGTGCTGCGCGCTCGCGCGTGAGTCATCCGCAGACGTGCCGACGATGGGCGCGGCCTTGTGCAGGCACTCGCGCCACTCGGCATCGGGATCCGAATCGGCCGTGATGCCGCCGCCGACGCCAAGCACCGCGCGTCCTGCATCGTCGAACTCGACGGTGCGGATGGCGACGTTGAGCTCGGTGCCCGCGATCGGTGAGGCCAAACCAACCGTCCCGCAGTAGATTCCGCGCCGGGCTTGTTCCCACGTCGCCAGCAGTTGGCGGGCACGGCCCTTCGGCGTGCCAGTCACCGACGCCGGGGGGAACGTAGCGTCGAGGATCGTGGACATGGGCACGTCGAGGTCGACGCGGGCCGAGACCGTCGACACCAGATGCCAGACCCCCGGTGCCCGGCGGACCACCAGCAGTTCGGGCACCGTGACGGACCCGGTCACCGCGACGCGACCGAGGTCGTTGCGGACGAGGTCGACGATCATGATGTTCTCGGCCACGTCCTTGACCGATTCGCGCAAGTGCGAGGGTGATTCATCGAGTGGCAACGTGCCCTTGATCGGACTCGACACCACGTGCTCGCCGATGCGGCTGAGGAACAGTTCCGGGGACAGCGAGGCCACCGCACCCCACTCACCCGAGACGAACGCCGCCCGCGCGGGCGCGGTGCGCGCGACGGC
>NZ_JAVRQA010000571.1:0-8624 GCF_032161845.1 Mycobacterium sp.
CTTGCCCTTGAACTTCGGATCCCACAGGTCGTCGATCTTCGTGATCGGACGGCCCGTCGCGGCCTTGTTGTACGCCAGTCCCACCATGCCGGTCATGTACGGGGCGGTGAACTTGCGGCCCGGGTCCGACTTGTCGTTCAACAGGTCGGGCCGCAGGTTCTTCCTGTTGGGCACCCGGGTGTCACTGATCTCGTTGAGCCAGCCCAGCTCCTTGAGCCGCAGCGCCATGAACTGGGTGGGCACCACGAGGTCAGCGCCGATGTCCTGCTTGCGCGACAACGGTTCCTTGTTCTTGGCGAACCACTGCTCGTTGTCGTTGAAGTCTTCCTTATAGTCGACGGTCAGGCCGCTGGCCTTCTGGAAGGCGGCGACGAAACCGTCGGCCATGTAGAGCGGCCAGTTCGAGATTCGCAGAGTGCCGGTGGCCGGCTTGCCGTCATCCGGCGCCGCGGATGTGCTGCTGGAACTCGTCGTGCTGGACGAACCACACGCGGCGAGGAACGACCCGCCAAGGCCCAGCGCGGCCGCGGCGGCGGCACCGCCCCCAATGAATCGTCGCCGAGACGTTCGCGCCGATGCCAGCCGCGCCATCATCTGAGGGTCGATCTCGTTCGCCATGAAGGTGCCTTTCGTGGTGGTGCTGGGGGGAGTGGATGTCGGAGAAGGGGTTTCGACCGTCAGGGCTCGGGGGGAGCGTCGAACATCTCCTCCAGATCCTCGGTGGTGGGAATGTCGGCCGCCGGGAGAACCAGCGAGGCGTCGGGCGTCCATGCCACGTGGACCCGGTCACCGGGCCGAAGGAGGGGCAGATTTTGCTCGGTGCCGACGTGCGCGACGATCGGAGATCCGTCGGGTGCATCCATCGAAAGGCGCACCACCGGGCCCTGGAACGTCAGGTCTGTCACCGTCGCGGACACCGTCGCAACGTCGCCCTCGGGCGGGTCGATCGAGACACGCACGCGCTCCGGTCGCACCATCAGGGTGGCGTGCCCGCCGGGTTCGATCGCGGTGTCGCCCGGCTTGGCCCGCAGCGTCGTGCCGAGAACCGAAAGCTCGGCGAAGTCGCCGTCCATCCGGTTCTGGGTGCCCGGCCATAGGTTCGCCTGTCCGATGAAGCTGGCGACGAAGACCGTTGACGGTCGGTCGTAGATCTCGGTGGGGGTGCCGATCTGTTCGACGTTGCCTGCATTCATGACCGCGATGCGGTCACTCATCGTCAGCGCCTCTTCTTGGTCGTGGGTCACGTAGACGAAGGTGATTCCCACCTCGCGCTGGATGCGCTTGAGTTCGAACTGCATGGCGTGCCGCAGCTTGAGATCGAGCGCGCCGAGCGGCTCGTCGAGGAGTAGCGCGCTCGGGTAGTTGACCAGTGCCCTCGCCAGCGCGACGCGTTGCTGCTGCCCACCGGAGAGTTGTGCGGGCTTGCGCTTGGCGAAGTCGGTCAGCCGGACGATCTCGAGGAGCTCGTCGACACGGCGCTTCACCTCACTCTTGTCGATCTTCTTGCTTCGCGGGCCGTAGGCCACGTTGTCCCAGACAGTCATGTGCGGGAACAGCGCGTAGTGCTGGAACACGGTGTTCACGTTGCGCTTGTGCGGCGACACCGTCGACACGTCGACACCCTCTAGGCGGATCGCCCCCGTCGTTGGCGTCTCGAAACCCGCGATCATCCGGAGCGTGGTCGTCTTGCCGCAGCCCGACGGGCCCAGCATGGAGAAGAACTCACCCGATGCGATGGAGAAGTCGGCGTCTGCCACGGCGACGTAATCGTCGAAACTCTTCGTCACGTGGTCGATCTCGATGACCGGTTGGCCCGGCTCGAGACCGTCCGCAACCTTGCCCGTGGTGCCGTCGACCGCGGTGCCGTGTGTGCCGCTCAGGACTACCTCCCGGTTCTTGGCACGAAGAACGGGTCCTCCTTGAGCAGATTCGGCCCGATCCAGCCCCGTGCGCTGTGGGTAAACCTTCGCCGATCATGACGACCTTCGCAAGCGAATCCGCAACGAATTTACATTTCGACGATGGAATCCCTCGCTGCTGAGGTAGCTATGTCGCCGATTCCGCTTCCGGGGGCAAGCGGGTGGACGCTCGCCGCAGACGCTCATGATCGAATGAACAGATGACTCAGGAAGCCACCGATTCGGGGCTGGCGCCGGGCGCCCCGCGTAGCGCGCTCACCGCGTTGCCATTCAGTGGAAGGACGCCGAGCGGCGTCGGTGACCTGTCGGTCGAGACCCACGGCATCGCGCCGGTCCCCGGCGATCGGCGGTATGGCAACCCACGGCGGCTGTTCACGGTGTGGTTCGCCCCGCAGGTCAACATGACCGGTGTCTTCACCGGCGCGCTGGCGATCGTATTGGGCCTCGGGTTCTGGCTCGGCCTGCTCGCGATGGTCATCGGCACGCTTCTCGGATCGCTCGTCGTCGGCTACCTGTCGACATGGGGTCCGCGCACGGGCACGGCCCAGTTGCCGAGCTCGCGGATGGCCTTCGGCGGTGGTGTCGTCCTGCCCGCAGCGCTGCAGTGGCTGTCGTCGATCGCCTGGGACGCGCTGGTCGGCCTGTTCGGCGGCGAGGCGCTGGCGCTGCTCCTCGGCATCCCGTTCTGGGCAGCTGTGCTGATCGTCCTCGGCGTCCAGGGTGTCGTCGGCTTCTTCGGCTACGAGATGATCCACCGGTTGCAGGCGGTGCTCACCGTGGTCCTATTGGTGACGTTCGTCGTGTTCGCCGTCAAGCTCGTCGGCGGCCACGACATCGTGACGCCGCCCGCCGTGCAGGGACCCGATCTGATCGGTGCCTTCGTCCTCGAGGTGACCATCTCGCTGAGCCTGGCGGTGTCGTGGGCGAGCTACGCGTCGGACTTCAGTCGGTACCTGCCCGCGCGATCGTCGCGACTGAGCGTGTTCGGATACACGTTCGCGGGCATCTTCGTCGCCTACGTGTTCGTCCAGGGGATCGGCATCGCGGCAGGCGAGCTGGTGTCCGAGCAGACGGCCGAAGGCGTCCGGTCCGTGATGGGCGGCGGCTTCCTCGGTGGGCTCGCACTGCTGATCATCGCGTTGGCGTCCATCGGCTCGGGAGTGATGAACGACTACAGCGGTTCACTGGCCCTGCAGACGCTCGGTGTCCGGGTTCGCCGGCCGCTGTCATCGGTCGTCGTGACGGTGATGGCATTCGGCCTCATCCTCTGGCTGCACTCCGCCGACACCGCGGCCCGCTTCCAGAACGTGCTGCTCTTCGTCAGCTACTGGATTCCGGCGTTCGTGGCGATCGTGTCGGTGGACTGGTGGTTGCGCCGACGAGCGCTTACGCGAGGAGCCGACGAGCCCCGCCGAGGACGCGAGACCATCGATCCCGCGCAAGAGCTCACCGCGCGGGCCGATGCGGTCGCTGCCCTGGTGACCTTCGTGGCGGCCTACGTGGTGGCGGTGCCGTTCATGGACACGTCGATCTTCGTAGGCGCGGTCGCCGAGAAGTGGCACGGCGCCGACATCGCGTACTTCGTCAACTTCTTCGTGGCACTGGCGCTCTACGGCGGTTACCGAACTCTTCGGTCGCGCTCACGCGTCGTTTGACCCGAAGGGCGCCCGGGTAGTTCCCCGACACCGGAAGGAGTTCGCATGCGTGCACTGACACTTGCCAAGACGGCAGGTGCGGCCGCGGCCACCGCCGTAGTCGGAGGTTTCGCGAGTGGCCCAGCAGTTCAGTCGGATTGGTACCAGAAACTGCGCAAGCCCAGTTTCCAGCCGCCGAGACAAGCCTTTCCGATCGTCTGGCCTTTGCTGTACGCCGACATCGCCGTGGTGTCGGCCGCCACCATCGACGAACTCGACGGGCGCGGCGACGGCCAGGAGGCCAGGACGTTCACGGGTCTGCTCGCGCTGAATCTGCTTCTCAACGGGAGCTGGTCGTGGCTCTTCTTCAATCGCCGACAGCTTGGTGCATCCGCGGTGCTGGCGGGAGCGCTCGCCGCAAGCAGCGCCGACCTGACGCGGCGTGCGGTCCGCGTGAACGGCGCTCCGGCGAAGGCACTCTGGCCCTACCCGCTGTGGTGCACCTTCGCGACGGCGTTGTCGAGCCGCATCTGGTGGCTCAACCGCTGACCGGGCGATGTCGAAGAGCGAAGACGTCGACGATGGCGTCGAGGAAGACGAAGAAGATCGGCAGCGCCTCGCCGACCGGGTACTGAGCGGCGTCGAAGACGCGGTCTACTGGGCCATCGCCGTCGTTCTGGCATTCGGGGCGGTGGCCCTGCTCGTCGCGCAGTTCAACACGATGCTGCGGCTGCGGAGCACGGCGGCCTCCACGCTGATGCTCGAAGTCCTCGACGGTCTGCTATTGCTGTTCATCTTCGTGGAACTGCGCTATGCGGTTCGGGCCTGCCTGCGTTCGCACGAGATCGTGGCGGAGCCGTTTCTGATCGTGGGAATCCTGGCCGGCATCAAGGAGATCGTCGTGCTCTCGGTAGAGGCGGCGACGCTGTTGGAGAAGGGGCCGGAGTTCTCCCGGGCGATCGTCGAGATCGGAGTGTTGGGTGGCGTCGTTCTCGTTCTGGCATTGTCCGCGTTCATATTACGCGTGAGGCGACAGGACGGCCGGAGCGCAACATGACCGTCAACGCACGGTCGCGAAGAACGCCCTGACGTCGTCGACCCAGAGTTCGGGTTGTTCGAACGCCGCGAAGTGACCGCCCCGCGGCATGGTGGTCCAGCGGGTGATGTTGTAGTTGGCCTCGCACCACGAGCGCGGTGGCTGACTGACCTCCTTCGGAAACGACGCGACGCCCGTTGGTAGTTCGACCCGGCCACTCGAGCCGAATGCCGCCCTGCTCTCCCAGTACAGCCTGGCCGACGACGCGCCGCTGGCGGTCACCCAGTACAGCGTCACGTTGTCGAGCAGTTCGTCTCGGCTGAGCGCGTTCTCAGGATGGCCGTCGCAGTCGGTCCAGGACCAGAATTTCTCGACGATCCAGGCCAGTTGTGCCGCAGGCGAATCCACCAGTCCGTAGCCGAGCGTTTGCGGTCTGGTGGCCTGTTGCTTGAAGTAGCCGGAATCGACGTCGCGGTAGTGCTTCAGTGCTGCGAAGGCGACCTTGTCCTCGTCGGTCGGGTTCGCCATCGCGTCGGCAGGTGGCCTGCCGATCGGAAAGTTCGTGTGGATACCGACGCAGTTGCCGACGTTCCGCCCGATGTCGGTCGTCACCGCCGCACCCCAGTCGCCGCCCTGCGCCCCGTAGCGGTCGTAGCCGAGTCGCACCATCAGCGTGTCCCACGCGCGCGCGATCCTGTCGGTGTTCCAGCCCGTCGCGGTCGGCTTTCCGGAGAAGCCATAGCCAGGCAGCGAGGGGCACACGACGTGGAACGCGTCTTCGGCCCTGCCGCCATGCGAGGTGGGGTCTGTGAGTGGCGCGATGACCTTCTGAAACTCGACGATCGACCCCGGCCAGCCATGCGTGATGACGAGGGGGAAGGCATCGGGGTGCTGAGAACGCTGATGTACGAAGTGAATTGATAGTCCGTCGATCTCCGTGGTGAACTGGTCGAGGCGATTGAGGGCGGCCTCGCGGGAGCGCCAGTCGTAGTCGTTGCCCCAGTACGCCGCGAGTTCACGGGTGTACGACAGCGGGATTCCTTGGCTCCAGTCGTCCACGCATTCGGCCTCGGGCCAGCGGGTGTCGGCCAGTCGTCGACGCAGGTCGGTCAGTACGTCATCGGCTACGGCGATGCGGAAGGGCTCAACGGTCGTCATGTCGGCCATTCTCGTCCCGGTGGAGGCGGGGGATCGACACCTGGGTGGGTTCGGCCCGTCCGCGCAGGACGACCGAGGCGTGGGTCACCCACTGTTCTCGCTCGCCGTTCTCGGCGCGCGAGAGTGCGGCACCGGAGGCCATCACCCTGTCCGGCGTGGACTTTGCGCTGTCCGCCAGGCGCGCCGCCTCGTTCACGGGATCGCCGATCACCGTGTACTCGTAGCGATTCTCGGCACCGATGTTGCCGGCGAAGACCGGTCCGGCCGAGACGCCGATGCCGAAGTCGACGATGGGCAACCTGCGGAGGTCCGCCGATAGTGCGCGGGCGGTGGCCAGCGCCGCATCGGCAGGCTGGTCCCTTCCGAACACGACGAGTGCCGCGTCGCCCTGGAACTGGTTGATCGAACCCGCCCCCTCGTCCACCGCTGCCACGACGATCTGAAAGAAGTCGTTGAGGATGTCTGCCACCTCCGGCGGGCTGAGGGTGGCGGCCAACGTGGTGGAACCCGCGAGGTCGATGAAGAGGATCGCGACGTCGCGAACCTCGCCCGTCAAGGAGTCGTCACCCTCCATGGCAAGTCTCACGACGGCGGGACCGACGTGGCGGCCGAACAGGTCGCGGATGCGGTCGCGTTCCGCCAAGCCCTTCACCATGCTGTTGAATCCGCGCTGCAGCCTTCCGATTTCGGATTGTTCGTACACGTCGACGGTGCACCCGAGACGCCCCTGCTCGACCTCGGCCATGCCGTCGACGACGTCTCGGACCGGATCCGCGATCGAGCCTGCGACCAGGATCAGGGCGCGCAAGCCGAGCAGTACCGACACCGCCGACAGGACGACGATCGGAACGTCCAACGAGGCGGTGGTGGGGATCAACCAGCCATTGGCCTTGCACAGGATCAGTCCGACGATGATGGCGCTTGGCAGGGCGCTGTTGAACAACCACATCACCACCAGA
This sequence comes from Mycobacterium sp., assembly GCF_032161845.1. Classification (GTDB taxonomy): domain Bacteria; phylum Actinomycetota; class Actinomycetes; order Mycobacteriales; family Mycobacteriaceae; genus Mycobacterium. Next base: position 6,707 of record NZ_JAVRQA010000571.1, read on the forward strand.
CGGCTGGCAATGCCCGGAGCGGTCGTACGGGAATTGAAGTCCTCGACGGTGGCAGCGGCGACGATCGGCCGGTAGATGCGCTGGGTGAACAGCAGGCCGGTGCTCACGGTCGAGGTTCCGCCGAAGGCGATGGCGAAGCCGATCAGCATCGCGGGGCCCACCCCGGCGTCGACGTTGGACAACAACAGGACGACACCGCTCACTGCCCACACAGTGAGCAGGAGGACGCATTGGTGCCGCACGATGTTGATCGCGCCACGCCGCTGACGGTCGTCGGGCATGGTCTCGGAGAGAAACCAGCGCAGTGACGGTGCGATGTGCCGGTAGCCGTCGACTGCGACGACGATGGTGCCCGCCAGGATGACGATCGCGAGGATCACCATGTTCTTCTGCGTCAGAAGAGCCTGCGTGGTGCCGAACGTCTGGCCGGTGAGAGACCACACGATGGCGAGTACCTCGGCGGCGGTGATGAGGTGTGCAAAGGTCAATCCCACCGCGTAACGCGTGCCGAGAGTTGCCGTCGACGTCCGAAGCGGCTCACTCGGTTGGTCGTGCGGCATGGGGCGCCGTTCCTAGTCGTTCGGGCTGCCTGTCCCGACGTCCGTCACCGCCTGGGTGCGCGCACGCAGTCGTTCGGCGGTATCGGTCAGGAAGTCGAGGATGACGGCCAGTTCCGTGTCCGAGTAACGCTGCCATACCTTCGCCGCCGACCGTTGCCACGACGCGAAGAACTCGTTGTCGGCGAGGTCGTCGATCTCGGCGTGCAGGAGCGCGCGGCGCCGGTCGGTGGGATCGGGTTCGCGTCGCAGAAACCCCTTGGCGACGAGTCGGTCGATGAGGTTCGTCACCGATGCGGCCGCCAGACCCGTATGGCGACCGAGGTCTCCGGCGCTCATGGGGCCCAGCCGGTTGAGCACCCCGAGCGCCTTGTAATCGGTGGGATGTAGGCCAAGTTGAGTAGCCAGAGCCGAGTGGAATAGAACGGTGGCGTCGCTGTGCTCGCGACCGACGCGACGGAGATGCGCCAGAAGCTCTGTCCTCGAAGGCTTCCCGTTCACGAGGCGGCCACCAGGGCGGTGAGGGTGGCGGCGCACGTGATGGCATCGAGGGGGAGACGGAACAGGCTTCGTCTCGACCATCGCGCGGCGGCATCGCGGTCGATGGTCGCCGGGTCGGCCTTCTCGAACGCGGCGGCCTTCGGGATGAAGTCGGCGAAGGACCAGATCCGCATCGCCGCGTGGCTGGCGACCGCGGCGAACAGCGCGGCCCGTACCGGGGGATGGCTCCAGCTAGTGACGATGGCCGCGATCAGCGTCAGTTCGAACGCGACGTGCGCGGGAATCCAGAACCTGCGGCGGGAGACACCGCCGTTGCGAGGCTGGATGATGGCCGGGCGGTGGGGCCAGACCGGATCGAGGACGCGATGTTCGTATAGACCTCCGCCGAACTGTGCGCAGGCCAGGAAGGCGACGGTGGCGAGGAGGGCGGTGGCGGGAGCGGACACGTCGTCAATCATTACGGTGCGACGTAATATACGTCAAGCCGTAATGATTTAGCCGGGGGTGCTTAGATGGGTACGTACGGCGTGTGTACAGTTGTTCACCGAATGAACTGACGTGGTTGCCACGGACGACCATTCGGCCACCCATGCGCGGCACGAATCCGCCGAAAGGACCAGTCGTAATGACGTTTTCGCTCGAGCTGCCCGACGACGTGATCGAGGTTCGAGACTGGGTGCACGACTTCGCCGAGAAGGTCGTCCGACCCGCGGCGGCGGAGTGGGACGAGCGGGAGGAGACTCCGTGGCCCATCATCCAGGAGGCGGCCAAGGTCGGCCTCTATTCGGTAGAACTCTTCGCCACGCAGGCAGGCGAACCGTCCGGCCTTGGCATGCTGACGGTGTTCGAGGAGATGTTTT